>NZ_JAUJUH010000003.1:352900-604977 GCF_030484085.1 Erwinia wuhanensis
TTATCCTTTCTGCCAACGAGCGGGATGCCACGCCTGAAAAACCTCATCTTAACATTGGCCTCAGCAGCGAGTACAAAAAGACGCGCTACAGCGAGGCGCAGATGATTGAAATCTGGGACCGGCTGGTGAGTTCATTACGCTATAAATAATCGATTATAGTACTTAGGTAGCCAGTATTTCCTGAAAATCTCGATAGCAACAGACCTGAAATAAATCTATCCTTTCTTGGTAAATATGTGGGCTTAATTTTCACTATTAATATTGCTGGGTATTTATCTTCTCTGTTATAAAAATTGTAAGGCAGGTAGTGGTAAAGTTTTATTTTGGGTGAGTATTTTTTAATGTTTACACTTGTTAAAGTAAGGAGGCGCAATGAGCGTAGGGTTTTTTTTAAGAATTGGTGATAGCAGCACCTGTGGCGGGGAAATTTTAACGGGTGATTCAAGTTTTTTATGGGATGGTGTTGCTGCTGCAAGAGCAGGGGATATGGTTTCATGCGGTAAGCACGTCGGTACATTTAGAATATTAGCAGGTGTGGAGGACACATTTGATGAGGGAGTGACGTTGGCTGGCTCACTGGAAAGCTTTAGTTCCTGTCCATGCTGTGCACGATTTATCCCTTCTGTTCAGGACTTTTATTCTAAATAAATAGCGCGTTTGCTTTAGTGCTGATTTTCAGTTTGTACTCTGAATAGAGTTATTAGCGCGATGAAGATAAAAGAGTAAGTCATATTATCTTTGTGCTTCATCTCGATGTGAATTAAGTATAAAACGGAACGGTTATTAATATGGCATGGCCTATACCTGATATTCCAGAAAAACAATCATTACCCAGGCTAAAACTTTGGTTATGGATGGTTGTATTGCTATTTATGCTGTCAGCAGGCGTCCTCTCCAGCTTATGGATGTTGAAAGTAACGGATTATATCAACGTGTTGTTATATGGTGTTCTTCCTGCTTTTTTAATTTGGCTATGCGTGTTTGGCACGGTGTTTAATCGCTATGAGCAGTCAACTGCTGCCAAACTGAGTTGGGATGCTGAGAAAGAACAGACCAAAACTGAATGGCAGCATTGGAGCCGACGACAGCTTGCAGTGGTCGGAAATGTTCTTTTTTCCCCTGAAGAGAAAGGGATGGAGGCGCTATTAGGAGACTTCAAAGATGTCCCGGCGTATCCTAAAAAAGCCCGTTCGCTATTCGACTCCTTGCATAATTATTCCTCATTGATGAGTAAGATAGATCTACAGCTTGAACAGCAATATCCTCACTATCGTTATTTATTGAATTCTATTTATGTTTTACAGGCTTCCGGACGATTTGATAAAAAGAGCAATGAAGCTATTTTTCAGCAATGGGATTTGGTTCCTGAAACCTTTAACTCCATCGAACCGCTCCAGTCTCTCTATGATTCAAATGATAAATATGGATTAATTCTGATTATTTGTCTGCAAGACTGGTCGTTATTTTCTCCCAAACAAGCTAGTGAAATTATTTCAGCGCAGCTTATCGTCTCACCTGATTATGCTCATCAACAAGCTATGCCAGTTATTGCTGGGTTGAATCGCATAATGCCACTGGAGCCAGGAGGGTTCACCAGCGATCTAAATATGTTTTTTGAATATAGCGGTGCTGATAAAGACAGTCTTGAATATATCTGGATCTCTGGTAATACAGAAAAAACGACTACAGATATTATGCAATATGCGAACGGTAACCAGTGGTCATTACCGGAAAACAGGTTTTTACATTCTATTGACTTTTCATTTGGTCCACCAGGAGAGATGGCCTTACCGCTTTCCTTAGCAATGATGGTTGAAGCCGCGAATAAAACAGACAGAGACCAGCTGCTTATATATCAAACACCGCAACAAACAGGAGCACTTTGTCTCATTACCTGGGAGCTTTATATATGATGGAACAAAAAAAGCAGCCTGTAGCGCGTTATGGTTCGTGGGGATATTTTCTCCTGATTATGGGGCTGGCGGGAATAAGTGCATTACTGCTGTATATCAATCAGGATAGGCTGAAGAGCGCAGGGATGGCACCTCATACGGTTTGGGCAATATGGGGGGCGATATTTGCCATCTTGCTCTTTGGTCTGATTGGCTCACCGCTGTGGTGGCATTGGAAACAAAGAAAAAACCAGGAAATTTACAAGCCACAAACTGTTAATAAAGGGCTCAAATCAACATCTGCTAATACCTTTGATACAGGACGAAATCTGGCCAGCATTAAGAAATATCTCCGCGCCCGCTACGGCCTGTTCTGGCGCTTCAAAGTGCGTCTGCTGCTGGTGGTGGGCGACGACGCGGCCCGCGAAACCCTGCTTCCCGGCCTGAAAGAGCAGCAGTGGCTGGAAGGTAACCGTACCGTGCTGATTGACGGCGGCAGCCTGGGGGGCGAAGTGGACGCCGAAAAATATCACGCGCTGCGCAAACTTCGCTGCGGCCGTCCGCTGGACGGCATTATCCGCGTGCTGGATAAAGAGCAAAACCTGACGCCGCAGCAGAGCGATAGTGATTTACGTGCGCTGGAGAGCATCGGCAGCCTCCTGCGCTATCTGCCGCCGGTATGGCTGTGGCAGCTATGCAGCAGCGACTGGTCGCAGGAGGGAAGGCCCGAACAGCCGGTCGGTGCGACGTTTCCGCTGCGCACGCTGCCGGAGGATATCGCCTCACAGCTTAACCACCTGCTGCCGATGCTGCGCAGGCAGGGGATGGCGCAGATTGCGCAGCACCGACAGCACGACTTTCTGCTGCGCCTGGGCCAGCAGCTGGCGCGCGGCGGTATTGCGCGCTGGCAAACGCAACTGTCGCCGTGGCTACAGGGGGCGCAGCAGCGCATCATCCTGCGCGGCCTGATGTTCAGCCTGGCGGAAAGCCGTGGGACGGCGGAGAGTGCGCAGGTAATGCCGCGCCATGCCCTGACCTTATCCGCCGCCTGGCAGGGCGTGGTGAATGACTGTACCCGGCTGCGCGGCCGTCGCGTCGGGATGCCCTGGCAGCAGACGCTGGCCTGGGCGCTGATGACGATGGCTGGCGTGTGGGGCGCGGGCCTGCTGGTTTCCTTCGCGCTTAATCGCCACCAGATAATCAGCGTGGCGGAGAAGGCCCGCGCCGTGGTGCAAACTCAGGCGGTATCCGACCAGCAGCTGACCAGTCTGTACGCGCTGCGCAACGAGGCCGGGCTGCTGAAACACTGGCATCAGGAAGGCGCACCCTGGTATCGGCGTTTTGGCCTCGATCATCACGCATCGCTGCTGGCGGCGATGATGCCGTGGTATGGCATAGCGAATAACCGACTGATCCGCGATCCGGCGGACGTCGCGCTCCGGCAGCAGCTGAACGCGCTGGCGGACCTGCCGCCGGAGAGCCCGCTGCGCGCTACCCGGGCAAAACCCGGCTACGACCAGCTGAAGGCCTGGCTGATGATGGCGCATCCCGAGAAGGTGGACAGCACGTTTTACGCCACGGTGATGAAAACGGTACAGCCAGCCCGCAGCGGGATCTCACCCGGCTCATGGCAGAGCCTGGCGCCGGATCTGTGGGCATTTTATATTGCCGAACTGCCGTACCAGCCACGCTGGGCCATCACCCCGGATGGCCCGATGGTCGCTCAGGTCCGTCAGGTGCTGCTCCAGCAGATTGGCCGCCGCAACGCCGAAAGCACCCTGTATGAAAACATGCTCAAATCGGTACGCCGCAACTTTGCGGACGTTACGCTGGAGGATATGACCAACGGCACGGATGCCCGACGCCTGTTCACCACCGACAGGATGGTGCCGGGCATGTTTACCCGGCAGGCCTGGGAAGGCGGCGTGCAGCAGGCTATCGACAAAGCGGCAACATCGCGGCGTGATGAGATTGACTGGGTGCTCAGCGACAGCCGCCAGGGGCTCGCCGCCGATCTGTCTCCGGAAGCGCTGAAAGCGCGCCTGACGCAGCGCTATTTCACCGATTTTGCCGGTAGCTGGCTCAACTTCCTTAACAGCCTGCGCCTTAATCCGGCCAGCAATATTGCCGACGTGACCGACCAGCTGACGCTGATGAGCGACGTCCGCCAGTCGCCGCTGATTGCGTTGATGAACACGCTGGCATGGCAGGGGCAGACCGGCGAGCAGCGCGAGGCGCTGTCGGACTCCCTTATCAAATCGGCGAAGGAGCTGGTGGGCAGCAGCAAAAAGCCGGTAATCGACCAGAGCGCCGCCGGTCCGCAGGGCCCGCTTGACGACACCTTCGGCCCGCTGCTGACGCTGATGGGCAGAAATAAAGCCGCCAACGCCCTGTCGGGCGATGACAGCCTGAGCCTGCAAACTTATCTGACGCGCATTACCCGCGTGCGCCTGCGTCTGCAACAGGTGGCGGGCAGCTCCGATCCGCAGGAGATGATGCAAACGCTGGCACAGACGGTGTTTCAGGGCAAAAGCATCGACCTGACGGATACCCGCCAGTACGGCAGCTTGATTGCCGCCAGCCTGGGCGAAGAGTGGAGCGGCTTTGGCCAAACGATGTTCGTGCAGCCGTTGACGCAGGCCTGGGAGACGGTGCTGCAACCGTCGGCGGCCAGCCTCAACGACAGGTGGAGCCGCTCGGTGGTGGCCCTGTGGCGCAGCGCGTTTGACGGGCGCTATCCGTTTGCCGCCAGCAGCAACGATGCTTCACTGCCGATGCTGGCCGAATTCCTGCGCAGGGATAGCGGCCGTATCGAGCGTTTTCTTAACGCCGAGCTGAGCGGCGTGCTGCATAAAGAGGGCAGCCAGTGGGTACCGGATCGGACCAACAGCCAGGGGCTGACCTTTAATCCGGCACTTCTCAAAGCCCTTAACCAGCTTAGTCAGCTCTCTGACGTGCTGTTCACCGACGGCAGCCAGGGCATCAGCTTTGAACTGCAGGCGCGTCCGACGCCGGGTGTGGTGCAGACGCTGCTGACCATCGACGGTCAGCAGCAGAAATACTTTAATCAGATGGCCGAATGGCAAACCTTCCGCTGGCCGGGCGACACCTTCAAACCCGGTACCCTGCTGACCTGGAGCACCGCCAGTGCCGGGGCAAGGCTGTTTGGCGATTACAGCGGCACCTGGGGACTGATCCGCTGGCTGGAGCAGGGCAAGCGCCGCCAGCTGGACAGCAGCCAGTGGATGATGACGTTTACCGCTCCTGACGGCAGCAACCTGCAATGGGCGCTGCGCTCGCAGCTGGGCAGCGGCCCGTTACAGCTGCTGGCGCTGCGCAACTTCAGGCTACCGGCAGAAATTTTCAGCGTTGATGCTGTTCTGGCCGCCAGAGCGCTGGCGGCTGATAGCGAGATGCCCGCCATGGAAGGAGAAGATGAATGACCACGCTACAGCATATCGTGACCGCCTGCCACGCAGATCAAGCCGCGCTGATGCGGCTGGCGCAGGCGCGGGCGGAAGACTGGCGCGCCTGGCTGCTGCCGATCCGTGACGTACAGCCAGCGGGCGATGAACCCGGCTATGACGATGATTTTCAGCTTATCCGGGAAGAGGTGAACAAGCTTTCGGGCATTGATACCACGCTAATCTGCTCGCTCACGGAAAAGCTGTTGACCACGGTAAGCAAGGATCTGCGCGTGGCGACCTTTTACATCTGGGCACGGCTGCATCAGGATGGCGAAGCCGGTCTGGCGGAAGGGCTGGAGCTGCTGGCCGCCATGCTGCAACGCTTTGGCACGCAGCTGCACCCGCAGCGCGAGCGCAGCCGCAAATCCGCGCTGGAGTGGCTTGGTAGCGGACGCGTACTCGACAGCCTTTCGCTCTACCCGGAAGTAGATATGGCCACCATGCAGCGTATTACCGGCGCGCTGCTGCTGGTGGAACAGGCCATGCAGTTGCTGGCTGAGGAGCATCGTCCGCAGCTCGCCGGGCTTTATCTGGCGCTGGAAAACCGGCTGGCGCAAAGCGGCGGCGCGGATAGTCTGGTTCCGCAGACCAGCCGGGAAGATCGCGCATCCTCCTCCGCTGCGTCGTCAGCGGCCGCACCGGTAATGACAACCGTCACTTCCGGTCGTGACCTGCTCGATCAGGCGAAAATGCTGGCGAAATATCTTCGCGATCGGCCGGGCGGCTGGCTGGGAGGACACCATCTGATGAAAAGTATCCGCTGGGATACGCTGACCGAACTGCCGCCGCTTGACGCCAGCGGGCGCACCCGCCTTCTGCCGCCAAAGCCGGATCATCGCGCCCATCTCAAGCGTCTTTATCTCCAGCAGAGCTGGATGGAGCTGCTGGAGCAGACCGATGACCTTTTTGCCCAGGGCGTTAACCATTTGTGGCTCGATTTACAGTGGTACACCTGGCAGGCGCTGACGAAAGCGGATCCGGATGCGGTGCGCGCCGATATCCTCTGTCGGGACCTAAAAGGACTGCTGTCACGGCTGCCGGGGCTGGAGGCGCTGGCGTTTAACGACGGCACGCCGTTTGCCGATGAGGTCACGTTGAACTGGATCAATCAGCAGGTGATGGATGACCCTGAGAGTTGGAGCACCGACGTGGTAACGGCAGTCGCGCAGGATCATGAAGCCGTGCTGACGCTGGAACCGGAGCTGCTGGCGCTGGCGGACAGCGAGGGGGTTGAGGCCGCGTTCGTCTGGTTACAATCCCGCCCAGGTATGGCTTCCGCCCGCGATCGCTGGCTGATGCGTCTGCTGATGGCGCGCGTGGCGGAGCAATATGCCCGTAACGATCTGGCGCTGCACCTGCTGGGCGAACTGGACAGCGGCGCGCAGACGCTGACGCTGCCGCAGTGGTGCCCTGAACTTTTATTTGAAGTTCGCGCGCGACGACTGAAGCTGCTGCGCAACAAAGCTGCACGCAGCGAAACGGAAAAAGATCGCCTTCAGCCAGAGATGGACACGCTGCTGAGCGGCCTGATCGTACTCGATCCGGCCCGTGCGGCGGTGCTGTGCTGTTAGGCTTCCTTCGATATGTCACTCATTCAGGTTTATTATGGACGACTTAACCCTACGTTATTACGACGCGGAAATGCGTTACCTGCTTGAAGCGGGTGAAGAGTTCGCTCGCGCTCACCCGGATCGCGCGGCGCTGCTGAATCTGGATAAAGCGGACGCTCGCGATCCTTATGTGGAGCGCCTGTTCGAGGGCTTCGCCTTTATGATGGGCCGCCTGCGCGAAAAGCTTGATGACGATCTGCCCGAGCTGACGGAAGGGCTGGTCACGCTGCTGTGGCCGCACTACTTACGGACTATTCCGTCAATGTCGATAGTAGAGTTCAGCCCCGACTGGCGCGAAATGAAAGAAAAAATAGCCATCGCGAAGGGGTTTGAAATCCTCTCGCGGCCTATTGGCGAGAAAGCGACCCGCTGTCGCTACACCACGACTCAGCAGATCGGCCTGCAACCGCTGGCACTGGAGGAGGCCGCGCTTTCAACCGATGCGGAAGGGCGATCGGTAGTGCGCCTGCGTTTTGCCTGTAGCAGCCTGGCCGACTGGAGTCGGGTCGATCTCAGCCTGATCCCGTTCTATTTTAACGCCGACGCGCCGCTGGCCTGCGCGATGCATGAAGCCTTTACCTTAAACACCGCCACTATTTGGCTGCGCCTGCCGGGAGAGCCGGAGCGTCGCCCGCTGGACGCGCGCTTTACCGCGCTGGGGTTTGGCGAGCAAGACGGGCTGTGGCCGAAAGGCGAAAGCAGCTTCAGCGGCTACCAGCTGCTGCTGGAATACTTTACCTTCCGGGAAAAATTTATGTTCACCGGCCTGCGCGGTCTGGAGAGCGTGACGCTGCCTGCCGCACTGGCATGGTTTGAAATTGAGGTGGTGCTGGCGCGGCGCTGGGAGCACGATTTCACCTTCAGCGAGAAGCACCTGCGGCTGCATTGCGTGCCGGTCATCAATCTTTTTCCGCTGGAGTCCGACCCGCTGACGCTGAACTCGCTTCAGACCGAGTACCTGCTGCGCCCTATGCGCGTGCAGGATGGCCATACCGAAATTTATTCCGTCGATTCGGTGATCTCCTCCGGGCGGCATACCTACGTGCCGTTCTCCAGCTTCCGCCACAAGGGCGGCATGATGCGTCACGAAGCGCCGGAATATTACTACCATACCCGCGTGCGGCGCGGCGCGTCCGGGCTGCATAACACCTGGCTTATCCTCGGCGGGGAAGCTTTTGATAATCATACCGTGCCGGATGATGAAAGCCTGTCGCTGACGCTTACCGGCACCAACGGCCAGCTGCCGCGCCGCGCGTTGCAGAGCACGGTGCTGGATACCGCGATGAAGACCAGTTCGGCAAAGGTGGACGTGCGCAACCTCTGTGCGCCCACGCTGCCCTGTTATCCGCCGGATCGCGACCGTTTTCACTGGCGCGTGCTGAGCCATCTCGGCAGCAATTTTCTGTCAATGATGGACAATGCCGACGTGCTGCGCGGTACGCTGGCGCTGTACGAGTGGACCGGCAGCGAGATGAATCGCCGCCGTCTGGAAGCGATTGTCGATGTCAGCCACAGCGAAATCGAGCGCTTTGAACAAGGCCATTTGCTGCGGGGCGTGCAGATTGACGTCACGCTCGACAGCCACGGCTTTGCCGGTCACGGGGATATCTGTTTGTTTGGCGAAATGCTCAGCCACTTCTTCGCGCTGTATACCGATATCTATCTGTTTAATCGCCTGGTTATCATTCTGAACCCCACTGGAGAACGCCTGCAATGGGAAGAGAAACACAACCGCCGCATTCCCGGTTAAGCCCGCGTCTGGAAGCGGAGCTGACGCGGATTAACTTCTATCGCTTCTGCCAGCTGCTGGAAAAACAGCATCCGGAACGACCACCGCTCGGCAGTTCCAGCCATCCGCAGGATGATGCGGTGCGCTTCACCCCGTGGCCGGGGATGGGGTTTCCCGCCAGCGAGCTGAAAAGCGTTGAATACAGTGAAGACGATGCCACGGCAGCACCCAAAATCCGAACCACTTTTATGGGCATGTACGGCGTGGATTCACCGCTGCCCACCAGCTATCTGGACGATATTACCCAGCGCAGGGAAGGGCATGAGGCGCTCCAGGGATTTCTCGACATTTTCAGCCACCGCATCCTGACGCAGTTCTATCGCATCTGGCGTAAATACTCCTATCCGGCCACCTTTGAGCCAGGCGGCACGGACGCTATTTCCCAGTCGCTGCTGGGGTTAGTCGGGCTGGGCATTCCCGGCACCGCCAGCCATATCGCTACGCCGGTTTCTCGCTTCCTGGCGCTGCTGGGCGTACTGCGGCAGCCTGCAAAAACCCAGGAAGGGATCCAGGCGCTGGTTCGCCTGCTGGCCCCGGAAACCCGCGCCAGCGTCAGCCCCTACAGCCTGCGGCCGGTGGAAATCAGCCAGCCGCTTGGCTTTTACGGCGAAGACGATTTCCTGCTGGACGGTAATGCGCCGCTGGGTGACGAAGTCATGGATACCAGCAGCCAGCTGCTGATTGAGCTGATGACCGAAAGCAAAAGCGAAACCCAGGGCTGGATGCCGGACGGTCAGCTGTATCAGGACTTTCTGGTGATGCTGCGCGTTTACCTGGGCTGGCGCTTTAAGGCAAAAATTCGTCTGACCGTCAGCACGGCGCTGCTGCGCGTAGCCCCTCTTGGCGAAGCGCCGTTCCGGCTGGGCATGAGCGGCGTACTGGGCGTGGAAGGGGATGAGATCCCCAGCGACGTGCCGCAAACTTTTACCATTGAATCCGGCCGCTATCAGGGGCTGTCGTCTGCCGTCTCCGTACAAGGAAATCAGCGTGTTACCTACCAATTCAATTAAATCCGCCCGCTGGCTACTGCCGTTACTGGCCGTCAGCCTGACCGGCTGCGGACTGACGCAAAGCGTCACCGACGGCACCCGCTCGGCGGTGTCCGCCATTTTTTATAAACAAATAAAGGTGCTGCATCTCGATTTTACCAGTCGGGAAGCGCTGAATACTGATACGCGCGAAAGCCACAGCGCGCCTCAGTCCGTGGTGATACGCGTCTATCAGCTTCGCGACCGTAAAGTCTTCGATAAGCTGGTTTATCAGCAGCTGGTCACTGAAGGCGATACCTTGCTGAGTAGCGACCTGCTCGCCAGCCGGGATGTGATCCTGACTCCCGGCGGCGCGGTCAACCTGGATATGCCGATGGAACCGGAGGCGAAGTTCGTCGCGGTGGTGGGGTTATTCCGCCAGCCGGATCTGACTAAAAATAACTGGAGGCAGGTGCTGGCGCGTGAAGCGCTGGATGCGGATAACGCTCGCGTGCTGGAAGCGGGCGATAACAGCCTTTCCCTCAAGGAGGAATAATGCCGCATTCACATAACGCTCCCTCGCTGTATGAAATGCTTTACGGCAACTTCAGCGGCGGGCTGGATCTGCACGACATCAGCGAAGAGAACCAGGTCATTCTTTCCGTGCTCGATAATATGCAGCGTATTCTCAACTGCCGCGCCGGAACGCTGGCGCATCTGCCCGGTTACGGCCTGCCGGATATGAGCAAAATCCTTCAGGGAATGCCCGGCACGGCGCACCAGCTGATGACCACGCTGTCCGAGGTATTGCTCCGCTACGAGCCACGCCTGAACAGCATTCAGGTAACGCTGCTGCCGCAGGCCATGCCCGGCGAGCTGCACTATGGCATTGATGCCGAGCTGAAAGGGATTGGCCTGGTGCGCTACGGCACCGAATTTCTGCCGGAAGGCAAGGTGCTGATCCGCCATATGAAACAGCAGCAGTATCTCGATCGGCAATCCATCCTCTGAACCAGAGAACGGAGGCGTATACAGACCTTCCGGCTCTGCATTCGACAGGGAGCACGAATGAAACTTCACGCTGGCACAGCGCTGTTAATCTGCATGATGTTAAGCCCCTCTGTTTTAGCCCATTCGGGCCGAACAAATTCTGAAGGCTGCCATACCAATCGTAAAACAGGCGAGTATCACTGCCACAGAAGCCCGCACCGGCGGGTAGAGTATCCCGGGCAAGATCCACAAACGGCACAGGCCAAAAAAAAGAAAGCTACGCCGCAAAAACGCGCCGCCCAGCCTGCTGACGGTGCGGCCACGCAGTGCATAAACAGCAGAAACCTTAATGCCTACTGGGAACCTGTCACCCGGCGCTGCCTGGACAGGACGACAGGAAGAGAAGCCGCGGGCTGACTATCACGCCGCCCGCCTGGATCAAAATCTGTTAACCAATCACGAGCCTGTTGCTTTGTCTCAGACGCCTTCATTTTTCGAAGTTGAAACCTCTTATGACTACTTTATCCCAACGCTACCTGAAAACCGGCGGTGACCCGCGCACGCTGCCGGATTACGCCGCCCTGCGCGACGAGCTGGGCAAGCTGTCCCATCCGGCGCGCCCGGACGTTAACTGGCACCACGTGGAAAAACTCAGCCTTGCGCTGTTTGAGCACAACGGCGTAGAGCTGCAAACGGCGGCCTGGTACACGCTGGCGCGCGCGCAGCTGGCCGGACTGGCCGGGCTGAACGAAGGGCTGGCTATTCTGGAGGCGCTAATCCGTCACCTGTGGGGAAATCTTTGGCCGCCACGGGTGCATGCACGGGTGGAGATCCTCAGCGCGCTTAGCCGTCGCGTGCAGCAACTGATGCGCACGCTGCCCGTCAGTTACAGCGACCTCAGCCAGCTTTACCATGCCGAACAGCAGCTCAGACGGCTTAACGAGGTGTTACAACGCCTTGAGCTGCGGAATCTGAGCCAGTTCGATGCGCTGGCAGCGCTGATGCACACCAGCGCGGTGCGGCTGGAAAACAGCGATACCGCCACGGGAGAGGAACCTGTATCCGCATCGTCCATCGTATTACCTGCCGCCGCGCAGTCTGTTGCTGAGATGGTGCCCGGTGCGGCGCGGTGGATCTATGTGGCGCAGCCCACGTCCAACGTTGAGGTGGCGACGGCACCGCCGAAGAGCCACCGCTGGAAACCTTTTGTTGCGGGAATGCTTACCATGCTGGTGGCGGGATGTATAGGGCAATGGGCATGGCATAGCCTGCATCGTACAGACCCGCTGGTGGCACAGCTAAAGGCATCGCTGACGCCATTACCGCTGCCGCTTTCCACAGCGCAGATAAACAACCTGAAGCAGGATGGTGCGCTGCCGCAAAACGTCCTGCGGGATACGCAGCAGCAGTTGGCACATATTAGCGGCCTTGCACCGGACTGGTCGCTGAATTACGGGCAGCAGCTGATAGACCTGGCGCTGGCAGCCAGCCCGGAGGAGGCGCGCGGTATAGCAACGGAATGGCAGCAGCAAGTAAAAGCGGCGGCGCTGCCTGAAGAGGCGATGGGCGGCTGGCAGCAGGGAATGGAGCAGCTACAGCAGCTAACTTTAAAGCTGAATGCGCTCGACGGGCAGCGCGGTAAATATATGACGGTCAGCGAGCTGAAGTCGGTGGTGTATAACGCCACCCAGGCGTTTAACCGCTCGGTGCCGGCCGAAGAACAGCTGCGTCTTTACTCGCTCAGCCAGTCAGATATCCAGCGGCGGCAGGCGGAAAGGGCGCTGGCGCAGTTACAGGCACGCTATTTTTTGTTGAAGCAGGAGGCGGAAAAGGCCAGGGGGGATAAATAAGTGGCGTTCAGCCTGTCATGATTTTTTGTCAGATTTTGACGTCAGGACGGTACGCGCGCAGGGCGCCGATCGAAAAGGGAATAAAAACTTAGCGGAATACAGAAACGAAAAACGGACCTCCAGGGAGGTCCGTTCTTACAAATATGGTGCCCGGACTCGGAATCGAACCAAGGACACGGGGATTTTCAATCCCCTGCTCTACCGACTGAGCTATCCGGGCAACGAGGCGCATTAAACAGGAGTCGCGGAAAACCGTCAACGGCTTTATGCACAAAAGCGAACTGTTTGCACTCTTTTCCATCAATCCGGCTGGATTTGCGCCGCTTTGGCACTATTGCCCGCATTTGTCTGCTGCAAACCGTCGCGCTCGCGGGCTACCTTTTCTGGTTAGTTACATCATACTAAAGACTGATTTGCTCGCCGTTCTGCACAGCTTTGCAAGCCAGGCATTCCTGATGAGGCTTTGTCGCTAAGGAAGATGGCTAATAAACGGGGCAGGGCAGCGAAAGCACACGTCGGGCAAATGCCGTCAGTTCGTAAAACCAAAACCACCGAAAACTGCTGAATATGTTTGCATTTTCAGTGCATAACCACCAAAAAAATCAGCGTAAAAGAGGTGTGGTAAAAAATAACTATATGAAATATATATATTTATTTCAAAAGGGCTATATAGGGGTAATGCTTTTTGCGTCTTGAACATCAAAATAAAAGATGCGATTATTGCCCCGTTTTTCATCCTGCGAGGCCGTCATCATGCAAGCTCTGCTGCACTGTCGCTATCATCCGATGTCGCGCCGCCGATCCCATTTTCTTCTGTTATCCACGCCGCTCGCCATGCGGTGAGGCTCTGCCTGCTTCACGGTTAGCCATGAGTAAAACCCGCCGCGCGCGGAGTTTACTGATGTCTGTCGGTCGAAGCTGACCCTACTGACGCTTTCGTGGGGTAAAGGCCGCGCCTTTCCCCGTTGCTGTGCCTCCGGCACCCTTATCCTTGCCCAGGGATTTGCGTAATGACACCACTTAAAATTGCAGCCAGCACCACCGTGGCGATCCACCTTCAGACCGGTCGCGAAGTCGTGACGCTGGAAAAAACCGACTTCACGGACGTGGCGGCAATCGTGCTCTCCGTGGCCGACTCGCGCAGCGGGATGCTGGCGCTGCTGCGCCATACCGGTTTTAACCTGCCCGTATTTATCTCGCTTGACGATCTGGCCCAGGCGGAAGATCTGCCGGAAGTGACGGGCGTGCTGACGGGCGAAGAGGACGATGCCGCCAGGCTGGAGGCCGCCGCCGCCGACTATCAGGCAAAGCTGCTGCCGCCGTTTTTCAACACGCTGACCAAATACGTGGCAATGGATAACAGCACCTTTGCCTGTCCGGGCCATCAGGGCGGCGCGTTTTTTAAAAAGCATCCGGCCGGACGTCAGTTTTATGATTTCTTTGGCGAGAACATTTTTCGCGCCGATATGTGCAATGCCGATGTGAAACTGGGCGATCTGCTTATTCACGAAGGGTCGGCCAAGCACGCGCAAAAATTTGCGGCCAGGGTTTTTAACGCGGATAAGACCTACTTTGTGCTGAACGGCACTTCCAGCGCTAATAAGGTCGTAACCAACGCGTTACTGACCAGAGGCGATCTGGTGCTGTTCGATCGCAACAACCACAAATCCAACCATCATGGCGCGCTGATCCAGGCGGGCGCGACGCCGGTTTATCTGGAAACGGCGCGTAACCCGTTTGGTTTTATCGGCGGTATCGATGCGCACTGTTTTGAAGAGAAGTGGCTGCGGGAGCAAATTGCCGCCGTCGCGCCGGATTGCGCCAACCAGCCGCGTCCTTTCCGGCTGGCGATTATCCAGCTTGGCACCTATGACGGCACGGTTTATAACGCGCGTAAGGTTATCGACAGCATCGGCCACCTTTGCGACTACATCCTGTTTGATTCCGCCTGGGTAGGCTACGAGCAGTTTATTCCGGTGATGGAAGCCTGCTCGCCGCTGCTGCTGGAACTTAATGAGCGTGATCCGGGTATTTTCGTCACCCAGTCGGTACACAAACAGCAGGCTGGCTTTTCGCAAACCTCCCAGATCCATAAAAAGGATAACCACCTTCGCGGCCAGCGGCGTTTTTGCAGCCACAAGCGGCTTAATAATGCTTTTATGCTGCACGCCTCAACCAGTCCTTTTTATCCGCTGTTCGCCGCGCTCGACGTTAATGCCAAAATGCACCAGGGCGAAGCCGGACGACGTTTGTGGCACGAGTGCGTCATGCTGGGGATTGAAGCGCGCAAGGCTATCCTCGCGAAGTGCGAGATGATCCGGCCTTTTATCCCTGACGAAGTGGACGGCAAGCGCTGGCAGGATGCGTCGACGGCCGCTATTGCCGCCGACAGCTGCTACTTCAGCTTTGCGCCACGTGCCGCCTGGCATGGCTTTGCCGGCTACGCAAAAGATCAGTATCTGATCGATCCCTGCAAGCTGCTGCTGACCACGCCGGGCATTGATGCCGCCAGCGGTGAATATGCTGATTTCGGCATTCCGGCGACGATCCTGGCCAACTATTTGCGTGAAAACGGCGTGGTGCCGGAAAAATGCGATCTGAACTCCATTCTTTTCCTGCTGACGCCCGCCGAAAGCATGGAGAAAATGGTGCATCTGGTGGCGAAGCTGGCGCAGTTTGAGCAGCATATCCGCGAGGACGCGCTGCTGCGCGACGTGCTGCCGACTATTTACCGCAAAAACGCCGCGCGCTACGAAGGCTATACGCTGCGCCGCCTCTGTCTGGAGATGCACCAGCTGTATGTCGGTAACAAGGTAAAAGATCTTCAGAAGGCGATGTTCCGCCAGCAGAGCCTGCCGAAGGTGGCGATGAACCCTCAGGACGCTAACATTGAATTTATACGCGGCAACGTCGAGCTGGTGCCCATTGCAGAGGCGGAAGGGCGTATCGCTGCGGAAGGCGCGCTGCCTTATCCGCCGGGCGTGCTCTGCGTGGTGCCGGGCGAGGTTTGGGGCGGGGCGGCGCAGCGTTATTTCCTTGCGCTGGAGAAAGGGCTAAACGGCTTGCCGGGTTTTTCACCGGAGCTACAGGGCGTGTATGTGGAAACGGACGAAAACGGCGTGAAGCGCCTGATGGGCTATATGCTTAGCCGCTAAGCCAGCGATCCCGCGCCGCTAAGGTCGCGGGATAAGCCCCTTTTGTCGCACGGTAGCGCCGCTCAGTTAGCCTGTAGCGCGGCGTCTTCCCGCGCCTGACGCATAATAGCCCTGGCGATCCACTTGCCGATATCCTGAAGCTGGTCGTTATCGCAGCCCCAGATATCCTTCATCACCAGAAAAATCTCCGAGCCGTAGACCAGCGAGAGGGACTTAATCACCCGATCGACAATCTCCGGCGGCAGCTCGTCGTTCAGCGGCTCCAGCACGTGCTGCAACAGCGCCTTGCGGTTTCCCCTTACCAGCTTTTCTCTGTCCGGCTTGTCGCTGGACTGCGACTGTGCCCACTGGGTCAGAGAAAGGTGCAGCGCCGCGCGCAGCGTGCCTTCATGCTCCAACATGCGCGGAAAAGCGAACGTCAGCAGCTCGTCAATACGGTCGCTGGCTTCTTCACGAGTCGGGCGCCAGCTTTTAATCGGGCTGAGCGTCTCCGTAACGATGGCGGAAACCAGCGCGCTCTGCGTTGGAAAATAGCGATAGGCCGTTGCGCGAGAAAGCTGAGCTTCCTGCGCGACTTCGGTAATGGACGGGAACGCGCCGCTGTCAAAAAGCCGCATAGCGGTCTCGATCAGTAAACGACGTGTTCTTGCGCGTGTGGCGGTCAGCTTTACAACCCCAGCGGAATCCCTTTGCTCCACATTAACCTCATTTTGTTAAATCTGCCTGATATTCAAGCGATTGAAGACGGCAGCGCGTAAAGGGCGTTCCCATTCGCTGGCGTCTGCAGGACAGGTTTTGTTATTAAGCATAGCCAACATCCTTGTGAGACACTTATTCCATTCAATTGATTTATCATTGACGATAGTGATACTGTTATCTCAACAAATTGAAAGTAAAAAACTCTCAATCTCTATTTACTGTTTTATTGCTTCTTTATCAAGTCTTTATTCTGTCTGATAACAGGGTGTTGTTACGACTATGACTATTAATCGTGGTTTTGTTTACGCCGTCGCAACGGCTGATACTAAAGGAAGGGAACTGTTTTATGTCAGCGACTGCCTGCGCAAGGCGGGCGTTGACGTCGTCACAGTTGACCTGTCAACTCAACCAGTTAGTACGCCTTCCACCGCTGATTTTCCGCCGGAGCTGGTCGCCGATTTTCATCCGGACGGGCGTGAAGCCGTGTTCTGCGGCGACCGCGGCAGGGCCATTAACGCGATGGCGCAGGCGTTTAAAATTTTCCTTAGCCAACGTCAGGATCTGCTTGGGGTTATCGGCCTCGGCGGCTCGGGCGGTACGGCGTTGATTACGCCAGCGATGCAGGCCTTACCGATCGGCGTGCCGAAGGTAATGGTTTCGACGATGGCTTCCGGCGACGTTTCCGGCTACGTTGGCGCCAGCGATATCAGCATGGTCTATTCGGTCACCGATGTCTCCGGCCTTAACCGTATCTCGCGTCGCGTGCTGGGCAATGCGGCCCATCAAATCGCCGGTGCGGTGCTTTTTCCCATAGAGAAAGACAGTAACGACAAGCCCGCGCTGGGCCTGACCATGTTCGGCGTCACCACGCCCTGTATTCAGACGGTCAGCGCCATGCTGGAAGAGCATTACGACTGCCTGGTGTTTCATGCCACCGGCAGCGGCGGCAAGGCGATGGAAAAGCTGACCGACAGCGGGATGCTGAGCGGCCTGCTGGATTTAACCACCACCGAAGTCTGCGACTACCTGTTTGGCGGCGTGCTGGCCTGCGATGAAACGCGTTTTGACGCCGTAGCCAACAGCCGCGTTCCCTGCGTAATTTCCTGCGGCGCGCTGGATATGGTCAACTTTGGTCATCCTTCCGGCGTGCCGGAGAAATATGCCGACCGGCTTTTCTATCACCATAACGCGCAGGTTACGCTGATGCGCACCACGCCGGAAGAGAACGCGACGATGGCGAAATGGATAGCGGATAAGCTTAATCGTTGCGAAGGCGACATCGTGTTTTTGATCCCGGAAGGCGGGTTCTCCGCGCTGGACGCGCCGGGCCAGGCTTTCTGGTCGCCGGAAGCGCGCGCCGCCTTTATCAGCACGCTGGAGGCGAACGTCAAACAGACCAGCCGCCGCGTTATTCGTCGCCTGCCGTTTAATATCAACGATCCGCAATTTGCGCTGGCGGCGGTCAGAGAGTTTCGCCAGCTGATCGAAAAGGAGTGCTGAACATGGCTTTTACCCGTCAGGAGATACTGACAAAATTTAACGCGATGATTGCGCGCGGCGAACCGATTATCGGCGGCGGAGCCGGTACCGGGCTTTCCGCGAAATGCGAAGAGGCGGGCGGCATAGACCTGATCGTTATCTATAATTCAGGGCGCTACCGTATGGCCGGGCGTGGTTCGCTGGCCGGCCTGCTGGCCTACGGCAACGCCAACGAAATCGTAGTGGATATGGCAAAAGAAGTGCTGCCGGTGGTGAAGAACACGCCGGTGCTGGCGGGCGTCAACGGCACCGATCCCTTCTGCCATTTTGATAAGTTTCTGGACGATCTCAAGGCGATGGGATTCGCCGGCGTGCAAAATTTTCCCACGGTAGGGCTGATTGATGGCAACTTCCGCGCCAACCTGGAAGAAACCGGCATGGGCTACGGGCTGGAAGTTGATATGATCCGGCTGGCGGCACAAAAAGAGATGCTGACCACGCCTTATGTTTTCAGCACGGAAAATGCTGTAGCGATGACGGAAGCGGGCGCGGATATTATCGTGGCGCATATGGGACTGACCACCGGCGGCAACATCGGCGCGGAAACCGCACTGAAGCTGGCCGACTGCGTGCCGTTAATCAACGAATGGGCGGCAGCCGCGAAGAAAGTGCGTAAAGAGGTCATTGTACTTTGTCACGGCGGGCCGATTTCCACGCCGGAAGACGCGAAGTATATCCTCAGCCAGTGCCCACAGTGCGACGGTTTTTACGGCGCCAGTTCCATGGAGCGGTTGCCGACCGAAGTTGCGCTGACGGAAACCACCAAGCAGTTTAAAAACATCAGCCGCTAAGGCTGGAAGCGGGCGGATCCTCGGATCCGTCCGCTTTGCTCTTTTGCAGAAGTCAGCCTGCGCGCTATTCGCTTTACCCCACCCGGAACGTCCGCGCTACCCGCAGCAATACTAATAGCGATGGTAGCTCTTCTGCGCGTTGTTCACTTTATAAAGATAGCGACGCGACTCGGCAGAAGGGTGGTTGGTGGTCAGCGTTTGATACACCTCCGCAGGCGACAGATCGTTAATCGCGCTGAAGGCCCGATTCTTATCGCTGGAGAAGACTCTCAGTACGCTGCCCGCGCCGCCGTTATAGGCTGTGATCACCGCATAGCGCCGTGACAGCGGATTCGCGATGCCGGAAAGGTAGCTGTCCTGCAGCAGCGAAAGATAGGCCGTCCCCGCATCGATATTGTTTTCCGGATCGAGCAGGTAGCTGCGGCTCGGCTTGCCCCATTTCCCTTTCATGCGGAACACGTCCGCGCCGGCGGTATGCTGCACCACCTGCATCAGGCCCAGCGCGTCAGAATGGCTGACCGCATAGGGGTTGAAGCTCGATTCAATCTGCATGATCGCCAGGATCAGCGCCTGATCCACGCCGTATTTCTCCGCCGCCTTGCGCACCATCGGCAGATATTTATGCGCACGCTTGTCCAGATGGTTGGGCACCATCGGGATAGTAACCGACCAGATGATATGCAGACCGGCGTTGCGGCGCTGCAATTTATTCTGGATCAGGTAGTCGGCGAAGCTGGCCGCGCGACCCTGCCAGCGGATCGCCTGGCCGGTATTATCCAGCACCTGACCATAGAGCAGCGGCTCCTGACCCAGCTGAATATCGTTGGCGTCGGAGTAGAGATCGACATTGCCCGGATCTTCGCCAATCAGCAGCGTGGTAATGATCGCCTGACGCAGGCTTGCCATCGGATCCGTACCGGCGATGGTCTCGATAGTGATCTTACCGGCGTCAAAGTTAATATGGCTGCGCGTATAATACTGATCGCTATATTTAACGTAGTCTTTTGGACCGGCGATCAGGACTTCATTAATACCCCAAATATTTTCGATGTTATGGGCAAACTGCCCCATCAGAATGTCGAATCCGTTGGTGTCCTTGACCCACTCTTCGTGGAAAACCGGCTTTTTATTGCTGGAGCAGGAAATCAGCAGCGGCGCGATAACCAGCAAGCCTATCAGTTTCTTCATTATGTCGTGCTACGCCCAAATTGAGGGGGCCTCTATGGCGAGGCCCAACGTTTATTCTGCTGGCGGGGTATAACCTTCGATATGGACATCGTGTCCTTCGAACAGAAATTTCACCATTTCCTGCTCAAGCTGTTTGCGATCTTCCGGGTTCATCATGCTCAGCTTTTTCTCGTTGATCAGCATGGTCTGCTTGCTCATCCACTGCGACCAGGCTTCTTTGGAAATTTCGTTATAGATACGCTTGCCCAGTTCACCCGGATAGAGCTGAAAATCCTGTCCTTCAGCATCGCGCTGCAGGAACGTACAAAAAATGGTTCTGCTCATCACTCTTCCTCTTCTGTTGGAATGCCCATCGGTTGCGGCTGACGCAGCTGCGCCAGCAAGCGCTCCACCGGGGCAGCCAGTCCCACGGACGGCGGCTGCGCTAAGTTATACCAGAGACCCGCGGCTTCATCCATGACCGCGCCTGCGGCAGGCAGTTTCAGCCACATTGGCACAATATCCAGGTGGAAATGGCTGAATGTGTGGCGAAAAGCGATAGTCTGGGTCAGCGCCGCATGATCGATACAACGGCTGTGCAGCCACTGCCGCAGCTCGTCTTCGCTGGCGAACTGCGGAAAGCAGAACAGCCCGCCCCACAGGCCAACCGGCGGCCGCTGTTCCAGCCACACTTTGTCGTCCCGCTGCATCATCAGCAGATAGCCGGTGCGCTCCGGCAAAATCTGTTTTGGCTTCTTGCCGGGATAAGCGGTCTGGTTGCCCTGCGCACAGGCGATACAGCCCAGCTTCAGCGGACAAATTTCACATTTGGGTTTTGAGCGGGTGCAGACCATCGCGCCCAAATCCATCATCGCCTGGTTAAACTGGCTGACGCCTTCGGCAGGCGTGACCTCTTCGCTAATCTGCCAAAGACGCTTTTCCACCTCTTTTCTGCCCGGCCAGCCCTGAACGGCATAGCAGCGTGCCAGCACTCGCTTGACGTTGCCGTCCAGGATCGGGAAATGCTGACCCAGCGATAAAGAAAGGATCGCACCCGCTGTCGAGCGGCCGACGCCGGGCAGATCGGCAACCTCTGCGAAGGTCTCCGGGAATTTCCCGCCGTGTTTTTCCACTACCTGTACCGCCGCCTTATGCAGATTGCGCGCGCGGGCATAGTAGCCAAGTCCGGTCCATAAATGCAGCACCTCATCCAGCTTTGCGGCAGCCAGATCGGTCACGGTGGGAAAGCGTGCCATAAAGCGTTCAAAGTAAGGGATAACGGTCGCGACCTGCGTTTGTTGCAGCATCACTTCGGAGAGCCAAACTTTATAAGGGGTTTTTGCCAGCTGCCAGGGCAGGGTTTTGCGGCCAAAGCGCTGATACCAGTCCAGTACCTGCTGTGAGAACTGCGGCGCTTGCATCATCTTTGCGAGGTTTCCCCAGTAAATTAAAAATCAGGCTGGGATTCCAGCACAGACCCGTTATGCTGTAAACCGGAAGTTTCCAGGGCTTGCTTAACCGCTGTAACTTTGCATAATGCCCGTTTTTCAGATATTGCAGACCAGCAGGCAGAAACATGAAGAATGATGTGATTACACCGGAGTTTGACGAAAACGGCCGCCCGATGCGCCGTATTCGCAGCTTCGTTCGCCGTCAGGGCCGCCTGACCAAAGGCCAGCAGCACGCGCTGGACCATTTCTGGCCTGTTAAAGGTGTGGAGTATCAGCCGGAACCCGTTGATCTGGAATCCCTTTTTGGCCGCGAGGCGCCGGTGGTGCTGGAGATTGGCTTTGGCATGGGCGCATCGCTGGTGGCGATGGCCGCCGCGAACCCGCAGCAAAACTTTCTGGGTATTGAAGTCCATTCGCCGGGCGTCGGCGCCTGCCTGAGCGCAGCCGACGAGGCGGGCGTGGAGAATCTGCGCGTGATGTGTCACGATGCAGTCGACGTGCTGGAGAAAATGATCCCGGATAATTCGCTGCGTATGGTGCAGCTCTTTTTCCCGGATCCCTGGCATAAAGCGCGCCATAACAAGCGCCGCATCGTTCAGGTGCCTTTTGCCGAGCTGGTGATGCGCAAGCTGAAGCTGGGCGGCGTGTTTCATATGGCGACCGACTGGGAAGCCTATGCGGAACATATGCTGGAAGTAATGAGCAGCATTGCTGGCTACAAAAACCAGTCGGCAACCAACGATTATGTGCCGCGTCCCGATTCGCGGCCGTTAACAAAATTCGAACAGCGCGGCCAGCGTCTTGGCCACGGTGTATGGGATTTGATGTTTGAGAGGATTAAATAATGGCAGCTCAACGCAGTCGTCGCTTGCGTAAAAAAATGCATATCGATGAGTTTCAGGAATTAGGCTTTTCCGTCGCTTTCACCTTCCCGGAAGATACCAGCGGCGACACCATAGACACCACCCTGGACGCCTTCATTAATGAAGTTATCGATCCCAACGGCCTGGCGTTTGACGGCAGCGGCTTCCTGCAGTGGGAAGGGCTGGTCTGCCTGCAGCAAACCGGCAAGTGCACCGATGAGCACCGCGAGCTGGTGCGTAAATGGCTGGAAGATCGCCAGCTGAATAATATCCAGGTAACCGAACTTTTCGACGTCTGGTGGGACTAATTATCTGCCTGCCGTAGCATAAGCAGGCAAACCGTCCGTTGAGGCCACGCATGCGTGGCCTTTTGTTTCTCAGGAGAAGAGTCAATGCGTAAAGCGATCGTAGCGGCCGCGCTGTTGCTGGCGGCAGGCCAGGCACAGGCCGACTATCAATGTAGCGTCAATCCTCAGGACGATATCGTTATCTCTCCGCAGAACGTCAAGGTAGTGGGCGCCAGCGGCAATCTGATCATCACGCCGACCGGCGAGGTACAGCGCAACGGGCAGTCCGCTTCGGTCGATAACGCCACGCGCCAGACCGCCATCGACTATCAGGCCGCGCTGCGCCGCGATTTGCCCTGGATCGATCAGGGAGCGCGTCAGCGTCTGGAAAAAAGCCGCGTGGCGCTGGATAACGTGATCGTCAACAAACTGGGCACGGACAGCAGAGTCCGTAGCCGCCTGACAAAGTTGGACGAGCAGCTGAAGCAGCAGATGAACCGCATTATTGAGCATCGCAACGACGGGCTGACGTTCCATCATCAGGCTATCGAGCAGGTGCGGCAGGACGGCGAAAAGCTGGTGCAGAGCGCGATGGGCGGCGTGATCCAGGACAGCCTTAACGAAATGGGCAGCAAGGTAAACGGCGATAATCCGCTTCAGGCAGTGATGGGTAACCTGGGCGGATTGCAGCAGGCCGTGCAGGCGGAATGGAGCAATCAGGAGGCGGACTTCCAGAACTTCGGACACGAAGTCTGCAACCGCGTGACCGCGCTGGAAGCGCAGCGTAAGACGCTGATTGGCGGATTGAAATAATCCGGCCAGAGCTGCTCTTCTGGTGTCTGTACGGGCTGGCTGTAAGCGGCAAAGACTACCGGCACCAGGACGTTATCGCCTTTCTCTTTGTCTAAAGACGTCCATGGGATTTATAGCTGGCAGCGTTGCCATAACGGCAGACTGTGTTAACGGCTTGCGATTAGGCTGGTATTCCGCGCGCCGCGCGTAAAGAGGGGATAGCCGTTTGAAAACACGCCCCGCTTTTTCCGGCGGGGAGTGGGTAAAGCGGGGCGGCTATTCAGCCAGGAACAGCTCCAGCAGCGAGTTCAGGAACAGCTTGCCTTTCTCCGTCACCTGCCAGCTTTGCGCCGTTTCCGTCAGGTAACCTTTCGCCAGCGCCTCATCAAGCTGAGGACGGATAGCTTCCTCACTAAGGCCGGTAAAGCGCGCAAACTCTTCGCGCGGCGCCGCTTCCAGCAGCCGGAAACGGTTCATAAAGAACTCAAACGGCTTTTCTGTTTCCGCGACCTCGTGCTGACGGTCCAGATAATTGCCGTTCATAAAGCCGCGTGGGTGGCGGGTTTTGGCGGTGCGGATAATTCGCCCGTCTGCCTGCGTCAGCTTGCCGTGCGCGCCGCAGCCGATCCCCAGATAGTCGCCGAAGCGCCAGTAGTTGAGGTTATGCTCGCAGCGGTAGCCCGGTTTGGCATAGGCGGAAGTCTCGTACTGCTCGTAACCCGCCGCCGTTAACAGCTGGTGGCCCTGCTCAAAGATATCCCATAACGCGTCATCGTCCGGCAGCACGGGCGGCCTGGAGGCAAACAGCGTGTTGGGTTCGATGGTCAGCTGATACCAGGAAAGATGCGGCGGATCCAGCTCGATAGCCTGGCGCAGGTCGTCCAGCGCCTCCGCCAGCGACTGATCGGGCAGGCCATGCATCAAATCCAGATTAAAGCTGCGCAGGCCCAGCCCCTGAGCCAGCTTCGCCGCGCGCTTCGCTTCTTCCGGGCCGTGAATGCGGCCAAGACGCGTCAGCTTCTGCTGGCTGAAGCTTTGCACGCCAATCGAGATGCGGTTGATACCGGCGCGCTGATAGCCGCTGAAGCGATCGGCCTCGACGGTGCCCGGGTTCGCCTCCATGGTGATTTCCGCCGTTGGCGAGAGCGGCAGCCTTGCCCGCACGCCGTCCATCAGCATCTGCATCGCCTCGCTGCTCAACAGGCTGGGCGTGCCGCCGCCGATAAAGATTGTGCCAACCTCGCGGCCAGCCGCCAGCGGCAGATCGGCATCCAGGTCGGCCAGTAAATGCCGCACATATTCCTCGTGCGGCACCTCTCCCTTCAGCGCATGCGAGTTGAAATCGCAGTAGGGACATTTCTGTACGCACCACGGAATATGAATATAGAGGCTGAGCGGCGGCAGATTATGCATTGCGCATCGCTTCCAGCAGCAGGGCCAGCGCTTTGCCACGATGGGAAACCGCGCGTTTCTCTTCTTTGCTCAGCTCTGCGGCGGTTTTGCCCAGCGCCGGTACAAAGAACACGGGATCGTAGCCGAAGCCGCCTTCGCCGCTGACGGCACGGGCGATTTCTCCCTGCCAGCAGCCGTGAAACACCAGCGGCGTGGGGTCTTCAGCATGGCGCAGATAAACCAGCACGCAGTGGAACTGCGCCTGGCGCTGGCCGTCCGCCACGTTTTCCATCGCTTCCAGCAGCTTGTCGATATTCTGCCGATCGCTGGCCTCCGCGCCGGCGTAGCGCGCGGAATAGATGCCAGGCGCGCCGCCCAGCGCGTCCACCGCCAGCCCGGAGTCGTCGGCAATCGCCGGCAAACCGGTGATAGCCGCAGCGTGACGCGCTTTCAGCAGGGCATTCTCGATAAAGGTCAGGCCGGTCTCTTCGGCCGACTCCACGCCACACTCGGTCTGCGCCACGATATCCAGGCCAAAGGCGGCCAGCTTATCGGCCAGTTCACGAACTTTTCCGGCATTGCCGGTGGCGAGCACTACTTTTTGCATATCAGGTCCAGAAGTTAACTACCGTACAAATTAAAGCTGCGCCCAGCCGGGAACAAAGTCCATTCCCAGATAGTTCAGCATATAGAGGATCAGGATCACCGCCATCGCCGAGAAGTCGATGCCGCCCATCGCCGGAATAAGGCGACGCACGGGTGCCATCAGCGGCTCAGTCAGCTGGATCAGCACGTAATCCACCGGGTTGCGGCCCTGGCTTATCCAGCTCATCAGCGAGCGAATGATAATCACCCAGAATACCAGCACGCCGGCGGCTTTCACCAGCGACACCAGGCCGAAATAGAGGAAGACCGGATCGAAAATAAATACGCTGCTCTGAAGCGTGAACATCACGGTAAACAGCAGCACGCTCAGCACATAGGCCAGCAGTAAAGACGCGGTATCCAGCGGCCCGATAGAGGGAATGACCCGGCGCATCGGGCGGATCACCGGCTGGGTGATCTTAACGATAAACTGCGAGAACGGATTATAAAAATCGCATCTTGCCCACTGCATCCAGATACGCAGCAGCAGCACTTTCACGTAAAGATTAATTATCGTTGAGACCAGAAAAGTCAACGTCAGCATGGAGTCCCTCAAAAGTTAGTTAGTGGCGCCGTAATCGCGCGCGCCAAATATGGCGGTGCCAATGCGCACCATGGTCGTACCTGCCTCAATAGCCGCATCCATATCGTCGCTCATCCCCAGAGAGAGCGTGTCGACGGAGGCATAACTCTTTTTCAGTTCGCTAAAGGCTGCCGCCATCCGGCGACAAACGGCCAGCTGGTGCTGATAATCCGCCTCCGGCGCGGGGATCGCCATCAGGCCGCGCAGCGTTAAACGCGGCAGCTGAGCAATCTCCCGAGCCAGATCCGGCAGCGCAGCCAGCATGATGCCAGATTTACTCTGCTCGTCGCTGATATTTATCTGGATCAGCACATTCAACGGCGGTAAATCGGCCGGACGCTGTTCGTTCAGCCTGGCGGCGATCTTCAGCCGATCCACCGTATGGCACCAGGCAAAGTTTTCCGCTACCAGCCGACTTTTGTTGGATTGCAGCGGCCCGATAAAGTGCCACGCCAGCGCGGAATTGTTAAGCGCCTGGATTTTATCGACGCCTTCCTGCACGTAGTTTTCGCCAAAGGCAAGCTGGCCCGCCGCCGCCGCTTCTTCGACCGCGCTCGCAGGTTTTGTTTTGCTCACTGCAAGCAGCGTAATTTCTGCTGGATCGCGGCCGCATCGTGCGGCTGCCGCTGAGATCCGCTCGCGTATCTGCTGTAAGTTGTGCTGAATCGGGGTCATAGTCAGGGAGTTAATATGGATATTGAGGAATTAGTGGCGCTTAGTGTAAAGCATAATGCCGGGGATCTGCACCTCTGTAGTGGTCATTATCCGTTCTGGCGGCTGGCCGGCAGGCTGGAGGCGATACCGGGCGGTCTTCCTGCCAGCGACGAGCTGCTGCTAAAAATTAGACAGGCGTGGCTGGATGCCGATCAGCAACGCGAATTCGCTCGCGCAGGCCAGCTGGATTTCGCGCTGACGCTGGCCGACGGCACGCGGCTGCGGGCGAATCTGTTCCGACAGCGGCGGGGTATTTCGCTGGCGCTGCGCTTTATCACCAGCCGCTGTCCCGAGCTGGCGGAGCTGGATCTACCGCCGATAGTAAAGGAGCTGCTCCGGCTGCAGGACGGGCTGGTATTGGTGACGGGCGCGACGGGCAGCGGCAAATCAACCACGCTGGCTGCGCTTATCGGCGCGATTAACCAGCAGCAGCACCGCCATATCCTGACGCTGGAAGATCCGGTGGAGTTTATTCACCGCAGCGAGCGATCGCTTATCCAGCAGCGGGAGATAGGCCGGCACTGCGTCTCTTTCAGCACCGGGCTGCGGGCGGCGCTGCGTCAGGATCCGGACGTCATCCTGCTGGGCGAGCTGCGCGATAGCGACACCATCCAGCTGGCTTTGACGGCGGCAGAAACCGGGCATCTGGTGCTGGCGACGCTGCACACGCGCGGCGCGGCGCAGGCGGTGGACAGGCTGGTGGACGTTTTTCCCGGCGCGGAGAAAAACCTGATCCGCAGCCAGCTGGCCGGCAGCCTGAAAGCGGTGATTGCGCAAAAGCTGGTGCCGGGCGTGACCAGGGGTCGGGTAGCGCTGTTTGAGGTGCTGATTAATACCCCTGCCACGAGCAGCTTGATTCGCGAGGGCAAAACGCATCAGCTGCCGGGCGTACTGCAAACCGGCGCGCAGCTGGGTATGCAGACGTTTGAGCAAAGTTTGCAGGCGCGGCGGCAGGCCGGGCTGGTGGCGTGATTTCAGGTGAAGACGGAGGTGTAACGGAAAGCGGGGCTGATAGCGTAATGGCAGGCGTTACTGGCAAGTGGAGCTGGAGAAGTAATGGCAATCGAGACTGGCAGCCGCTGGTGCTGGGGCGTGGCGGCAATCGAAACGGGCGGGTGGCGGTGCTGGTGGCGTAACGTTAAGCGGTGCTGCTGGCGTAACGTTAAGCGGGGCTGGTGCACGAGCCGGGCGACGTTACGCGGCCCGGCGGTAAAAGTGAAGCGATAAACGAGCCGACTAGCTCCACGCGTTCTCAAACCAGCTTTCGAGGATGATCACGGCCGAAAGGGAATCGACGCTGCCCTTGTTCAGCGCCCGAAAGCCGCCGCGTGAAAAGAGGTCAGCCCTGGCTTCCACGGTGCTGAGGCGCTCATCGTGCAGCTCTACCTTGACGCCAAAGCGGCCGTGCAGCCGGTTGGCAAATTTGCGCGCTCTGGCGGTTAGCGGCTGTTCGGTGCCGTCCATATTTAACGGCAGACCGACCACAACATGATCCGGCTGCCACTCTTTCAGCAACGCCTCGATTTTGCTCCAGTCGGGCGTGCCATCCTGCGCTTTTAACGCGGGAAGCGGGCGGGCGGTGCCGGTAAGCTGTTGGCCTATCGCCACGCCGATGCTTTTGGTGCCGAAATCGAAGGCCAGCAGAGTAAGGTGGCTCATCAGGCGTGTCCAACATCGCTGGTGATATTGTGAATATCCACGCCGATGCTTTTCGCCGCTTCGCGCCAGCGTTCGGCCACGGGCGTTTTAAACAGAATATTGCTGTTGGCCGGAATGGTCAGCCAGGCGTTTTCCAGCAGCTCGTTTTCCAGCTGGTCTTTCTCCCAGGCGCAGTAGCCCAGCGCGACCAGCACGCTTTCCGGCTGCTCCGGCGTGCCCAGCGTTTCCAGCACGTCGCGGGAGGTGGTGATCACCGTATTATCGGAAACGCGAATGCTGGACGCGTAGGTATGCTGAGCCGAGTGCAAAATAAAACCGCGATCTTCTGCCAGCGGGCCGCCGGCAAAAACCGGCTTGTCGAGTTTGACTTCGGGTTCGCGCGGGGTTGGCATAATTTTTAACTTCTTAAGAATGCCGTCGACGGTAAGATTTTCCATCGGTTTATTAACGATAATACCCATGGCGCCTTCGTCATTGTGTTCGCAGATATAAACAACCGAACGTTTGAACAAAGGATCCAGCAGCGTGGGCATGGCAATCAAAAAATGATGCTGTAAATTCATATCAGGATTCTGTAGTCGGGTTGCCCGCCTGTGGTAAAGGCCGCAGGCGAACAACAGGGTTAGCACGAAGGCCCGTCAATCCTTTTCTTATCAGGCCAGTCGTTTTTCAATCGCATCCATAAGCATACCAGTAATTGAAATCGGGAATGCGGCCTCGATCTCACGTATGCAGGTCGGGCTGGTCACGTTAATTTCCGTCAGCTTGTCGCCGATGATATCCAGGCCGACAAAAATCAGGCCCTTTTGCTTCAGCATTGGGCCGACGCGGCGGGCAATTTCCCAGTCGCTTTCGGACAGCGGACGCGCTTCGCCACGGCCGCCGGCCGCCAGGTTGCCACGCGTTTCGCCCGATTTGGGAATGCGAGCCAGGCAGTAAGGCACGGGTTCACCATCCACCACCAGCACGCGCTTGTCGCCTTCTTTAATCGCTGGCAGATAGTTCTGCGCCATGCAGTAGAAGCTGCCGTGCTCGGTCAGCGTTTCAATAATCACCGACAGGTTTGGATCTTCCTGCTTCACGCGGAAAATAGAGGCGCCGCCCATGCCGTCCAGCGGTTTCAGGATAATGTCGCCGTGCTCCTGCCAGAAATCGCGGATCTGCTGCGCGCTGCGGGTCACCAGCGTGTCCGGCGTCAGCTCAGCAAACCAGGCGGTATAGAGCTTCTCGTTGCAGTCGCGCAGGCTCTGCGGCTTATTCACGATCAGCGTGCCTTTTTCTTCCGCGCGCTCAAGGATGTAGGTCGCATAGATAAATTCGGTGTCGAAAGGCGGATCTTTACGCATCAGCACTACGTTCAGGTCGGCCAGCGCAATATCCTGCTCGCTGCCGAACTCGTACCATTTGTCGTAGTTTTGCTCAACGCTCAACAGACGCGTTGCGGCGCGCGCTTCACCGCCGCGCAGATAGAGATCTTTCATCTCCATATAGTGAATTTCATAACCGCGGCGCTGTGCTTCCAGCAGCATCGCGAAGCTGCTGTCTTTTTTAATATTGATGGCGCTAATCGGGTCCATCACAATGCCAAGCTTAATCATTAGTCTCTCCAGTTGAGCTTTCTTGCCTGCCGTTTTTCTCGTCAGTGCCTGTTATCAGCCTAAATCGCCAAACCGCACCTGAAGGGCGGTAATGGCGGTTAGCGCGGTGGTCTCCGTGCGCAGCACGCGAGGCCCTAAAAGGATATCGGTGAAGCCGTAGCGCGCCGTCATCGCAATCTCATCCGCCGTCAGGCCGCCTTCCGGGCCAATCAGCAAACGGACGCGTTCCACGGGCTGCGGCAGGGTATTGATGCTTTGGCTCGCTCTCGGGTGCAGATTGAGCTTCAGGCTGCTGTCCTCTTCGGCGCTCCAGGCCTCCAGCGTCATTGCTTCACGCACCTCCGGCACGCGATTTCTGCCGCACTGCTCGCAGGCGGCAATCACAATTTTTTGCCACTGCTGGATTTTTTTCGCCAGCCTTTGGGCATCAAGCTTTACGCCACAGCGCTCAGAAAACAAGGGGGTGATGCTGTTTACGCCCAGTTCTACCGCTTTTTGAATGGTGAACTCCATCTTCTCGCCGCGCGACATCACCTGGCCTAAATGCAGGTGAAGCGGGGATTCACGGCACTCTTCGCGACTTTCCTGCACGGCGACGCGCACATTTTTCTTATCCGCCTGCACGATTTCGGCGCTAAATGTCAGATTAGTACCATCGAACAATTCCAGGCGCTGACCGGCGTTCATCCGCAGTACGCGTCCTACGTGATTTGCCGCTTCTTCGTTGAGGAAAACTTCACTGCCGACGACCAGCGGTTCGGCATGATAAATGCGGGGTATACGCATGGGGATCCTGATAAAAGTAACTGGCCGCGGCGGGCGCGGCCAAGACATGCTGTCCAGTTTAGGCCACAGATTTTACCGCTGGCAAGCACGCTGTACATAGGGGTTGTGGTTGCCCTGGACTTTTGCGATGCGGTTATCGCGCTCGCATTCCCAGGCGGTAACCGGATACTGCTTGTCCCAGACCGTCATCAGCTGAGTCTGCTGTTTCGACATCGCAATCTGGTACTGGTCGCGCATATAGAACCAGGTGCGGGCGATGGCGCCGCGCGCGCGCGCTGGCGGTTCAGCCTGCTTGTTCTTGAAGTCGATCTTCATTTCGCACTGGCCGTACTGATGCTCGCTGCCGTTCCACTGACTGTACATAAAGTTGCCGCGATCGCCGTTAACCTCGCCGATGGCGGGCTGCAGGTTATGCAGATCGGACTCTATACGGCGATAGCCCGCGTCTTTGGCGCACTGTTTTCTGCCGCCATCCTGCCAGCACTGGCGCTGGTGGCCGAAAGTCCAGGCGGGCACCACGTGCTCCCACTCAATGCGGTTAGCGCGGTTGGCGTTTTTGCGCACCTGATAGCCGCAGGAGGCGAGGTCCGGCACGCCTTTTTTCCCCTGCCAGTTAATTTTACAGCCGCAGTAAAAAGAGCCTGGCGCATCGGCATTGATTTGCGCGGCATAGGCTTTTGCCTGGCTGAAATTATTCTGATGGTAGTTGTTGGGGCTTAACCCGTGGGCAAAGAAGGCGGTCAGCAGCGAAAAGCAGCCAATAATTTTGCGTAACATAGTCCGGTTTTCTGTCAGTCAATAAAGCGGCGAGAGTAGCAGAAGCGCCGGATAACAGGAAATCGTCGCGTGCTTTATCAGCGCTTTTTTTGACGCCAGGCCGATTTTTATACGGGCGTAAACGTGCCGGGCAGCAATTTTTCGCCACAGTGAACGCAGCGGTATTCGCTTTCGCCACGCGTGACCCGGTTATGACGGCGTACGGTCAGCTGATGCTGCTGACAGCGGCAGCGATAGGGGAAAGCGCGGCTGCGCACCGATTCGATAGCAAACTGGTGAGTGCGTCTTGCAGGCACGCCCAACACGCTTTCCATCATCCACTTCCACTCTTTGCCATGCGGCGCCACGCGGCCAAACTGCTTCCATACCAGCAGATGCGCCAGCTCGTGCGGCACCACTTCATTGATAAAAGCTTCCTGATTTTCCAGCAGCAGCACCGGATTCAGGCGGATCTCCCAGGCTTCCAGCCAGGCGGTGCCCGCAGCCGTACCGCGCTGCTGATAAACCAGCTTCGGTTCCGGATAGTGACGTTCAAGGCGCTGATTAGCCTGCTGCAGCTTGTCGCGCAGCGAACGCATCACGGCCTGTTGTAGGGCTATTGGAAGTCGAGGGGATTTCATGGTGCAGAGGATACGACGTGAGGCAGGGGAATTCAATGAAGCTGGCCGGGTTGCCCCGGCCAGTGAAGCTTAGTCGCGCTGACCGATGTCGCGCAGCTTTTTGCCGCTTAACAGGTTGCGTTCGATATGCTCAAGAGAAACGTTTTTGGTTTCCGGGATCAGCATAATAGTCAGAATGATAAAGAGGATATTCAGACCTGCGTAGACCCAGAAGGTATTGGCGTTGCCCAGCGTGTTCAGCATGGTCAGGAAGGTCGCCCCGACGATCATGTTGGCAATCCAGTTGGTCGCCGTAGAAACGGTGATACCAAAATCGCGGCCTTTCAGCGGCTGAATTTCAGAACACAGTACCCAGATCAGCGGGCCGGCGCTCATGGCGAAGCCGATGATAAACATCAGCAGCATAGCGATAGCAAAGTACTGTGCACCGGCAGAGTGAATGCCGATATGCAGCATGGTACCCAGCACGCCCATACCGATCGCCATGACCAGGAAGCCCAGCTTCAGGGTCGGCTTACGGCCCCAGCGATCCACCAGACCGATAGCGATAAAGGTCGCCAGCACGTTGATCAGACCAACGATAACGGTGCCCCACATCTGCTCGGTGGTATTGGTAAAGCCGGCAATTTCAAAAATTTTCGGCGCGTAGTACATGATGACGTTCATACCGGTGAACTGCTGCATAACCTGTAGCAGAATACCCAGCCAGACCGCACGGCGGAAATTACCGTTGTTTTTGAACAGATTCCAGCCGGACTGTTTGATCTTCAGGCTTTCACGGATTTCATCCAGCTCGCGTTTTGCCTGCTCGCTGGTGTCGCGCAGGCGATCCAGCACGCGCTGCGCATCGCGGAAGTTGCCTTTCGCCGCCAGCCAGCGCGGGCTGTTAGGCAGGAAGCAGACGCCGACCAGCAGCAGGGCCGCCGGGATAGTGATGATGCCCAGCATCCAGCGCCATTCGCCGGTGTAGCTGAACGCGGTATCGGAGAGATAGGCACCCAGAATACCGATGGTGATCATCAGCTGGTACAGCGAGATCATGCTGCCGCGAATTTTTTCCGGTGCGATTTCAGAAAGGTAAAGCGGAGCGGTAAAGGAAGCCACGCCGACGGCCAGGCCCAGCAGCACGCGCGCCACAATCAGCATATCCGCGTTTCCCGCCATGGCTGACCACAGCGAGCCGATAACGAACAGCACGGCGCCAATCATCAGGCTCTTTTTACGACCGAGGTAAGAGGACATCCAGCCGCTGCCGACGGCGCCGACGGCGGCACCGAACATCATCGAGCTGACAATCCATTCCTGCTGGTGGGCAGTGACGTTGAAATCTTTCGCAATGAAAGGTAAAGCGCCGGCAATCACGCCGATATCCAGCCCGAAAAGCAGGCCGGCGAGTGCGGCGAGTAAACATACGAACAAGGTCATCGCCTTGTTGGATGTTCTGCTCTGTTTCTTATTATCAGGCATGAAGCCTCCATATTAGTGGTACTGTATATTGTTTTTATAAATGTTAAAAAAACCCGGCGCGAAAGACTGTGCGGGCGATCACACGGTGTAATCGGTTACACACCAGCTCTTTCTGAAAACAGTGGTTTTCATACGCGCTTACGCTTTATAACCGTTCAGGCATAGCACTAAATAGCTTCTCCTGGTTCCCTGCTGGCCCTCTATCGGACAGCGCTGAAAATAGCGCATTCCCGCTACTCTTGTTAAGGCTGGAAATTCTTAATTATCAGATGCTGCCTGATGTTTCTGGATGTAACCGTTAACATGCGGGGCGACGAAGGCCTGCAAAAGTGTATACGGAGTTTACCAATCTGCCAGCCAGCGGGCAGCAAAAAGGGCACCCTTTAGGTGCCCTTGATGCGATAGGTAAAACCTTACTTCAGGCCAGCCGCTTCGCGCAGCTGTGCGGCCTTGTCGGTTTTTTCCCATGGGAAGTGCTCGCGGCCAAAGTGACCGTAAGCCGCAGTTTCGCGGTAGATTGGGTGCAGCAGATCCAGCATCTGGATCAGGCCGTAAGGACGCAGGTCGAAGAACTCGCGTACCAGCAGCGTCAGCTGTTCGGTAGAGATTTTTTCTGTACCAAAGGTTTCTACCATGATGGAAGTCGGTTCCGCAACGCCGATGGCGTAAGAAACCTGGATTTCACAGCGATCGGCCAGGCCGGCAGCCACGATGTTCTTGGCCACGTAGCGTGCCGCGTAGGCTGCGGAACGGTCAACTTTTGACGGATCCTTACCGGAGAACGCGCCGCCGCCGTGACGAGCCATGCCGCCGTAGGTGTCCACGATGATTTTACGACCGGTCAGGCCGCAATCGCCCATCGGGCCGCCGATAACGAAACGGCCGGTTGGGTTGATATGGTATTTGGTACCGGCGTTGATCCATTCAGCTGGCAGAACCGGCTTGATGATCTCTTCCATCACCGCTTCCTGCAGCGCTTTCTGATCGATATCTTCTGAATGCTGCGTAGAAAGCACTACCGCGTCGATACCAACGATTTTGCCCGCATCGTACTGGAAAGTGATCTGGCTTTTCGCATCCGGACGCAGCCACGGCAGGGTGCCGTTTTTACGCACTTCGGACTGACGCTGCACCAGACGGTGCGCGTAGGTCACCGGCGCAGGCATCAGCACGTCGGTTTCGTTGGTGGCATAGCCGAACATCAGGCCCTGATCGCCCGCGCCCTGTTCCAGCGGATCGGCGCGATCCACGCCCTGGTTGATATCCGGTGACTGTTTGCCGATAGCATTCAGCACCGCGCAGGAGTTGGCATCAAAGCCCATGTCGGAATGAACATAGCCGATTTCACGCACGGTATTACGGGTGATCTCTTCGATATCTACCCATGCGCTGGTGGTGATTTCGCCACCGACCAGCACCATGCCGGTTTTTACGTAGGTTTCACAGGCGACGCGGGCTTTCGGATCCTGCTCAAGGATGGCATCCAGCACGGCATCAGAGATCTGGTCGGCGATTTTATCGGGATGGCCTTCTGAGACGGACTCGGAAGTAAAAAGGTGTTTAGCCATTTATTCTTTACCTTACTGAAACGGGTTGGGATCGACTGCATAGCGCTAAAAAGAAACGGTTTTCTCTCTCTGCGCCCCCTCAGGCAAAGCCATGAGCAGTACAATAATTTAATTTAAGACGCTTAGAAGTTAACCAGTATAGATGGATTCACATCTGGACGGCTATTTTAGGTTACTCGTTAAACAGATTGCCAGCATTTTTTATCGGAAACAACCGGGGAATTTTGTAAAAATTACCGTGTCCCTTGTTGTTCCTTACATTTAAATTTTGCATTCCTGTCGTGCTGATTGTATAAAACGCCGCTGCTGTAAGCCGGGTTTGCCGGTATCAGCGGCAGGCGCGTCAGCGAGAGGACTTTTCGCTGACCTTTTCCTCCCGGTTTCCCCAAGCGGAGCTGAATACGGTCATGATCGCAACCGGTTCATTGCGCCATTCCGGCGCACGCAGACTCTTCCTGTCCTGTTTTCCTGCCTCGGCGCCGTGCCGATGTAGCGCCGGTCGTGATGCCGGCATTTAATGTCGATAATCTCCTCCTTCTCGTTTCTCAGCGCAGCTGGGTGCCGGAGTCCGCGACGTGTTTAATGTTATACTTCTGATATCGCCTGGTGCGGTTCCTCAGCGTTTTATGCTGGGATGCCCGGTAGTCGATGGGTTGTTGTCGTGGGTTTTCCCTGCGATAGTAGTTAACTGTTCCGCATCATTGAAATTCGAGGCTCGCGATGTCTGACGACAGCAAGATGATTAAGGGTTCGTCAGCAGGCGAACAGGGTGTACTCCGCTCAATGCAGGAGGTGGCCATGAGCGATCAAGATGCCAGCAAAATGCTGCGCACCTACAATATTGCCTGGTGGGGCAATAATTATTACGACGTCAATGAGCTGGGGCATATCAGCGTCTGTCCCGATCCCGACGTGCCGGAAGCGCGCGTCGATCTGGCCCGGCTGGTTAAAGAGCGCGAGGCCGAAGGGCAACGCCTGCCCGCGCTGTTCTGTTTCCCTCAAATTTTACAGCATCGCCTGCGCTCCATTAACGCAGCGTTTAAGCGCGCGCGGGAATCCTATGGCTATCGCGGCGACTATTTCCTGGTCTATCCGATTAAGGTTAACCAGCATAAGCGCGTGATCGAATCGCTGATCAACTCCGGTGAGCCGCTGGGGCTGGAAGCGGGCTCCAAAGCGGAGCTGATGGCGGTGCTGGCGCATGCGGGCATGACCCGTTCAGTGATCGTCTGTAACGGCTACAAAGACCGTGAATATATTCGTCTGGCGCTGATCGGCGAAAAGATGGGCCACAAAGTCTATCTGGTGCTGGAAAAGATGACCGAAGTGAAGCTGGTGCTGGAAGAAGCGGAACGCCTGAACGTGGTGCCGCGTCTTGGCATCCGCGCGCGCCTGGCCTCGCAGGGCTCCGGCAAATGGCAGTCCAGCGGTGGCGAAAAGTCCAAGTTTGGCCTGTCCGCTACGCAGGTGCTGAAGCTGGTTGAGATCATGCGCGAAGCCGGCAGAATGGAAAGCCTGCAGCTGCTGCACTTCCACCTCGGCTCGCAGATGGCGAATATCCGCGATATCGCCACCGGCGTACGCGAATCGGCACGTTTCTATGTCGAACTGGCGAAGCTGGGCGTCAACATCCAGTGCTTCGACGTGGGCGGCGGCCTGGGCGTGGACTATGAGGGAACGCGTTCCCAGTCCGACTGTTCGGTCAACTACGGCCTGAACGAATACGCCAACAACGTGATCTGGGCTATCGGCGATGCGTGTGAGGAGCACAATCTGCCGCATCCGACGGTCATCACCGAATCAGGTCGTGCGGTTACCGCGCACCATACCGTGCTGGTTTCCAACATCATCGGCGTGGAACGCAACGAGTTTATTACGCCGGAGTCGCCGCCAGCGGATGCGCCTCGCCCGATTATCAGCCTGTGGGATACGTGGCAGGAGATGCACGAGCTGAACAATCGTCGCTCGCTGCGTGAATGGCTGCACGACAGCCAGATGGATCTGTTTGATATCCATACGGGCTACTCTCAGGGCATTTACAATCTGGAGCAGCGCGCCTGGGCCGAGCAGCTTTACCTGAGCGTTTGTAACTACATTCAGCAGCATCTGGATCCGGGTAACCGCGCGCACCGTCCGATTATCGACGAGCTGCAGGAGCGTATGGCGGATAAGATTTACGTCAACTTCTCGCTGTTCCAGTCCATGCCGGACGCGTGGGGCATCGATCAGCTGTTCCCGGTGCTGCCGCTGGAAGGGCTGGATAAAAAGCCGGAGCGCCGCGCCGTGCTGCTGGATATTACCTGTGATTCAGACGGCACCATCGACCACTATGTGGACGGCGACGGTATCGCTACCACCATGCCGATGCCGCAGTACGACGTGGATAATCCGCCGATGCTGGGCTTCTTTATGGTCGGCGCGTATCAGGAAATCCTGGGCAATATGCACAACCTGTTCGGCGATACCGAAGCGGTTGACGTTTATGCTTACGCGGATGGCCGTGTTGATGTGCAGCTGTCGGACGAAGGCGATACCGTAGCGGACATGCTGGAATACGTGCAGCTGGATCCGAACGAGCTGCTGACGCATTTCCGCAAGCAGATTGCCGAATCCGATCTGGACGACGAGCTGCGCGCGCAGTTTATCGAAGAGTTTGAAGCGGGCCTCTACGGCTACACTTATCTGGAAGATGAGTAAGCCTTAGCCGCGCGGTCGGGCGGCGCTTTTCCGCCTGACAACTGAACCCAATCCCTTTCTCGTCGGGCCTAACGACGCGACGGGGATTTTTTTTAGCTATAACAGCAAGGCCAGCCTGGCCGACAGCAAGAGAGGGGCTTATGTATAATACTCTGGGCAACCAGTACGATAACTCTTTGGTTTCCAATGCTTTTGGTTTTATGCGTTTTCCGGTTAACTTCCAGCCGTACGACAGCGACGCCGAATGGGTGATCACCGGCGTACCGTTTGACGCGGCCACGTCCGGCCGTCCCGGCAGCCGCTTAGGGCCGGGCGCCATCCGTCAGATTTCCACTAACCTGGCCTGGGAAGGCTGCCGCTGGCCGTGGAATTTCGATCTGCGTCAGCGTCTGAACGTCGTTGACTGCGGCGACCTGGTTTACGCTTTTGGCGATTCGCAGGATATGAGCGACAAATTGCAGGCCCATGCGGAGAAGCTGCTGGCTAACGGCAAACGCATGATGACCTTTGGCGGCGACCACTACGTCACGCTGCCGCTGCTGCGCGCGCACGCGAAACACTTCGGCAAAATGGCGCTGGTGCATTTTGATGCGCATACCGATACCTATTCCAACGGCCCGAAGTTCGACCACGGCACCATGTTCTACACCGCGCCGCAGGAAGGGCTGATCGATCCGACGCGCTCCGTGCAGATTGGTATTCGCACCGAGTTCGATGCATCGCTGGGCTTCAACGTGCTGGATGCGGCGCAGATTAACGATCGCAGCGTCGACGATATCATCGCGCAGGTGAAAGAGATCGTGGGCGATATGCCTGTTTATCTGACTTTTGATATCGACTGTCTGGATCCGGCTCACGCGCCGGGCACGGGCACGCCTGTTGTCGGCGGTCTGACCTCGGACAAAGCAACTAAGCTGGTGCGCGGTCTGCAAGGGCTGAACATTGTGGGCATGGATCTGGTGGAAGTCGCGCCGGGCTATGACCAGTCCGATATCACTGCGCTGGCCGCCGCCACGCTGGCGCTGGATATGCTGCACGTTCAGGCTGTGAATAAAGGCGAGTAATCGTCGAAAGGGGCCAGCCGCAGGGCTGGCCTTGTTCAGGCTTATTTTCCGGCTTCGATGCGCGCTTTAATATGCGCCGCGCGGGACTCGGAAGAAGGGTGAGAATCGAACATGGTGCTCGCGCTGCCGCCTTCCAGCTTCGCCAGTTTCTCAAAGCTGGTTTCCAGACCCAGCGGGCTGATACCGCGTTTTTTCAGCAGATCGAACGAGTAGTCGTCCGCCTGTGACTCCTGTTTTTGCGAGAACTGCGCGTTAACCAGCTTTTCGCCCAGATCGCCCAGCTGCGACTGCGACAGCGTAGCGGCAATACCGCCAACGGATGCGGCCGCAGTACGCGCTGCGGTGGTGCCGTAAGCGACCTGCATCGCGCGGCGGGTATGGCCCAGCGCCACGTGACCCATTTCATGGCCCAGCACGCCTTCCACTTCGTTGTCCGTCATCATATCCATCAGGCCGCTGTAAACGCGGATACAGCCGTTGGCCATCGCCCAGGCGTTGACGTCTTTGGTCAGGTAAACCTTATAGTTAGCAGGCGTGCCGTTGATGTTATCGCCAAGCGCGGCGGCGATTTTATTCAGGCGCTGGGTGTAAACGCTGTCGGCGGGTGCAATCTGCGCTTCGCTGTCCATTTGCTCGCACGATTTTACGCTCAGCTCTTTTACCTGCGCGTCGCTAAGCGAAGCGGCCTGATAAGCCTGCGCGCCAGACTGCAACAGCGCGTTGCTGTCAAAATTCTGACAGCCGGTCAGTGCAGTAGCGACGGCCAGCGCCATCAGAGAAGCGGGTATTTTCATATTTCCATCCATTAGATAACAAGGTAATAAAAACAAACACCTGCCGTTAAAGGCAGGGAATAAGATTGGCACTATGTTAACTTCCTGCGCGCTAATGCATAGTTCCAACGTCTGAAAAACGCAAGTATGGCCCTGTTTTTTTGCACTTTTCGCCATGTACATTCGGCTGCTCTTTCATGTACATTGAGGGTCGTCTTTTGCAGCTTTGCCTGATAACTCATTGATTAAAATAGGTTAAGGACGGCGAAGCCTTTAATCCGACCTGGAGTAGAACATGTCTTCTCGTAAAGAGCTTGCGAACGCCATTCGCGCATTAAGTATGGATGCTGTACAGAAAGCGAAATCCGGCCACCCTGGCGCGCCCATGGGCATGGCGGATATTGCCGAAGTGTTATGGCGTGATTTCCTGAACCATAACCCAACCAACCCGCTGTGGGCCGACCGTGACCGCTTCGTGCTGTCCAACGGCCACGGCTCAATGCTGATTTACAGCTTGCTGCACCTCTCTGGCTACGATCTGCCGATTGCCGAGCTGGCGAACTTCCGTCAGCTGCATTCCAAAACTCCAGGTCACCCGGAATACGGCTACACCGCCGGCGTTGAAACCACCACCGGCCCGCTGGGGCAGGGCATCGCCAACGCCGTGGGTATGGCTATCGCCGAGCGCACGCTGGCCGCGCAGTTCAACCGTCCAGGCCATAACGTTGTCGATCATAACACCTACGTGTTTATGGGCGACGGCTGCATGATGGAAGGGATCTCGCACGAAGTTTGCTCGCTGGCCGGTACGCTGAAGCTGGGCAAGCTGGTGGCTTTCTATGATGATAACGGCATCTCGATTGATGGTCACATCGACGGCTGGTTCACGGACGATACCGCACAGCGTTTTGAAGCCTACGGCTGGCACGTGGTGCGCGGCGTGGACGGGCACGACGCGGAAGCGATCCGCAAAGCGGTTGAAGAAGCAAAAGCGGTCAGCGACAAGCCTTCACTGCTGATGTGCAAAACCGTAATTGGTTTCGGTTCGCCGAACAAAGCCGGCACGCACGATTCCCACGGTGCGCCGCTGGGCGACGAAGAAATCGCGCTGACCCGTAAACAGCTGGGCTGGCACCACGCGCCGTTTGAAATCCCTCAGGATATCTACACGCAGTGGGATGCCAAAGAAGCGGGCAAGGCGAAAGAAGCGGCCTGGAACGAGAAGTTCGCGGCCTATGCCAAAGCTTATCCCGAGCTGGCTCTGGAGTTCCAGCGCCGCACCAAAAACGAGCTGCCGGAAAACTGGCAGGCCGAGTCGCAGAAATTCATTGAGCAGCTGCAGGCCAATCCGGCCAAAATCGCCAGCCGTAAAGCCTCACAAAACGCGCTGGAAGCTTTCGGCAAGCTGCTGCCGGAATATCTGGGCGGCTCCGCCGACCTGGCGCCAAGCAACCTGACCATGTGGTCTGGTTCTAAGCCGATCAACGAAGACGCGGCGGGCAACTATATTCACTACGGCGTGCGTGAGTTCGGCATGACCGCTATCGCCAACGGCATTACGCTGCACGGCGGTTTCCTGCCGTATACCGCCACCTTCCTGATGTTTGTGGAATATGCGCGTAACGCTGCCCGTATGGCCGCGCTGATGAAAATCCGTCAGGTGATGGTCTATACCCACGACTCTATCGGTCTGGGCGAAGATGGCCCGACGCACCAGCCGGTTGAGCAGCTGGCCAGCCTGCGCGTCACGCCGAACATGAGCGTATGGCGTCCGTGTGACCAGGTTGAGTCTGCGGTAGCCTGGAAATATGCGATTGAGCGTCACGACGGCCCAACCGCGCTGATCTTCTCCCGCCAGAACCTGGCGCAGCAGGATCGCAGCGCCGAGCAGCTGGCTAACGTGGCTCGCGGCGCCTATATCCTGAAAGATTGCGACGGCACGCCGGAAGTGATCCTGATTGCGACCGGTTCTGAAGTGGAGCTGGCGGTTGGTGCTTACGAGAAGCTGAGCGCGGAAGGGCGTAAGGCGCGCGTGGTGTCCATGCCGTCTACCGATGCTTTCGACAGGCAGGATGCGGCCTACCGTGAAGCCGTACTGCCGAAAGCGGTTGGCGCGCGCGTGGCGATTGAAGCCGGTATCGCCGATTACTGGTTCAAATACACCGGCCTGCATGGCGCGGTGGTTGGCATGACCACCTTTGGCGAGTCGGCACCGGCCGAGAAGCTGTTTGAAATCTTCGGCTTCACCGTAGACAACGTGGTCGCTAAAGCGAAAGAGCTGCTGTAATAAACCGGGTTCGCCTGTGCAAGCAGGTGAACCTTCCTGGCAATCGCTAAAGCCGTAATAAATCCGGTTCGCCTGTGCAAACAGGCGAACCTTTTTACCTACTGCGCGGTGTCCCGCAAATGGAAATCCTGGCTGGGCGGTATCACCGGCTCCGCAAAGCTTTTCACCACGTTGCTTTCCGGCTCTCTTTCCGTCTTATAAGGCTTGGACTGGCCATAAAATTTACCCTGCTGGTTGATCGAAAGCGATTCGCACTCGATGGTGCCATCCATAAATCCGTTGGCGTTAATGGCCACCTCCCGACTACAGCATAATCCTTTCAGCTCGCCGCTGATTTCGGTGCGCTGCGCCCAGATTTCCCCTTCGACCCGCCCATCTTTCTGCACAAAAACGGTTTTTTCTGAATTCACCTTACCGTTAACGCTGCCGGTGATATGAATATCGCCTGCGGCGCTGATTTCACCTACGATGGTGCAGGTATCCGGGATGGTGGTGGTGCCTGTGGCAGGCGCGCTGGCGACGCTGACGACGGTTGCGGCAGAGACGCTTTCTTCAAATTCGCTGTCCATTAGCGAAGCGGAAGAGGGCGGCACGGGCGAAGTGTAATTCAGCGGAGCGCTGGGTTGACGGGGATTCTCTTTACGTTTGAACATCGCTATTTCCTTATTTAACGTGAATTTCCTGAAGGCAAACCAGGTAAAAATGGCGGAGGCTGCGGCCATTAACAGTCCCCGATGCTGGCGGATCAGCAACAGCGTTGTCGCCCAGCTAAGGGAATAGACGAGCAGCGCTGAAGCCCAGATAATCCAGAGATACCAAAGCAAGTTGTAATTCATATTCCGGCACGGTTAGTGACCAGAGAGTGGACGCCAGATCTTTCCCGATCTCGCTACAGCCAGCCGCGCTTTTACCGGCGCTCTGCTGTGGGCGTCTCCTTCCTGGAAACGGTTGTCAGAGAGAAAATTCTGATATTTACCTGCAAAAGTAAGAAAATTCCGTTGATCGTGTCGCTAACTGGTTACTTGAAAGTAAATATCAGTAAAAGTTACTTTACTACTTTGTTGAGCGTTGTTGGCCTGTTTTTTATACAGAACCTTATCTAAATGTGATGCAGGTCAGATTTTTAAACTGTGGATTGATCTGGCGCATTCCAATTATTCCGCATTGTCTTTATTGTAGCTGAACCGTTTCAACAAGCATTGGCACTGACCTCTTTCCGTTGGAAAAACGGCCCGGTAACGCAAAAATTCCCTGTACAAACGGGAACGCCTGGCTCAGGCTAACGCTCCGGTTTTGCACAGAATTTGGATGCAGGAGTGATATGACGGTTCGTATTGCCATCAACGGTTTTGGACGCATTGGACGCAACGTGCTGCGCGCGCTTTATGAAACCGGACGCCGCGCGGAGATTACCGTCGTGGCGGTTAATGAGCTGGCGGAAGCCGCCGGCATGGCGCATCTGCTGAAATATGACACCAGTCATGGCCGTTTTGCATGGGACGTTCGTCAGGAGCGGGATCTGCTGTGGATAGGCGAAGATCCTGTGCGCATTCTGCATCGGGCCGCTATCGCCGATCTCCCCTGGAAGGAGCTGAACGTGGATGTGGTGCTGGACTGCACCGGCGTCTGGGGCAGCCGCGAAGACGGCGAAGCGCACCTTGCCGCCGGGGCGAAAAAAGTCCTGTTTTCCCATCCGGGCGGCAACGATCTTGACGCTACCGTGGTTTACGGCGTCAATGAAAAAGCGCTAAAGGCCAGCGACCTGATCGTCTCTAACGCCTCCTGCACCACTAACTGTATTATTCCTGTGATTAAGTTACTGGATGATGCTTTCGGCATTGAGTCGGGAACGGTCACCACCATCCATTCCGCCATGCACGATCAGCAGGTTATTGACGCTTACCATACTGATTTGCGCCGTACTCGCGCAGCCAGCCAGTCGATAATTCCGGTCGATACTCGCCTTGCTGCGGGTATCGCGCGTATTTTTCCGAAATTCAATGACCGTTTCGAAGCGATCGCCGTGCGTGTACCGACAATCAACGTGACCGCCATTGATTTAAGCGTCAGCGTCCGCACGCCGGTAAAGGCCTGCGAGGTGAACGCGCTGCTGCGAAACGCATCAGAAAAAGCATTTAGTGGTATAGTTGACTATACGGAACTACCGTTAGTCTCCATTGATTTTAACCACGATCCGCACAGTGCCATTGTGGACGGCACGCAAACGCGGGTCAGCGGACAGCACCTGATCAAAACGCTGGTCTGGTGCGACAACGAATGGGGCTTTGCTAACCGAATGCTCGACACGACGTTAGCCATGGCCGCCAGCGGTTTCAGCCAGGGCGCGGACTGCGCCTTTAAAATTTAGAGAATCAACGAGAGGACTCACCATGTCAGTAATTAAAATGACCGATTTGGATCTTGCCGGGAAACGCGTACTGATTCGTTCTGATTTAAACGTGCCGGTTAAAGAGGGCAAAGTCACCTCTGACGCACGTATCCGTGCTTCACTGCCAACCATTGAAGCCGCGCTGAAACAGGGTGCGAAAGTGATGGTCACTTCTCACCTGGGCCGCCCGACCGAAGGCGAGTACAACGAAGAGTTCTCCCTGCTGCCAGTGGTTAACTACCTGAAAGAAAAACTTTCTTCTCCGGTTCGTCTGGAAAAAGACTACCTGGAAGGCGTTGATATCGCCGAGGGCGAGCTGGTAGTGCTGGAAAACGTTCGTTTTAACAAAGGCGAAAAGAAAGATGACGAGGCGCTGGCGAAAAAATATGCCGCGCTGTGCGACGTTTACGTGATGGACGCCTTCGGCACCGCGCACCGCGCCCAGGCTTCCACGCATGGCGTGGGGAAATTTGCGCCGGTAGCCTGCGCTGGCCCGCTGCTGGCCGATGAGCTGGAAGCGCTGGGCAAAGCGCTGAAAGAGCCTGCTCGTCCAATGGTGGCGGTGGTTGGCGGTTCTAAAGTTTCCACCAAATTCGACGTGCTGAACTCGCTGGTGAAAATCGCCGATACGGTGATCGTAGGCGGCGGCATCGCCAACACCTTCGTGGCTATCGACAACAAGGTGGGTAAATCCCTGTACGAGCCGGATTTCGTGGAAGCCGCGAAAAAACTGCGCGACGAATATAAAATTCCTGTGCCAACCGACTCCCGCGTCGGCACGGAATTCTCTGAAACTGCGCCTTCAACCGTGAAGAAAGTCTCCGAAGTTAAAGATGATGAAGAGATCATGGACTTTGGCGACGAAACCGCAGAAGCCATGGCTAAGTTGTTGAAAGAAGCCAAAACTATTCTGTGGAATGGCCCGGTGGGCGTGTTTGAATTCCCGAACTTCCGCAAAGGCACCGAAATCGTGGCGAAAGCCATTGCCGACAGCGACGCATTCTCTATCGCAGGCGGCGGTGATACGCTGGCTGCCATCGACCTCTTCGGCATTGAAGATAAGATTTCTTATATCTCTACCGGCGGCGGCGCTTTCCTTGAGTTCGTGGAAGGTAAAAAACTGCCTGCGGTAGCTATGCTGGAAGAACGCGCGAAACAGTAACCTCTGGGGCGGAGGGCTGCCTCCGCCAGAATGATTTGCCCCTTAAGGCGCAACATCTTTTCCTACTGCCGACGAAACAGGACAAAAGAAATGTCTAAAATTTTTGATTTCGTAAAACCAGGCGTTGTCACCGGTGACGACGTACAGAAAATCTTCAAAGTCGCAAAAGAGAACAAATTCGCACTGCCAGCGGTTAACTGTGTCGGCACCGATTCCATCAATGCCGTGCTGGAAACCGCCGCGAAAGTTAAAGCGCCGGTTATCATCCAGTTCTCCAACGGTGGCGCGGCGTTCATCGCCGGTAAAGGCCTGAAGTCCGATAAGCCGCAGGCTGCAGCCATCCTGGGCGCAATCTCCGGTGCGCATCACGTGCATCAGATGGCGGAACACTACGGCGTGCCGGTTATCCTGCATACCGACCACTGCGCGAAAAAACTGCTGCCGTGGATCGACGGTCTGCTGGACGCGGGCGAAGCTCACTTTGAAAAAACCGGTAAACCGCTGTTCTCTTCTCACATGATCGACCTGTCTGAAGAGTCGCTGGAAGAAAACATCGAAATCTGCAGCAAGTATCTGGCGCGTATGTCAAAAATCAACATGACGCTGGAAATCGAACTGGGCTGCACCGGCGGTGAAGAAGACGGCGTTGATAACAGCCATATGGATGCTTCCGCACTGTACACCCAGCCGGAAGACGTGAACTACGCTTACGAAAAACTGAACGCAATCAGCCCGCGTTTCACTATCGCGGCCTCTTTCGGTAACGTTCACGGCGTGTATAAGCCAGGCAACGTTAAGCTGACGCCAACCATCCTGCGTGATTCTCAGGAATATGTGACCAAAAAACATAACCTGGCGCACAACGCGCTGGACTTCGTTTTCCACGGCGGTTCCGGTTCTTCCGCTGCTGAAATCGAAGAGTCTATCAGCTACGGCGTGATCAAGATGAACATCGATACCGATACCCAATGGGCGACCTGGGACGGCATCCTGCAGTACTACAAAAAGAACGAAGGTTATCTGCAGGCGCAGCTGGGCAACCCGGAAGGCGCTGATAAACCAAACAAGAAATACTACGATCCGCGCGTATGGCTGCGCTCTGCTCAGACTTCCATGATTACTCGTCTGGAGCAGGCGTTTAAAGAACTGAACGCGGTAGACGTACTGTAATTTTCTCGTTCTGAACAGAAGGCTCCCTCGCGGAGCCTTTTTTTATGGGCAAATTTTAGAACGTCAGCGAAGTTTGCCTTCTGCATTTCTGTAAATATTGGCGCGGCTATCGGCTTTTCCCTTATTAAAAACCCTGCAAAAAAAGCGCCTTTGCGGTAACAAATTATTAATTTGCCTCGTTATTTGGCACCAGACAGCATTTTTAGTTACGCTTGAGGTTTGGGATGCCAGCCTGGACTGGCAGTCTGCTTACTTCCCGGCGGGGAACAACAACAGGATAAGCAAATGGAAGATTTGAACGTAGTCGACGGCGTTAACCGCGCTGGCAGCTGGCTGGTACACAATCAGGCGCTGCTGCTGAGCTATGCGGTAAATATTGTAGCGGCCATTATCATCCTGATTATCGGGACAATCGTAGCGCGTATCATTTCAAAAACGCTGAACAAGGTGCTGCGCGCTCGTCATATCGACGCCACCGTAGCCGATTTCCTTTCGGCGCTGGTGCGCTATGCCGTGATTGCGTTTACGCTGATTGCGGCGCTTGGGCGCGTAGGCGTACAGACGGCGTCGGTTATCGCCGTGCTGGGTGCCGCAGGTCTGGCCGTCGGTCTGGCTTTGCAGGGCTCGCTCTCCAACCTGGCAGCTGGCGTGCTGCTGGTGACTTTTCGTCCGTTCCGCACCGGTGACTTTATCGATATCGGCATTATGGGCACCGTACAACAGGTACAGATTTTCTCTACCACGCTGAAAACCGCGGACGGCAAAACTGTTGTGGTGCCAAACGGTAAAATTATCGCCGGCAACATCGTAAACTTCTCTCGCGAGCCGGTTCGCCGTAATGAATTTATCATTGGCGTCTCCTACGATGCCGACGCGGACCAGGTTCTCAAACTGCTGCGCGAAGTGGTGGATGCCGATCCTCGCGTGCTGCAGGATATGGGCGTACAGATTGGCCTGAACGAGCTGGCGGCTTCGTCGGTTAATTACGTGGTGCGCTGCTGGAGCAACGCGGGCGATCTGCAAAACGTATACTGGGATCTGATGAAGAACTTCAAGCGCACGCTGGATGCCAACAATATCGGTATCCCTTATCCGCAGATGGATGTGCACCTGCATCAGACGGCCGAAGCGAAAAGCGACGCTGCTCAGACTGCTGCGCCAGTACAGGCAAAGCCAGAGTAATGTTAGCCGGTTGAGCCTGACGGCTTGCTCATCATGCAAAAGAAAAGGCGGACTGCGGTTCGCCTTTTTACCGATCGTTATCATTAGCTAAGTTTATGGAGTATTAGAATCTTCAATTTCCTCTAATGATGCTGTCGCTATACACTCGCCGCCAGCTGAAACCGTTTGAGGAAGACTCTATGTTTGCCGTTTTTCTGCAGGGCATGGCGCTGGGCGCCGCGCTGATCCTGCCGCTGGGGCCGCAGAATGCTTTTGTGATGAACCAGGGCGTGCGCCGCCACTACCATTTAATGACCGCCGCGCTTTGTACGCTGAGCGATATCCTGCTGATTTGCGGTGGCGTGTTCGGTGGCAGCGCGCTGCTGACCCATTCCACCCTGCTGCTGAACCTGGTAACCTGGGGCGGCGTACTGTTTCTTTTGTGGTACGGCTGGGGGGCGCTGCGTACCGCCTTCAGCGGCGATGTGGCGCTGGCGTCATCGGAAGCGATGAAGCAGAGCCGTTGGCGCATTATCGCCACCATGCTGGCCGTAACCTGGCTGAATCCGCACGTCTATCTCGATACCTTTGTGGTGCTGGGTAGCCTGGGCGGCCAGCTTCCGGCAGAAGCGCGCAAATGGTTTGCACTGGGATCGGCCTGCGCCTCGCTAATCTGGTTTTTCGGCCTGGCTATCCTTGCCGCCTGGCTGGCACCGCGTCTCAATACCACCAAGGCGCAGCGTATTATTAATCTGCTGGTGGGACTGGTGATGTGGCTGATCGCCCTGAAGCTGGCGCTGCAGGCGCTGAATATCTGGTAAACACGGCCGAACTCATTCCAGGAATTAAGGTCATAGTCTGGCAGGTACAATCGCACTAAGATGCGAACTGATGGATAAATTGTGGAAGCCGGTACGCTGTAGTCAGGCCGGCTTCTTCTGCTATGACTGAAGTCCCATGGAGGATCTCCTTTGAAGCTGACCAAACTGGCGCTGGCCGCCCTTATTTTTACCTCGCCTTTTGCCGCCGTGGCGGATGAACTGCCTAACGGCCCGCATGTTGTCACGTCCGGGCAGGCAAGCGTCGACGCAACGCCTGATATTGCCACGCTGGCGATAGAGGTTGGCGTCTCGTCGAAAGATGCCTCTGAAGCGAAAAAACAGGCCGACAGCCGTGTCGCCCAGTATTTTGATTTTCTCCAGAAAAACGGCATTGATAAAAAAGATATCAACGCGGCCAACCTGCGTACGCAGCCGGAATACGATTATCTGAAAGACGGCAAATCGGAGCTGAAAGGCTATCGCGCGGTGCGTCAGGTGCAGGTTACGCTGCGCCAGCTTGATAAGCTGAACGAGCTGCTGGACGGCGCGCTGAAATCGGGCCTGAACGAAATCCGCTCCGTTGAGCTGGGCGTGGCTAATCCCGATAGCTATCGCGATAAAGCCCGCCAGGCCGCTATCGAAAACGCGACGCATCAGGCTAGCGAGCTGGCGAAAGGCTTTAACGCTCAGCTGGGGCCGGTTTACAGCATTCGCTATCACGTAGCCAACTATCAGCCGATGCCAATGGCGAGAATGTTTAAAACCGCCGACGCCGCGCCGATGAGCTCGGCCGCGCAAACCTACGAGCAGCAGAGCATTCACTTTGACGATCAGGTGGATGTGGTGTTTGAGCTACAGCGCAAGCAGTAATCTCAGCTTGCTGAAAGCCGCGTCCGGTAAGCATTCCGGACGCTTTTCTTTGCCAGGGATGCCAGGCAAAAATCCGCTCCAACCTGAGCGCTATTCCCCCTGGCGCAGCACGCGATGGCCGTGGGCAATCAGCGCGTCGGTCACTTTGCGCATCAGGCGGCTTTCCGGCGCAAAACGATGCCAGTACAGCATCCGGCGCTGAAACAGCCCCGGCGTCAGATCGATCAGTTCGCCTTCCGCCAGCTCGCGCTCAATCTGTAAGTGCGGGATCATACAGCAGGTCGTGCCCTGACGCGCCAGCTGCACAAAAGCCTCCGACGAGTTAACGATATGGCACGGCACGCTGCCGGGCGACAGATCGAAATTCTGCTGTAAAAACGCCTGATGCATATCGTCAAGATGATCGAAAGCCACCGCCGGCGCCTTCAGCAGTGCTGAGCGGGTCACGCCGTTCGGAAAGTAGCGCGCGGCAAACTCTTTCGAGCCGACAAACAGATAATCCAGCGCGCCGAGCTGATCCACCAGGCAGCTTGGCAGCGGCTGCGGCTGGATACTTACCGCGCCGACTACTTCGCCGCGCCGCAGGCGCTCCTGGGTACGGGTTTCGTCTTCCACCTGAAGATTCAGGCGCACCGGCGAATCGCTCAGCACCGTTTTCAGCGCGGGCAGCAGCCAGGTCGCCAGACTGTCGGCGTTCACTGCCAGCGACAGCAGCAGCGGCGTGGTGCCGCTGTTTTCATCGCCCAGCCACTCTTCTTCCAGCAGCTCTACCTGATGCAGCAACGCCAGCAGCTTTTGCCCCTGTTCGGTAGGGCGAGGCGGCACGGTGCGCACCAGCAGCGGCTGACCAAACATATTTTCCAGCTGCTTGATGCGCTGGGAAACGGCTGACTGGGTAATACAAAGTTTTTGCGCCGCGCGTTCAAAGCCGCGCTCGCGAATGACTGCATCCAGCGCCTGAAGCGTTCGATAGTCCGGGCGTTTCATTGTTGTTTTAGCTCTCTTTCAGGTGTGGAATCTGCACTATGCCATATTTTTGCCATTTTGCCCTGCGCTTAAAGCTGGCGTCCCGGTTTTGCGGCCTCTCTTCCAGAGTGACAACAAATGGCGCCGCAGAGCGGTTTTTTCAACGAGGGTTGCTTTATACTATCGCCACACAGTAGCAGCACGGATTCTAAACTTACCATGACGCAGGATGAACTGAAAAAAGCCGTTGGCTGGGCCGCGTTAAACTATGTTGAACGCGGCACTATCGTTGGCGTGGGCACCGGATCGACCGCCGCCCACTTTATTGATGCGCTGGGCTCGATTAAAAATGAGATTGAAGGCGCGGTCTCCAGCTCGGAGGCTTCCACGCTCCGGCTGAAAAGCTTAGGTATTCCGGTTTTCGATTTGAACGAGGTGGATTCCCTGTCGGTTTATGTTGACGGCGCCGACGAGATCAACAGCGCGATGCAGATGATTAAAGGCGGGGGCGCGGCGCTGACCCGTGAAAAAATCATTGCCGCCGTGGCGAAGAAGTTCGTCTGCATCGCCGACGAATCCAAGCAGGTCGACGTGCTGGGCAAATTTCCGCTGCCGGTCGAGGTCATTCCTATGGCTCGCAGCTTTGTGGCGCGCGAGCTGGTGAAGCTGGGCGGCCTGCCGGAATATCGTCAGCAGGTGGTCACCGATAACGGTAACGTCATCCTGGACGTGCATAATCTGAAAATCCTGGATGCCGTCGCGCTGGAAAAAGCCATCAACGCGCTGCCGGGCGTAGTCACGGTGGGGCTTTTCGCCACGCGTGGCGCGGACGTGGCGCTGATCGGCACGGCAAACGGTGTAAAAACGCTGGGCGATTAGCTGATTAGCGTGGCCGTTTTACCAGCCGGGAATGGCCGGTAGTGCATCAAGGTCGTGGCCGTCAGCCGCGACCTTAAGCGCCAGGCTCTAAGTCATAGCTGTAGCCATAGCTATAAGCGCCAGGTCATAGCCGTAGCCGTAAGCTCTGAATGCTAAGTGCTAAGAGCTAAGTGCTAAGTGCTAAGTGCCAGGTGCTAAATGCCAGGTACTAAATGCCAGGCCACAATCGATAAGCTCTAAGCTCTAAGCTCTAAGCTCTAAGCTCTAAGCTCTAAGCTCTAAGCTCTAAGCTCTAAGCTCTAAGCTCTAAGCTCTAAGCTCTAAGCTCTAAGCCATAAAAAAACGATCTTACCGGCGCGGCTATCGCCTCGGTTAATTTTTATAAAAAAACATCTTTTCTTTTGCCCCACAAATTTGGTGACTTATGTCACGGAATTTACCCCCGCCTCGCGATCCTGCTGACGATGCTTCACGTGTCATGATTATCTGCCGATTTATGCTGATGCTTTCGGCTGCCGTGCTGGCCGCAAGGCAATCGTTTGTATTGCCGCGCGCGTAAATTTTGATATTTTGACAGAAGGCTGACTTATTCCTCACGGAGTCAGTCACTTCTGAAGTCTGCTGAATAGGGTCGGGAAATGGCAAAAGTATCACTGGAGAAAGACAAGATTAAGTTCCTGCTGGTCGAAGGCGTGCACCAGAGCGCGATTGAGAATCTTCGGGCGTCAGGCTACACCAACATCGAATTTCACAAGGGCGCGCTGGACAGCGAAACGCTGAAAGAAGCGATCCGCGACGCGCACTTTATTGGTATCCGCTCGCGTACCAACCTGACCGAAGAGATTTTCGCTGCGGCAGAAAAACTCGTCGCGGTAGGCTGCTTCTGCATCGGCACTAACCAGGTCGATTTGCAGGCCGCAGAAAAACGCGGTATTCCGGTGTTCAATGCGCCTTTCTCCAATACCCGATCCGTAGCAGAACTGGTCATCGGCGAGCTGCTGCTGATGCTGCGCGGCGTACCGGCCGCCAATGCTAAAGCGCACCGCGGCATCTGGAACAAGCTGGCGGTCGGCTCTTATGAGGCGCGCGGCAAAAAGCTGGGCATTATCGGCTATGGCCATATCGGTATGCAGCTGGGCGTGCTGGCCGAAAGCTTAGGGATGCACGTCTACTTTTACGATATCGAAAGCAAGCTGCCGCTCGGCAACGCCACGCAGGTTCGCTACCTCTCCGAACTGCTGAATATGAGCGATGTGGTCAGCCTGCACGTGCCGGAAACGGCCTCCACCCAGAATATGATGGGTGCGGAAGAGCTGGCGATGATGAAACCCGGCTCGCTGCTGATCAACGCTTCACGCGGCACGGTAGTGGATATTCCGGCGCTGTGCAAAGTGCTGGCGGACAAACATCTGGCCGGCGCGGCCATCGACGTCTTCCCGGAAGAGCCGGCAACTAACGCCGATCCGTTTAATTCGCCGCTGTGCGAGTTCGACAACGTGATCCTGACGCCGCATATCGGCGGTTCAACGCAGGAAGCGCAGGAAAATATCGGGATTGAAGTAGCGGGTAAACTGGCGAAATACTCAGATAACGGCTCGACGCTGTCAGCGGTTAACTTCCCGGAAGTGTCGCTGCCGATGCATGGCCAGCAGAGCCGCCTGCTGCATATTCACGAGAACCGTCCCGGCGTGCTGACCGCCATCAACAATATCTTTGCCGGTCAGGGCATCAACATTGCCGCGCAGTATCTGCAAACCACGCCGCAGATGGGCTATGTGGTGATCGATATCGATGCGACGAAGGAAGTGGCCGACAACGCGCTTCAGCAGATGAAAGCGATTCCGGGCACCATTCGCGCTCGTCTGCTTTACTGATGACGCAAAGCGTCCCCGCTCGTGGGACGCTTTTCCTGCCATTGCCAGAGCCGCGAAGGCGTAATTATCGCCGGCAAAGGCACATCCCATTCCGCCACGGGCAATGTTTCTACCTGCTGACAGTCATGCGCCAGGCCGATCGGCAACAGGCCGTGCTGCGGCCAATTTTGCAGAGTGCGGTCATAAAAGCCGCCGCCCATACCCAGACGCTGTCCGGCCCGATCGAACGCCACCAGCGGCACCATTATCACATCCAGCTCGTCCAGCGTGGCCAGGTTGCGGATATCCAGCGGCGGTTCCGGGATACGCAGACGGTTAGGCTGCAACAGCGTTTCCGTGTCATAGCGCAGAAAAAGCAGCTGACCGCGTGAAAAAGGGTGCAGTACGGGCAGATAAACTTCCTGATGACGCTGCCAAAGTTTGGCAATCAGCGGACGGGTATCCAGTTCGCCGTCGAAGGACAGGAACAGCGCGATTTTGCGGGCCTGCTGAACGGGTTTGAAGCTTAGCGCATGTTCGGCGACCGTTACGGCGGCCAGGCGCTGCTGTTCTGGTGTCAGGTCACGACGCAAATGGCGAATGTGAGTACGAATATCCTGACGATCGAGAAGGCTGAGGTTCATCAGTTTCACCGTGTCGGAAGCGGGATAAAGCAGGGAACCCGAAAGCGCCGGGAAAAACATGGCTTTGCAGGTGGTAAAGAAGGGAATCTCCGAGATGCCGCCGCAGGCTGTAACCCTTGAACCCTTGGTTCAAGGTGAGTGTACCGTCATAACCATCAGGCTTCTCGGACGGACCGAGCATGCACACAGGTTACAGAGCGCCACACTCTGTTTGGTATGAAATATCGGCTCAGGGGACTGGCCCGCTTGCAAACACCTCAGAGAATTTTTTACATCACCGTTACTGTAACACAGATAACGTTAACGTGTTATTCGAATTGCGTTCCAGTTCTTTCCGTAATGCGACCTTGTTCAAGCAATGCCTGCTCGATAGTCTGCTGTAACATTCGGATACGCTGTTCCATATTACTGGCATAATCGCGGGTTTTCATCTTTTCCTGCGCTAACTCATGGCAGATGTTCAACGCGGCGATAAAAACCAATTGTTCAGTATTGGTGACTCTAGTGCGAACTTTAAGATCTTGCAACCGTTGATTAAGGTCTTCGGCGGCCAGATTCAGCGCATCTTGCTGTTCAGGCGGACAATTCACTCTTAAGGAACGGCCAAAAATTTGAATATCTACGGGCTGTGCAGACATAAAACCATCCTGACTGATTACTTCGCCGGTAATCTCCCTTGCCGCTCAATGGCTTGGGAGGGGCGCAACTATATCTACCCCTGGCAGAAGAAACAACCCCTTTCTGGAATCAAAGAGGCACCTGGTGGTAGCATAACACGAACTTATCCAGCCAACGATGACCAAAACCTATGTCACTAACAAACACAATGCCGGGCTACGACGCGCTGGCTTCAGCACTGACGCAGCAGGGCGTGGGAATGACCCCGGCTGAAATGCACGGCCTGATCAGCGGAATTCTCTGCGGCGGTAACAAGGACAGCAGCTGGCAGACGCTGGTACACGACTTAACGAACGAAGGCATGGCCTTCTCGCAGACGCTGGCTCAGCCTTTACAGCAGCTGCACCAGGGCATCGGCGATACGCTGGAAGACGAAGGTTTCCTGTTTCAACTCTATTTGCCGGAAGATGACGATATCACCGTCTTCGATCGGGCGGATGCGCTGGCGGGCTGGGTTAACCACTTTCTGCTGGGCCTGGGCGTGTCGCAGCCGAAGCTCGATAAGGTCAAGGGCGAAACGGGCGAGGCGATTGACGATCTGCGTACTATCGCCCAGCTCGGCTATGATGAAGATGAAGACCAGGAAGAGCTGGAACAGTCGTTGGAAGAGGTGATTGAGTATGTGCGCGTAGCGGCGCTGCTTTGCCACGACACCTTTACCCATATCGCGCCAACGGCGGTGGAAGTGAAAAAACCAACGCTGCACTAATTTCTGCCACGCCAGGGGCGGCGACAGAAAAAAAGCGCGCTGTATGCGGGCGCTAAGATGGATTGCATTCAGGAGAAGCGGATGACACAGCAAGAGTTCGTGCGCCGTCGCCAGGCGCTGCTGGCAAAAATGGCACCGGCCAGCGCGGCGGTGATCTTTGCCGCGCCGGAGGCGACGCGCAGCAATGACAGCGAGTACCCTTATCGGCAGAACAGCGATTTCTGGTATTTTACCGGCTTTAACGAGCCTGAAGCGGCGCTGGTGCTGATCAAAAGCGCGGAAAACCATAACCACAGCGTGCTGTTTAATCGCGTTCGCGATCTGACCGCTGAAATCTGGTTTGGCCGTCGTCTGGGTCAGGATGCCGCGCCGGAAAAACTCGCTGTCGATCGCGCGCTGCCCTGGGATGCCATCAGCGACCAGCTGCCGCAGCTGCTGAACGGCCTGGACGTGGTTTATCACGCGCAGGGACTTTACGAACAGGCCGACATGCTGCTGTTTGGCGCGTTGGAGAAGCTGCGGCGCGGCGCTCGTCAGAACCTGACCGCGCCGTCGACGCTGACCGACTGGCGGCCCTGGGTGCACGAGATGCGCCTGTTTAAATCGCCGGAAGAGCTGGCCGTGCTGCGTGAAGCCGGTCGTATCAGCGCGCTGGCGCATACGCGGGCGATGCGGCAGTGTCGGCCCGGAATGTTTGAGTATCAGCTCGAAGGCGAAATCCAGCACGAATTCAACCGTCACGGCGCGCGCTTTCCCTCTTACAACACCATAGTTGGCGCCGGTGAAAACGGCTGCATCCTGCACTATACCGAAAACGAGTCCAGGATGCGCGACGGCGATCTGGTGCTGATTGATGCGGGCTGCGAGCTGAAAGGCTACGCGGGCGACATTACGCGCACTTTCCCGGTTAACGGCAAATTCAGCAAGCCTCAGCGCGCCGTCTACGATATCGTGCTGGCATCGCTTAATCGGGCGCTGGAACTGTTTCGTCCCGGCACCAGCATCCGCGAAGTTAATGCGGAAGTCGTGCGCATTATGGTGACGGGGCTGGTCGGGCTGGGCGTAATGCAGGGTGATGTTGAGACGCTGATTGCGGAACAGGCGCATCGCCGGTTCTTTATGCACGGCCTGAGCCACTGGCTGGGGCTGGACGTGCACGATGTCGGCGGCTACGGTCACGAGCGCGATCGCGTGCTGGAGCCGGGCATGGTGTTGACGGTCGAGCCCGGTCTGTATATCGCGCCGGATGCGGATGTGCCTGTGGAATATCGCGGCATCGGTATCCGGGTGGAAGATGACATTCTGATCACCGAGGATGGCAACGAAAACCTGACCGACAGCGTGGTGAAAGATCCGGATGAGATTGAAGCATTAATGGCGGCGGCTAAAACATTATGAGCATGATCATCGCAGGCGGCGGGATGACGGGCGCGACGCTGGCGCTGGCTGTTTCCTGGCTGACCCAGGGCAGGCTGCCGGTGACGCTGGTCGAAGCGCAGGATCCGGCTTCAAGAGCGCATCCCGGCTATGACGGACGGGCGATAGCGCTGGCGGAAGGCACCTGCCAGCAGCTGGCGGCGATCAACCTCTGGCCCGCGCTGAAAGCGTGCGCCACGCCGATCACTCACGTTCACGTCAGCGATCGCGGGCACGCCAGCTTTGTGTCGCTGGCTGCGGAAGATTATGATATTCCCGCGCTGGGGCAGGTGGTTGAGCTGCACGATATCGGCCAGCGGCTGTTTAAGCTGCTGCAAAAAGCGCCGGGCGTACGCGTGGTCTGTCCGGCGAAGGTGGCGAAGGTCGAGCGGACGCAGCAGCAGGTCAGCGTGCTGCTGGATAATGACGAAACGCTGACGGGGCAGCTGCTGGTGGCCGCAGACGGTTCCCGCTCCGCCGTGGCCGCCTCCTGCGGCGTGCAGGTGGCTTCTGAGGATTATCAGCAGGTTGCTGTTATTGCCAACGTTTCCACCGCACAGCCGCATCAGGGAAGGGCATTTGAACGCTTTACCGAAAATGGCCCGCTGGCGCTGCTGCCGATGTCCTCTGGTCGCAGTTCGCTGGTGTGGTGCCACCCGCTGGCGCAAAAAGCGCAGATTGATAGCTGGGACGATCGGCAATTTTTAGACGAGCTGCAAAAAGCCTTTGGCTGGCGGCTGGGACGCTTTACCCAGGTTGGGCAGCGCTACAGCTATCCGTTGGCGCTGCTGTCCGCTTCGCAGCACGTCTCCCATCGGCTGGCGCTGGTTGGCAACGCGGCGCAAACGCTGCATCCGATTGCGGGCCAGGGATTTAATTTAGGTATCCGGGACGTAATGTCGCTGGCGGAATCCGTGGCCGCCGCCTGGCGGGCGCAGCAGGATATCGGCAGCTACGGCGTGCTACAACAGTTTCAGCAGCGTCGCCAGCCGGATGCCGTTGCTACTATCGGGATAACCGACAGTCTGGTCAGGCTGTTTGCTAACCGCTACACGCCGCTGGTGCTGGGGCGAAATCTGGGCCTGATGGTGATGGATTCGCTGCCGCTGGCGCGTAATTTGCTGGCCGAGCGCACGTTAGGCTGGGTCGAGCGTTAAGGAGAAAGCAGTGATGCAAACTTATGATGTTATTGTCGCCGGTGGCGGAATGGTCGGCCTGGCCGTCGCCTGTGGCTTACAGGGCAGCGGCATGAAAATCGCCGTGCTGGAACGCGAAGCGCCGCAGGCGACGAACGACAGCGCGCCGGCGCTGCGCGTCTCCGCCATTAATGCCGCCAGCGAGCGCCTGCTGCAGCACCTTGATGTCTGGAGCGCCATTCAGGCCAACCGCGCCAGCGCCTATCACGGGATGGAAGTCTGGGATCGCGACAGCTTCGGCCGGATTGAATTCGATGACGCTCAGCAGGGCCTGGCGCATCTGGGCCATATTATTGAAAATCCGGTTATTCACCGGGCGCTGTGGCAAAAAGCCAGCGAATCACGGGATATTACGCTGATTACGCCAGCGGAGCTGCAGCAGGTGGCGTTTGGCGATAACGAAGCTTTCGTCACGCTGGGCGATGGCACCATGATGACGGCGCGGCTGCTGGTGGCCGCCGACGGCGCCAACTCCTGGCTGCGTAACAAGGCGGATATTCCGCTGACGTTCTGGGATTACGATCACCATGCGCTGGTCGCTAATATTCGTACCGAACAGCCGCACGACGCCGTAGCGCGCCAGGTGTTTCACGGCGAAGGTATTCTGGCGTTTCTGCCGCTCAGCGATCCGCACCTCAGCTCAATCGTCTGGTCGCTGCCGCCGCAGGAAGCCACGCGTTTACAGTCAATGCCGGAAGAGGTCTTTAACCAGCAGCTGTCGGTCGCCTTCGATATGCGTCTGGGGCTGTGCAAACTGGAAAGCGAGCGTAAGGCTTTCCCGCTGATGGGCCGCTATGCGCGTAATTTCGCGGCGCATCGTCTGGCACTGGTTGGCGACGCGGCGCATACCATTCATCCCCTGGCGGGGCAGGGCGTTAACCTGGGCTTTATGGATGCCGCCGAGCTGATCGGCGAGATCAAACGTCTGCATCAGCAGGGCAAAGATATTGGCCAGCACCTTTACCTGCGACGCTACGAGCGCAGCCGCAAGCACAGCGCGGCCGTGATGCTGGCAAGTATGCAGGGCTTTCGCGAGCTGTTTAAAGGCAATAATCCCGCGAAGAAGCTGCTGCGTGATATCGGCCTGAGCCTGGCGGATAATTTGCCTGGCGTGAAGCCGCGTCTGTTAAAGCAGGCGATGGGCCTGCACGATCTGCCGGAGTGGCTGCGGTAATAAATTGCAGCGTTCAGGCCCGACCTGAACGCTGGTTATTTTATCCCACATCTGTCATTGTTTACCTCATATTTCCTTATCATCCTTGCTTCAGTCTGAGAAATAATGCGGCAGGCACTTACCCGTCTGCAACCTGGTGCTTCTGCCACAATACGAAAAGAAAACACATCGGGGAGCGGTGCATGACCCGTAAGTGTCATACGCAGAGAATTCCTGGTTTGCGCAGATAATACGACCGGCCCGGACAAAATCAATCCCTTTTTTGATGATGGTCATAAGACTGCCTGATTTTGCTTTGCCGCTCTGGAAGTGTTTAAAGGAATTGTGTTAAGTCACTACGCAACAGGAGTAAAACGATAGTCGATGTAAACAAGGAGAGTAACTCATGGCATGGAATTACAATGTAATGCTCAGGACCTTCAAACATAACGGTATATATAAGTTCAGTGCGCGTTACGCTGGCGCGCCGGGCTATAAGGATAATCCTGAGTATGAATGTCTGCGTGATAAAGGTCCATTACCGAGAGGGAAGTACAGGATTGTGGGCATACCGTTCACGCATAAAAAAGCAGGTGTGTTTACGCTAAGGCTGGAACCAGACAGGGGCAACAGCATGTGCAATCGCGAGGGTTTTTTAATTCATGGTGACAGCAAAAAGGCGCCCGGTACGGCATCAAATGGCTGCATTATACTGGCTCCCTGGTATCGTCAACAAATATGGGACAGCATGGACAAGGAGCTGATTGTTGAATGAAGTATCTACTGTTATTTCTGTGCCTGACCGCATTCAGCTCTGTAGCTGTTATTGATAATAATTGCAAAGACCTGCACTCCGGAACTGCAATAGCCATGACGGATACAATGTCTGCTACTTTGAATATAGATAAAAATACGATAGCAAAGGAGGAAACTAAAACAGAGCTTATTTTTAACGAGCCTGTAAGTGACATTCTTTCAGAACAATATGCTCTTGAAGTTTTAAAGAACGCCCAGAGTGAAAAAATACCCAAAGTAAAGGAGATCTTTTCCCAATACAATGCCAGGAACCTGATAATTAAGTTCACATTCAAAGATATCAACAATAAAGAAGATATCTTTCTGGTTTCGGCTATTGCTAATGATTACGAATGCGACGTGAAGTTTAATGGTTTTATTACTGTTAAGCGTGAATTTTGATTTTTGCTCCTTTGCTCCTTTGCCCCTTTGCCCCTTTGCCCCGGTGTAGGGGCTTCTTAATTTCCGCGCGTTACTTTCCGGACTGCGCACCAGCATGATTTTTTTCGACCCTCGCATTCGTCACCAGTATCAAAAAAGGCACGGTAAGCCTGGCGGGCATAGGTTTAAATCCGAGGCCAGCGCAGCGCGTCTCCGCCATTAACGCTTCCCTGTCTAACGTAGAGTTGGAAGCAAAAAGGCCAGAGCGACATTCATTCTTTGTAGATAGCACATGCAAAAAACGCCAGGTTGTAAGTAATACAGTAACTTTATGCACTAGCACACCTTTCATGCCTAATACTGAGTCTTTATGTTTTTAAATCACAGGTGAAGTACATCCTGAGCGCGCCATTCTTAAGATGTAAACAAGGAAATTTCATCCGGTGCATCTTGATTGTGCAGCCTGCCCCAAACGGGCGCGTCGTTTGAGAAATTCTAATTTAGCGTGCTTCTTCGCATTACTTTTACTAATCATCAGGTTTGAGCCATAAAGCAGGTTTTTATCTTCAACGGGCTGATACCTTACTTTTATCCTGAGATTTTGGCTGCTTAATAACATATTTGCGTATTAACTGCGCAAAAAGTGGTGATTTTATCTGTCTGATTTTGCTGCCTGAGAACACCGTCAAAAAAATCATACCCGTTTTAACTTATGGTTAACGCTGGATTTCGGTGGTAAGTTCGGAGCAAGGATATCGTTTGCGCCGGGCTGCCTGCCGACGCCGAACACTTTGCCTGAGGAAGAAGATGAAACAGACCCCTTTGTTCGAACAGCATCAGGCCTGCGGCGCGCGCATGGTGGATTTTCATGGCTGGATGATGCCGCTGCACTACGGTTCGCAGCTGGATGAGCATCATACGGTTCGTAGCGATGCCGGCATGTTCGACGTGTCGCATATGACTATTGTCGATCTGCACGGCGTCCGCACCCGGGAATTTTTACGCTACCTGCTGGCCAACGACGTCGCCAAACTGACCCAGCCCGGCAAAGCGCTTTATACCGCTATGCTCAACGCCTCCGCTGGCGTAATCGACGATCTGATTGTTTACTTTATGACCGAAGAGTTTTTCCGGCTGGTGGTGAACTCCGCCACGCGGGAAAAAGATCTCGCCTGGATTACCCAACATGCGGAAGGCTATGGCGTGACGCTGACCGAGCGCGACGACCTGGCGCTGATCGCGGTGCAGGGGCCGCAGGCGCAGGCAAAAGCCCGTTCGCTGTTCGATGAGGCGCAGCGAGAGGCCGTAGCGGACATGAAGCCCTTCTTTGGCGTGCAGGCTGGCGAGTTGTTTATTGCTACCACAGGCTACACCGGCGAAGCCGGGTATGAAATCGCCCTGCCCAACGAGCAGGCGGCGGATTTCTGGCAAAAGCTGCTGGCGGCGGGCGTGAAGCCTGCCGGTCTGGGCGCGCGCGATACCCTGCGCCTGGAAGCCGGCATGAATTTATACGGGCAGGAAATGGACGAGGGCGTTTCGCCGCTGGCGGCCAATATGGGCTGGACAATCGGCTGGCAGCCTCAAGAGCGCGATTTTATCGGCCGCGAGGCGCTGGCGTCGCAGCGTGAAAAAGGCACCGAGCAGCTGGTCGGTCTGGTGATGACCGAGAAAGGCGTACTGCGCAACGGCTTACCGGTGCGCTTTACCGACGCGACCGGCAACCTGCAGGAAGGCATTATCACCAGCGGCTCTTTCTCGCCAACTTTAGGCTACAGCATTGCGCTGGCTCGCGTTCCCGCAGGCATTGGCGAGCAGGCGATTGTGCAAATCCGCAACCGTGAAATGCCGGTTCGCGTGACCAAACCCGTTTTTGTACGCGCCGGTAAAGCGGTGGCGTAAAAGGCGCTTTCCGCGCTTCAGCTGCGGAAAACGACCCGGAATTATTTTAAGGAGATCAGGCGATGAGCAATGTTCCAAACGAACTAAAATACCGTGAAAGCCATGAGTGGGTGCGTAAAGAAGAAGATGGTACCTATACCGTAGGCATCACCGCCCACGCGCAGGAGCTGCTGGGCGATATGGTGTTTGTCGATCTGCCCGAAGTGGGCAACACCTACAGCCAGGGCGAAGACTGCGCCGTAGCCGAGTCGGTAAAGGCCGCATCCGATATTTATGCGCCGGTCAGCGGCGAAATTGTCGAAGTCAACGGCGCGCTGGAAAGCGAACCGGAGCTGGTCAACAGCGATCCCTACAGCGATGGCTGGCTGTTCCGCATTAAGGCCAGCGACGAGTCCGAACTGGAATCGCTGATGGACGCGGACGCCTACAAAACCAGCATTGACGAATAGACGGCGGCAGCGCGGGCCGTATTTTACGGCCCGGCTTCGTTTCGTCAGCGATTTATTAGCCCTCTCCGGAGAGATCTCTCCTTAATGCCTTTGCCCGATGCAGGATTTACCGCTAATGACTACTCTCAGCCAGCTTGAACATACCGGCGCTTTTATCGAACGCCATATCGGCCCTTCGCCAGCCCAGCAGGAAGCGATGCTGAACGCGGTAGGCGCCGCCTCTCTCAGCGAGTTGATTACCGCTATCGTCCCGGCTGATATTCAGCTGCCCGGCGCGCCTGCCGTCGGCGATCCCCTGACCGAACATCAGGCGCTGGCCGAGCTAAAAGCGATCGCCAGCCGCAACCTGCGTTATAAATCCTGTATCGGGATGGGCTACACGCCGGTGCTGACGCCGCCGGTTATTCTGCGCAACATGCTGGAAAATCCCGGCTGGTACACTGCCTATACGCCTTATCAGCCCGAGGTTTCTCAGGGCCGACTGGAAGCGCTGTTGAACTTCCAGCAGGTCACGCTGGATTTGACCGGCCTGGATATCGCCTCTGCTTCGCTGTTGGATGAAGCAACCGCCGCCGCCGAGGCGATGGCGATGGCGAAGCGCGTCAGCAAGCTAAAAAACGCCAACCGCTTCTTTGTGGCCGAGGATATTCATCCGCAGACGCTGGACGTGGTGCGGACGCGGGCGGAAACCTTTGGCTTTGAGGTGGTGGTCGATAAGGCGGCGCGCGTGCTGGATCATCAGGACGTGTTCGGCGTGCTGCTACAGCAGGTCGGCACCACTGGCGAGGTACATGACTACACCTCGCTGATCCATGAGCTGAAGGCGCGGAAAGTGATAGTCAGCGTCGCTGCGGATTTTATGTCGCTGGTGCTGCTGACCGCACCGGGAAAACAGGGCGCGGATATCGTGTTTGGCTCTGCGCAGCGTTTTGGCGTTCCGATGGGCTACGGCGGCCCTCACGCAGCCTTCTTTGCCGCCCGCGACGAATACAAACGCTCAATGCCAGGGCGCATTATCGGCGTCTCGCGCGATGCGGCGGGCAACACGGCGCTGCGGATGGCAATGCAGACTCGCGAGCAGCATATCCGTCGTGAAAAGGCCAACTCCAATATTTGTACGTCACAGGTGCTGTTGGCCAATATCGCCAGCCTGTACGCGGTCTTCCACGGCCCGCACGGCCTGAAACGCATCGCCTCGCGCATTCATCGCCTGACGGATATCCTGGCGGCCGGGCTGCAAAAGGGCGGCATGACGCTGCGCCATCAGAGCTGGTTCGATACGCTGACCGTTGAAGTCACGGATAAAGCCGCGGTGCTGGATCGCGCGCTGAGTTTCGGCATCAATCTGCGCACCGATATCCACAACGCGGTGGGCATCACCCTGGATGAAACCACGCTGCGGGAAGATGTGGCGGCGCTGTTCTCCGTGCTGCTGGGCGAAAATCACGGTCTGGATATCGACGAGCTGGACAGCGCCGTGGCCGACAGCGCGTCCGTTCCGCCAGCGATGCTGCGCAAAGAGCCCATCCTGACGCATCCGGTCTTTAACCGTTACCACAGCGAAACCGAGATGATGCGCTATATGCACAGCCTGGAGCGCAAGGATCTGGCGCTGAATCAGGCGATGATCCCGCTCGGCTCCTGCACCATGAAGCTGAACGCCGCCGCTGAGATGATCCCGATTACCTGGCCGGAATTCGCGGAGCTGCACCCGTTCTGTCCTGCCGATCAGGCCGCCGGCTATCTGCAAATGATCGGCCAGCTGTCGCAGTGGCTGGTGCAGCTGACCGGCTATGACGCGCTCTGTATGCAGCCTAACTCCGGCGCGCAGGGCGAGTATGCGGGCCTGCTGGCGATCCGCCGCTATCACGAAAGCCGTGGTGAAGCCGGACGTAATATCTGTCTGATCCCCAGCTCGGCGCACGGCACCAATCCGGCCTCGGCACAGATGGCGGGCATGGCGGTAGTCGTGGTGGCCTGTGACAAACAGGGTAATATCGATCTGCACGATCTGCGGCAGAAAGCGGAACAGGCGGGCGAAGCGCTCTCCTGCATTATGGTGACCTATCCTTCCACGCACGGCGTCTATGAAGAAACCATCCGCGAGGTTTGCCAGATCGTTCATCAGTATGGCGGCCAGGTTTATCTGGACGGTGCCAACATGAACGCCCAGGTCGGCATCACCACGCCTGGCTATATCGGCGCGGACGTCTCGCACCTTAACCTGCATAAAACCTTCTGTATTCCGCACGGCGGCGGCGGGCCAGGCATGGGGCCGATTGGCGTAAAAGCCCATCTGGCGCCATTTGTGCCGGGCCACAGCGTGGTGCAGATTGACGACATGCTGACGCAGCAGGGCGCGGTGTCCGCCGCGCCGTTCGGCAGCGCTTCTATTCTGCCTATCAGCTGGATGTATATCCGCATGATGGGCGCGGAAGGGCTGAAGCAGGCCAGTTCGGTAGCGATCCTGAACGCCAACTATATTGCTGCGCGCCTGAAATCGGCCTATCCGATCCTGTATGCCGGACGGGATGGGCGGGTAGCGCATGAATGCATCCTGGATATTCGTCCGCTGAAAGAGCAAACCGGCATCAGCGAACTGGATATTGCCAAACGCCTGATCGACTATGGCTTCCACGCGCCGACCATGTCCTTCCCGGTGGCGGGCACGCTGATGGTGGAGCCGACGGAATCGGAAAGCAAAGTGGAGTTGGATCGCTTTATCGACGCCATGCTGGCTATCCGCATGGAGATCGACCGCGTGGCGGAAGGTGAGTGGCCAGCGGAAGATAACCCGTTAGTTAATGCGCCCCATACGCAAATGGAGCTGGTCGGCGAGTGGTCGCATCCCTACACGCGCGAGCTGGCGGTCTTCCCGGCGGGCAGCGCGAATAAATACTGGCCGACCGTCAAGCGTCTTGACGATGTTTATGGCGATCGAAATCTGTTCTGCTCCTGTTTGCCGATGAGCGAATATGAATAAAGCAGCATAGCGATACAGACTGAAGGGCACCCTGGTGCCCTTTATTTTTATCGGGAGGCAAAAATGAAAACGGCTTTGGTAACCGGCGGCAGCCGGGGAATTGGGCGAGCCACCGCGCTGCTGCTGGCGCAGCACGGCTATCAGGTTGCGGTTAACTATCGTCAGCGTGAGGAAGCGGCGGCGGAAGTAGTGTCGCTTATTCAGCAACAAGGCGGAAAAGCGTTCAGCGTGCAGGCCGATATTTCTGATGAACAACAGGTAGTAGCGATGTTTCGCAGCCTTGATCAACAGGGCGCCGTGCTAAGCGCGTTGGTCAATAATGCCGGGATCCTGTTTCAGCAGACCAGCGTGGCGCAGCTAAACGCCGAACGCATCAATCGCGTTTTCGCTACCAATGTCACCGGAACCTTTCTCTGCTGTCGCGAAGCGATAAAGCGCATGAGTTTTCAGTACGGTGGGCAGGGCGGTGCAATCGTAAACGTCTCTTCCGCCGCAGCCCGTAGCGGTGCGCCACACGAATATGTCGATTATGCCGCCTCGAAAGGGGCTGTAGATACGCTAACCAGAGGGCTGGCGCTGGAAGTGGCGGCGCAGGGCATCCGGGTTAACGCGGTACGGCCGGGATTAATCTATACCGATATGCACGCCGACGGCGGCGAGGCGGATCGCGTCAACCGTATTGCGCCGACTCTTCCCATGCAGCGCGGCGGCGAGCCGGATGAAATTGCCAACGCCATTCTCTGGCTGCTTAGCGAAGCGGCTTCTTATGTTACCGGCACTTTTATCGATGCCGCTGGCGGACGATAACGGGATAAAGGCTGCCGAATAACGGCACCCGCGCCATTTTGTGGCTGCTTAGCGAAGCGGCTTCTTATGTCACCAGCACTTTTATTGCTGCCGCAGCCGGGCGTTACAGGGTGAAGGTCGCCGAATAACGGCCTGTTTTTCCTGGTTAAACAGCTGTTACAGCCGTTCACAGTTTATTTAAGCTTACAGTTGTACTCTGAAATCACTCTCGTCTAAGCTGAACGTGCGCAACTTTCGGACGGGCGGCTGAAAACGAGCCTGGATGCGATCCCCTTTGGCCGCCCCTCCGCTTCAGATTGGAAGAGGACAATGCATGACCAATAAAAAAGTGTTAACGGAGGGCTACTCCGTTGCAGAGGAGATAGCTAATAGCATCAGCCACGGCATCGGCTTTATCTTTGGTATTGTAGGGCTGGTGCTGCTGCTGTCGCAGGCGCTCGACAGCCAGGCCAACGCCGTCGCCATCACCAGTTACAGCCTCTATGGCGGCAGCATGATCCTGCTGTTTCTGGCCTCGACGCTTTATCACGCCATCCCTCATCCGCGCGCCAAAAGCTGGCTGAAAAAGCTGGACCATTGCGCTATTTACCTGCTGATTGCCGGCACCTATACGCCTTTTCTGCTGGTGGGACTTAAGTCGCCGCTGGCGCATGGCCTGATGGTGGTGATCTGGAGCCTGGCGCTGGTGGGCGTGCTGTTTAAACTGTTTTTTGTGCACCGCTTCGAGGCCTTATCGGTCATAACCTATCTGCTGATGGGCTGGCTGTCGCTGGTTGTGATTTATCAGCTGGCGATGAAACTGTCGGCGGGCGGCGTCTGGCTGCTGGCGGCGGGCGGCATTATCTATTCGCTGGGGGTGATTTTTTACGTCTCAAAGCGCATTCCCTATAACCACGCCATCTGGCACGGCTTTGTGCTTGGCGGCAGCATCTGCCATTTTCTGGCGATTTACTTTTATATTTCATAAAAAAAGGGGCCGTCCGGCCCCTTATTATTACGAAATCTCGTAGGGCAGCGGCTGGATAGCCAGACTGCCGCCTTCGTCGCCCTGTACCCGCAGCGCCGTTTCCGGCTCCAGATCGTTATTCAGCACCGCCTGCACCCAGACATCGCCATTATCCAGCTGACAGGCGGCCAGAATGGTGCCGGTGCGGCGCCAGTTGTCGCCCAGCTTCATTTCCAGCGCATCCGCAGCGGCCGGAACGCGGGCGGCCTTGCCGGCCAGCCAGTAAAGCGCACGCTTGTTGGCGCCGCGGAATTTAGCGCGCGCCACCATCTCCTGGCCCGTATAGCAGCCTTTTTTAAAGCTGATAGCGTCCAGCGCCTGCAGGTTTGTCGCCTGAGGAATAAACTGCGCGCTGTTCGCCGCGTCGATAACGGGCAGGCCAGCTTCGATATTCAGCGCCAGCCACTGCGAGCTGTCGGTTAGCTGTGCCTGACCGTCCAGAGCCGCGCGCAGCGCTAGTGCACTGTCGCGATTCAGGATTAGCAGAAAGCGTTCCGCCGGTGCGGAAAACCACAGCAGCGTCGCATCATCCTGCTGCACGACTGGGTTTTCAGCGTCCGGCAGCGTGTCAAACAGCCCGGCCAGCGCGGTGCGCGCCTGAAAACCGGCTACACCCAGCAGCACCGCTTCGTCATCCGCTTCGATAGCGACTTTGGCGAAAACGGCATACTTTTTCAGCTCGCTGATTTGCGTATCGCGCAGGCTGCGGCGTTCCAGATAGGCAAAGCCTTCGTCACGGTGAAACAGACGCAGATTGCTCCACATTTTCCCTTTTGCATCACAGTGGGCGGCGGGAAGATGCGCATTGGCATCCAGCGCAGCGACGTCCAGCGTCAGCTGACCCTGCAAATAGCTGACGCGGTCCGCGCCGGTCACGTTGACCAGCGCCCACTCTTCCAGCGAGATCAGCGTAAGCGGCAGACGGGCAGAGGCCGCAGGTTGACGAGGCGGGAAAGATAAAGTCGGCATAGCGGATTCCTGAAGTCAAATAAGCCTGCATTCATGTTAAAAGAGCCGCCCGGCTTTGCAACCAGTTTTCTGAAGGCGACGCACAAAAGGCGCGCTTGCGCGGCAACAAATGCTTTTATCGTGCGGCGCATTACGCAAAGCCAAATTGCGCCATCAACATCGGCTTAAAAAAGCGCTACACTAGCGGCCATCTTTCACCGACTGACGATGGAAAGCATGGATATTGAAAATAGAGCGCGCGTGCAGTGGGCCTGCCGGCGCGGTATGCGGGAACTGGATATCTCCATCATGCCGTTCTTTGAATATGAATATGACACGCTGAGCGATAGCGATAAAAAGATCTTTATTCGCCTGCTGGAAAGCGACGATCCCGATCTGTTCAACTGGATGATGAATCATGGCGAACCTGCCGATCCGGAACTGAAACGCATGGTTCACCTGATCCAGCAGCGAAACCAGCAGCGTGGCCCTGTGGCGTTCTGATCTGCGGGTCTCCTGGCAGGCGCAGTGGATGTCGCTCTCGCTGCACGGCGTGGTAGTGATAGCGCTGCTGCTGGCGCCGTGGCCGGCCAGCTTAACGGTAGTGTGGATGCTGCTGCTGACGCTGGTGGTGCTGGAGTGTGTGCGTAGCCAGCGACGCATTCGCAGCCGGGAAGGCGATATCGCGCTGCTGGCGGACCATCAGCTGCAATGGCGGCAGAAGCACTGGCGCATCTGCGGTCGGCCGTGGATGACGCGGCGGGCGATCCTGCTGGCGCTGCGCTCCGCTAAAGGCGAGCGCGAGAAGCTCTGGCTGCTGCGCGACAGCATGAACGAAAGCGAGTGGCGGCAGCTCCGTCAGCAGCTGCTCGCTATTCACTAAACGGCAGGCTTACAGCGTGGCGGCCATTTCCGTCAGGATTTGTTCGCACCACTGCGCGATACGCTCGTCCGTCAGCTCAAACTGGTTAACGTCGTCCAGCGCCAGGCCGACAAACTGCTGGCCGTCGGCGGTTAGCGGTTTGCGGCTGATAAACTCGTAGCCTTCGGTAGGCCAGTAGCCGACAAAAACGACGCCCAGCGGCTGCAGCACCTCATGCAGCATGCCAAGCGCGTCCAGAAACCACTCGCTGTACTCGGCCTGATCGCCCATGCCGTACAGCGCCACGGTTTTGCCGCGCAGGTTTAGCGTAGCGAGGTCGGTCCAAACCGCCTCCCAGTCCTCCTGGATTTCGCCGAAATCCCAGGTGGGAATGCCCAGGATCAGCATGTCGTACTGCTCCATCAGCTGCGGCGAGTCCTCTTTCAGATTGTGCAGCGTAACAAGATCCTCGCCGATAAAATCGCGGATTTTCTCCGCCGCCATCTCGGTGTAGCAGGTGCTGGAACCGTAAAAAAGCCCGATATTCATACGCGGTTTACTCAATTCTCCTGGTTCAATGGCGCGAATTATATCAGAATTGAGCTTTGACGGCGTGCCGTCGGGTAAGTGGAAAAGGAGTCAACGTGCAGGACAGCGATCTGACAGAGCAGTTTCTTGATGCCTTATGGATTGAGCGAAATCTTGCGCAAAATACGGTGGCTTCCTATCGGCTTGATCTGATGTCGCTGGTGAACTGGCTGGCGCATCACCAGCTGGATCTGCTGCATGTAGACAGCGCCGGGCTACAGAACTTTCTGGCCGAGCGCGTGGAAGGTGGCTATAAGGCCAGCAGTTCCGCTCGCCTGCTCAGCGCCATGCGGCGCCTGTTCCAGTATCTTTACCGGGAAAAGCTGCGTGAAGACGATCCCAGCGCGCTGCTGGCCTCGCCTAAACTGCCGCAGCGGCTGCCGAAAGATCTCAGCGAAGCGCAGATAGAGCGGCTGCTGCAGGCGCCCTCTACGGATATCCCGATAGAGCTGCGCGACAAAGCCATGCTGGAGCTGCTTTATGCCACCGGACTGCGCGTCACGGAGCTGGTCAGCCTGACGCTCAACAACGTCAGCCTGCGCCAGGGCGTGGTGCGCGTGGTGGGAAAAGGCGATAAAGAACGGCTGGTACCGCTGGGTGAAGAGGCGCTGCACTGGCTGGAGCATTACATTGAATATGGTCGTCCGTGGCTGCTGAACGGACAGACGCTGGACGTGCTTTTCCCCAGCAACCGCGCGCAGCAAATGACCCGACAAACGTTCTGGCACCGCATCAAGCATTATGCGACGCTGGCGGGCATCGACAGTGAAAAGCTCTCCCCCCACGTGCTGCGACACGCTTTCGCCACGCATCTGTTGAACCACGGCGCCGATCTGCGGGTCGTACAGATGCTGTTAGGGCATAGCGACCTGTCCACCACGCAAATTTATACCCATGTCGCCACCGAGCGGCTACGGCAGTTACATCAACAGCATCATCCCCGCGCCTGACGCGGTGATCAAACGGCCAAACTATAAGGCCATGAGGATAATCAATGAAAAAGCGTTACTTTCTCCTTTCTCTGCTGGTAGCAGCTGGCCTGGCGCATGCCGACGATGCGGCCATCAAGCAATCCCTGGCGAAGCTGGGACTGCAGCAGATGGAGATCCAGCCGTCGCCTTTGCCAGGGATGAAAACCGTGCTGACCGAAAGCGGCGTGCTTTACGTCAGTGAAGACGGCAAGCAGTTTATTCAGGGGCCGCTGTACGACATCAGCGGCGCGCAGCCGATCAACGTCACCAACAAACTGTTGGAGAAAAAAGTCGACGCGCTGAGCAGCGAAATGATCGTGTATAAAGCGCCGAAAGAGCAGCATGTCATCACCGTCTTTACCGACATCACCTGCGGCTACTGCCATAAGCTGCATTCGCAGATGGCGGACTACAACGCGCTGGGGATCACCGTGCGCTATCTGGCCTTCCCACGCGAAGGCATGAACGGACAGGTCGCCAAAGAGATGAAATCAATCTGGTGCGTGGCCGATCGCAAAAAAGCGTTCGACGCGGCGATGAAAGGCGAAACCCCTGCGGCGGCCGACTGCAAAATCGACCTGGCTAAGCATTACCAGCTGGGCATTCTCTACGGTATTCAGGGCACGCCAGCCATCCTGCTGCAAAACGGTATGATGATCCCTGGCTATCAGGGGCCGCAGGAGATGAAAAAGCTGCTGGATAGCCAGAAGACAGGCGGCTAAGCCCAGTGAGAGGAAAAACCGAATTACGCCGCCGCGTGGCGGCGCAGGCGTGCGAGCTGCCGGAGGATCTCCATCCTCTGCTGCGTCGCCTCTATGCGCATCGTGGCGTTAAGCAGGCCGTGGAGCTGGAGCGCGGTGCCAAAAATCTTCACGCGTTTCACTCGCTCAGCGGCATTGAGCGGGCGGCAGAGATCCTGCAAAAGGCCATTGCCGATAACCTGTGCATTATGATCGTTGGCGATTTCGACGCCGACGGCGCCACCAGCACCGCGCTGACCGTGCTGGCTTTACGCAGCATGGGCGGCCGCAATATCAAATATCTGGTGCCAAACCGGTTTGACGATGGCTACGGCCTGAGTCCGGAAGTGGTGGAGCAGGCGGCGGCGCGCGGTGCGCAGCTGATTATGACCGTGGATAACGGCATCTCTTCCCATGCTGGCGTCGCGCTGGCGCACGAAAAAGGCATCGCCGTAGTGATCACCGATCACCACCTCCCCGGCGATACGCTGCCGGATGCGGAAGCGATTGTTAATCCTAACCTGGCGGACAGCGAGTTTCCTTCACGCACGCTGGCGGGCGTGGGCGTCGCGTTTTATCTGATGCTGGCGCTGCGCGCGCGGCTGCGCGACAGCGGCGTCGCCACGCTGCCAAACCTGGCCGAGCTGCTGGATCTGGTGGCGCTGGGCACGGTGGCGGACGTGGTGCCGCTGGACGCCAACAACCGCATCCTGGTCTGGCAAGGGCTGAGCCGTATTCGCGCCGGCAAATGCCGCGTCGGCATCCGGGCGCTGCTGGAAATCGCCAATCGCGACGCGCGCCAGCTTGCCGCCAGCGACCTGGGTTTTGCGCTGGGGCCGCGTCTCAACGCTGCCGGACGGCTGGACGATATGTCGGTCGGCGTCGCGCTGTTGCTTAGCGAAGACATCGCCCAGGCGCGCATGCTGGCCAGCGAGCTGGATGCGCTGAACCAGACGCGCAAAGAGATAGAGCAGGGGATGCAGACGGAAGCGCTGGCGTTGTGCGATGCGCTGGAGCGCAGCAGCGAAGCGCTGCCGCTTGGTATCGCCATGTACCATCCGGAATGGCACCAGGGCGTGGTCGGCATCCTGGCTTCGCGGCTGAAAGAGCGCTTTCACCGTCCGGTTATCGCCTTTGCGCCCGCCGGTGACGGCACGCTGAAAGGGTCGGGACGCTCCATCAGCGGGCTGCATATGCGTGACGCGCTTGAGCGGCTGGATACGCTCTATCCCGGCCTGATTATCAAGTTTGGCGGCCACGCGATGGCGGCGGGCCTGTCGCTGGAGGCGGAAAAGTTCGATGAATTCCGCCAGCGCTTTGGCGAGCTAATCGGCGAATGGCTCAGCGAAGAGTCTTTGCAGGGCGTGGTCTGGTCAGACGGCCAGCTGATGGCGCAGGAGCTGACGTTGCCCACCGCAGAGCTGCTGCGTGAAGCCGGGCCATGGGGGCAGGCGTTTCCCGAACCGCAGTTTGACGGCAAATTTAAGCTGATCCAGCAGCGGCTGGTGGGCGAGCGTCATCTGAAGGTCATGCTGGAGCCGCTGGGCGGCGGGCCGCTGCTGGACGGTATCGCTTTCAATATTGATACCGCGCTCTGGCCCGATCCCAGCGTGAAGCAGGTAGAGCTGGCCTACAAGCTGGATATCAACGAGTTTCGCGGCAACCGCAGCGTGCAGCTGATTATCGAGCATCTCTGGCCGCTGTAGCCTGAACAGGCAAGTCTTACTCAGTCAGGAAGAGGTTGTGATTTGTCATGGCAGAGGGATAGCGTAATAAGTAAGCGCTTTTCATTATCTTGCAGTCCCAAAATGGGACTGGTATAGTCAAGGCGAATGTTTACCCAGGGAGGGGACATGAAGATTATCGCGGTAGCGCCATTACGGGAATTCTGGACCCTCCACAATCAGGCTGAGCAACCGCTTAAGGCCTGGGTTGATGAAGTCAGAAAAGCGACCTGGCGGACGCCACAGGATATAAAGAGGCGCTATCCGTCAGCCGATTTTGTGGCGAAAAACCGGGTGATATTCGAGATAAAGGGTAACGACTATCGGTTAATAGCCGCTGTGGCTTACCGCTTTCAGGCGGTATACGTGAAGTTTGTTGGAACCCACGCCCAATATTACGACATTGACGCTAAGACGGTGGAGCTATGACAAAGTATCAAATCAAACCTATTCGCACTGAAGAAGATTATCACTATGCGCTGGCTGCGGTTTCGCCGCTTTTTGATAATGAACCTGAACCCGGCTCAGAGGCGGCAGATTTTCTGGAAGTGACTATTTTGCTTATAGAAAAATATGAGCAGGAGCATTATCCCATTGAAGCGCCGGATCCGGTCGCGGCCATTAAATTTCGCATGGAGCAAATGGGAATGACCGCCAACGATCTGGTGCCGGCAATCGGTCTCAAAAATCGCGTTTATGAGGTGCTGAATTATAAACGAACGCTGACGCTGCCGATGATCCGCAGGCTGCATAAGATGTTTAACATTCCTCTGGCTTCGTTAGTGGCAGAATATCCGCCCGAGCCCCCAGCTTCTGCCGGTTAAGCGTCAACAAGCGTAACCAGCGCCGGTGCGCCTTCCGACTAAGGGATTGGCTGCGGTAAACTGCTGCCGCGCTAACGCTACAAACTCCCCGCAAATTCGTTTAAACTGCGTAGTTACATTGCAGACTTTTGAAGATCTAAATCATGTTTGAAATTAATCCGGTAAAGAACCGAATTCAGGATCTCACTGAGCGCAGCAGCGTTCTCAGGGGGTATCTTTGACTACGATGCCAAGAAAGAGCGCTTAGAAGAAGTTAACGCCGAGCTGGAACAGCCGGACGTCTGGAACGAGCCTGAACGCGCGCAGGCGCTGGGCAAAGAGCGTTCCGCGCTGGAAGCGGTAGTAGAAACGCTGGATCAGCTGAGCCAGGGGCTGGAAGATGTTGCCGGCCTGCTGGAGCTGGCGGTAGAAGCGGACGACGAAGAAACCTTCAACGAAGCGGTTGCCGAGCTGGACGTGCTGGATAAAAAGCTCGCCGATCTGGAGTTCCGCCGCATGTTCTCCGGCGAATACGACGGCGCGGACTGCTATATCGATATTCAGGCCGGCTCCGGCGGTACGGAAGCGCAGGACTGGGCCAGTATGCTGGTGCGTATGTACCTGCGCTGGGCCGAAGCGAAAGGCTTTAAAACGGAAGTGATCGAAGAGTCCGAAGGCGAAGTAGCCGGTACTAAATCCGCCACGCTGCGCATCAGCGGCGATTACGCTTTCGGCTGGCTGCGTACCGAAACCGGCGTGCATCGTCTGGTGCGTAAAAGCCCGTTCGACTCCGGCGGTCGTCGTCATACCTCTTTCAGCTCCGCGTTTGTCTACCCGGAAGTGGATGACGATATCGATATCGAGATCAACCCGGCCGACCTGCGTATTGACGTTTACCGCGCTTCCGGCGCCGGTGGTCAGCACGTTAACCGTACGGAATCGGCGGTGCGTATCACCCATATTCCAACCGGTACGGTGACCCAGTGCCAGAACGACCGTTCTCAGCATAAGAACAAAGACCAGGCGATGAAGCAGATGAAGGCGAAGCTGTACGAGCTGGAAATGCAGAAGAAAAACGCTGAGAAACAGTCGCTGGAAGATAACAAATCCGATATCGGCTGGGGCAGCCAGATCCGCTCCTACGTGCTGGACGATTCACGCATCAAGGATCTGCGCACCGGCGTGGAAACCCGTAATACTCAGGCGGTGCTGGACGGCGATCTGGACCGATTTATTGAAGCAAGTTTGAAAGCAGGGCTATAAGGAACTGACATGTCAGAACAACAACCGCAGGGCGCCGACGCCGCACTTGAGCTGAATAATGAACTGAAAGCGCGTCGCGAAAAGCTGAGCGCGCTGCGTGAGAACGGCGTGGCATTTCCCAACGATTTCCGTCGCGACAGCCTTTCCGACAAGCTGCACGCAGAATATGACGCGAAAGAGAATGAAGAGCTGGAAGCGCTGGGCGTAGAAGTCAGCGTGGCGGGACGTATGATGACGCGCCGTATTATGGGCAAGGCATCCTTTGTTACGCTGCAGGACGTAGGTGGCCGCATCCAGCTGTATGTTTCTCGCGACGATCTGGCGGAAGGCATTTACAACGAACAGTTTAAAAAGTGGGATCTCGGCGATATCGTCGGCGCTCGCGGCAAGCTGTTTAAAACCAAAACCGGCGAGCTCTCTATCCACTGTAGTGAACTGCGTCTGCTGACCAAAGCGCTGCGTCCGCTGCCGGATAAGTTCCACGGCCTGGCCGATCAGGAAACCCGCTATCGCCAGCGCTATCTGGATCTGATCTCCAACGACGACTCGCGCAAAACCTTTAAAATTCGTTCGCAGATCATGGCGGGCATCCGCAGCTTTATGGTCGGCCGCGACTTTATGGAAGTGGAAACGCCAATGATGCAGGTGATCCCCGGCGGCGCGTCTGCCCGTCCGTTTATCACCCATCATAACGCGCTGGATATTGACATGTATCTGCGCATCGCGCCCGAGCTTTACCTGAAGCGCCTGGTGGTCGGCGGCTTCGATCGCGTCTTCGAGATCAACCGTAACTTCCGTAACGAAGGGATCTCGCCGCGCCATAACCCAGAGTTCACCATGATGGAACTCTATATGGCCTATGCGGATTACAAGGATCTGATCGAACTGACCGAAAGCCTGTTCCGTACGCTGGCGCAGGACGTGCTGGGCACCACGGTAGTGCCTTACGGCGATCAGGAGTTCGACTTCGGCAAGCCGTTCGACAAACTGACGATGAAAGAAGCCATTCAGAAATACCGTCCGGAAACCGATCTGGCCGACCTGGATGATTTTGACAAAGCCTGCGCTATCGCGCAGTCGCTGGGCATCAAGGTTGAGAAGAGCTGGGGTCTGGGCCGCGTGGTAACGGAAATCTTCGAAGAGACGGCGGAAAGCCATCTGATCCAGCCGACCTTTATTACCGAATATCCGGCCGAAGTGTCGCCGCTGGCTCGCCGCAACGACGTTAACCCGGAAATCACCGACCGCTTCGAGTTCTTTATCGGCGGCCGTGAAATCGGTAACGGCTTCTCCGAGCTGAACGACGCGCAGGATCAGGCTGAACGCTTCCTGCAGCAGGTTAACGCCAAGGATGCGGGCGACGACGAAGCGATGTTCTACGACGAAGACTACGTAACGGCGCTGGAGCACGGCCTGCCGCCAACCGCAGGCCTGGGCATTGGTATCGACCGTATGGTGATGCTGTTTACCAACAGCCACACCATTCGCGACGTGATCCTGTTCCCGGCGCTGCGTCCGTCAGGAAAATAAGCAACGGCTGTGAGATTAAGGGGCGACTTGTCGCCCCTTTTTTACGGCTGATTTCAGGCGGGAGCTGGCGATGGCCTGAACGGTTCCGGGAAGTCCCCATCAAAATGACGGGTTTTGCTCTTCGCTGGGCTAAAGCCTGCGCTGGAATAAAGTACGTAATGTTTGCCTGCGCAAAACCGGTTTGTTACTGGAACCGCCAGCGCGTCCGGTGCCGCTCTTTGACCACCATCGCCCTTCATGTCGAAATAGCGATAAGCTCCTGCGGCCAGCGGAGTAAGCCGCCATGCCGTTACGATTTTATCGCCTCGTCGAGCCAATCCTTAAAGCGCGCGTAGGGCACGTACAGCGAGACGTTTTTATACAGCGTTTTACCGGTTTTAATATCGTTAATGCGGTTGGAATAGCCGACGATAACGCCTGCCACAGAGTCATCGGACGCGTTATAGACTGCGCCGCCGGACATGCCCTGCACCACGCCCGCGTCGGAAGCCACCACAACGCAGCTCAGCTTGTTCCAGTCGTTCTTCAGGCCGGTATTCACCAGATTGGTGCCGGTTGAGGCCACCGGCATGGCAGAGATAAAGCTGTAGCCATACAGATTGATTTTGTCGCCCATAAAGCCGTTACGGAAGCGCGGCGCGGGAACGTTGCCGTTTTTATGGTAAACCACCGCCAGGTCGCATTCAGGATGGCGCGACTTAACGCGATAAAGCGAATATTTCGCCACGTGCGCCGCCGTCAGGCTGTAATCGGCGGTCAGCGGAATAGTGGTGCCCAGCGTGCCCACGCCCAGAATGGTCGGAATGCCGGTAACGGTCATATCCACACGCTTCTCTGCTTCGCTGCTGTACTCATATTTTCCTACTGAGCACCCGGTGATACTCAGCGTCAGCAGGCAAATAGCCAGTCGCATCTTTGCTCCTCGGTAATGAATCGATCAAGCACAGCTCAATAAACGCCCGTTGCATCCATCATCGAGGTATCGGCCAACACTCGGAAAACTTTACCTATTTAACCTCACTCCGCGTCAAATGATTATCAGATAATTGATAATTTTCCGTAATGATTACCGTCTCAATGCGCGCAAAACACGACCATTATTTACTAAAGTAGCGGCGTATTTTCCTCAAGTATAGACAAACCGCGAGGCCCAAAAACGCGCCGGAAAGGCTAAAATCGGTGGATCTGACGGTCAGTCGGCGGCGATTATTGCCTTTCAGGCAAGAGATTGTTGCCTGAGAAGGGGTATAAGTCCCTGATGAGCTGTGCTTTAATCTCTGATGTGATGTAGATCAAAATTCACATTCTGTAATACTTTCCCCGCCCTTTTTTTGCCTGTCGACCGCTGTCGGCGGAAAGATAATTTTTTCTGGAGAAGATGAGATGCCCGTTTCTTTACTGGCGCTGGCGCTGAGCGCCTTTGCTATAGGCACCACGGAATTCGTTATTATGGGCCTGCTGCCGGAAGTGGCAGGCGATCTCGGCGTAACGATCCCTTCGGCGGGCTGGTTAATCAGCGGCTATGCGCTGGGCGTGGCGATCGGCGCACCGATTATGGCGCTGCTCACGGCTAAGCTGCCGCGTAAAAAAACGCTGATTTTACTGATGTCGATCTTTATTGTCGGCAACGTGCTTTGCGCGCTGGCTTACAGCTACAACCTGTTGATGATGGCACGGGTGATCACCGCGCTTTGCCACGGCGCATTTTTCGGCATTGGCGCCGTGGTAGCCGCCAGCCTGGTCGCGCCCGACAAGCAGGCTTCCGCCGTGGCGCTGATGTTTACCGGCTTAACGCTGGCTAACGTGCTGGGCGTGCCGTTGGGTACCTGGTTTGGCCAGCTGTTTGGCTGGCGCGCCACCTTCTGGGGCGTGGCGGTGATTGGCGTGCTGGCCTTTATTGCGCTGATTGTCAGCCTGCCCACCAACCGCAACGAAAAGCCGGTACATCTGGCCAGCGAGGTCAGCGCGCTGGCTAACGGCAAGCTGTGGCTGTCGCTGCTGATGACGGTGTTTTTCGCCGCCGCCATGTTTGCGCTGTTCAGCTATATTGCGCCGCTGCTGCTCCAGGTTACCGGCATCAGCAACAAAGGCGTCAGCTGGACGCTGTTTTTAATCGGCGGCGGCCTGACCGTCGGCAATATCCTGGGCGGCAGGCTGGCCGACTGGAAAGTCTCTTTTAGCCTGATCCTCAGCTTCTCGCTGATCGCGCTGTTTTCGCTCGCCTTTAGCTGGACCAGCCATGCGCTGTGGCTGGCGGAAATCACCCTGTTTTTATGGGCGATGGCAACGTTCTCTACCGTGCCGGGACTGCAAATCAACGTGGTTCGCCACGGCAAAGAGGCGCCGAACCTTGTGTCTACGCTGAATATCTCTGCGTTTAACGTCGGCAACGCGTTTGGCGCATGGGCGGGCGGTGCAGTGATTGACGGCGGTTACGGGCTGACTTCCGTGCCGGTTGCGGCGGCCGTACTGGCCGTTATGGGCCTGCTGATTTGCCTGCTGACCTTCCGCCGCCCGCGCGGCCAGCAGCAGGCGGCGCGCGCTTAAGCCAGTAATGCCGCGAGGCGCTGGTTGAACAGGCTGCTATGCTCGCGCAGATGCAGACTGAACGCGTCAACCAGCGCCGAGCCGGGGCGGTGCTGCGGCCGGATCAGGCTGACGGTAAAAGGCACCGCAATGCTGAAGCGGCGGATTGCCACGCCGTTGCCCGCATAGTCCAGCGCCGTGAGCGGATTGACTATCGAAACGCCCACGCCCGCTCTTACCATCGCACAAACCGAGGCCGCGCTGTGCGTCTCCATCACCATTCTGCGCTGAACGCCCTGCTCGCTGAATAGCTGATCCAGTAACTGACGATAGCTGTCCGTTTGCGACAGGCTGATAAAGTTTCTCCCGGCGAAATCCTGCGGCGTCAGGCAGCTTTTTTCCGCCAGCGCGTCGTCCTGCGGCAGCACGCAAACCTCATTACCGGTAAAGATTACGCTGCGTTCCGTGCCGGCCGGCGTCTGGCCGGTTTCCGTTAAGCCTAAATCGTAACGTTGCGCCGACAGCCACTCTTCCAGCAGCGGCGACTCCTGCGGAATGATATTCAAACTGACGTCGGGATAACGCTGCAAAAAGGGCTGGCAGAGCAGGGGAAGCAGCGACTGGGAAAACACGGGCAGACAGGCCACAGACAGCTCGCCCTGGCGAAACTGGCGCAGGCTTTCGGCCGCGTTGATAATCCTGTCCAGACCGTACCAGGACCGCTGCACTTCCTCAAACAGCTTCAGTCCCTGAACGGTAGGGTGCAGACGGCCCCGGATGCGATCGAACAGCTTCAGGCCGGTCAGCTTTTCCAGCCTGGCCAGTTCGCGGCTGACCGTGGGCTGCGAGGTATGCAGCATGACCGCCGCTTCGGTCAGATTGCCGGTGGTAACAACCGCATGAAAAATTTCGATATGCCGCAGCGTGATGCCAGCCATAAATACCCTCGCAAAAAGACTAATTCATATCATGAATGAATAGACTTCGCTAAAACAGATATTTTTCATCCCGCTGTCGCTATGGCGTAATAACGCTATTACTGACAGGAGAAAGCCCGATGCCACGCCCGCTGAACACCACTGAAACCGCTCTGAACCGTGACAATTTGCTCCAGCTGGCGCGCCAGTATGGCGGCCCCGTCTGGGCTTATGATGCCGATGTCATTGCCGACCGTATCGCGCAGCTGCAACAGTTTGACGTAGTGCGTTTTGCGCAAAAAGCCTGCTCTAACGTTCATATCCTTAAGCTGATGCGCGCAGCGGGCGTTCGCGTTGATTCGGTTTCGCTGGGAGAAGTGGAGCGTGCGCTGGCGGCAGGCTTTCAGCCCGGCGGGGAAGAGATCGTCTTTACGGCCGATCTGCTGGATGCGCCTACGCTTGCCCGCCTGGCAGAGCTTGCGATCCCGGTGAATGCCGGTTCGGTTGATATGCTGCATCAGCTGGGCGAAGTGTCGCCGGGCCATAAGGTTTGGCTGCGCGTTAATCCGGGGTTTGGTCACGGCCACAGCCAGAAAACCAATACCGGCGGTGAAAACAGCAAGCACGGGATCTGGCACGGCGATCTTCAGCTGGCGCTGGCCGCTATCCGGCAGCATCGTCTGCAGCTGGTCGGCATCCATATGCATATTGGGTCGGGCGTGGATTATGGTCATCTGGAGCAGGTTTGCGACGCAATGGTCAGGCTGGTTATCGACTTCGGACAGGATGTGGAGGCGATCTCAGCCGGCGGCGGGCTTTCCATTCCCTACCGTTTTGGCGAAGAAGCGATCGATACCGCTCACTACTTTGGGCTGTGGGATGCGGCGCGCCAGCGAGTGGCGCAGCATTTAGGCCATGCGGTGAAGCTGGAAATTGAACCGGGACGCTTTCTGGTGGCGGAATCTGGCGTGCTGGTGTCTGAAGTGCGCGCCGTTAAACAGATGGGCAGCCGCCACTTCGTGCTGGTGGACGCCGGTTTTAACGATCTGATGCGTCCGGCGATGTATGGCAGCTATCATCATATCTCCGCCATTGCGGGTGATGGACGCGATCTGCAAGAGAGCCGGACGATTGACACCGTGGTGGCGGGGCCGCTGTGCGAATCCGGCGACGTTTTCACCCAGCAGGAAGGCGGCAAAGTCGAAACCCGCGCGCTGCCGCACGTCAGGCCGGGCGACTATCTGATATTTCATGATACCGGCGCTTACGGCGCGTCGATGTCCTCTAACTACAACAGCCGCCCGCTGCTGCCGGAAGTGCTGTTTGAAAACGGCCAGCCGCGCCAGATCCGCCGCGCGCAGACCGTTCAGGAGCTGCTGGCGCTGGAGACGTAAGCATCAGTCCGGCGAGCCGACCGAATGGCGGCGCACCAGCGTCGGACTGAACAGATTGGTCACCTCCGGCAGCGGCTGGTTATTAGCCAGCGCTAACGCCAGCTCCGCTGCCTGCTGCGCCATGGTGACGATAGGGTAGCGCACCGTGGTCAGCCTCGGGCGGACATAGCGCGATACCAGCACATCATCAAAACCAATCAGCGACATCTCTTCCGGCACCCGCACGCCGTTATCGCTGAGTACCGCCAGCGCGCCCGCCGCCATTGAATCGTTATAGCAGGCTACGGCGCTAAAGGCCTTGCCGCGCCCCAGCAGCTCCGTCATCGCCTGTTCGCCGCCGATCTCATCCGGTTCGCCAAACGCGACCAGGCGATCGCTGCCCGGCAGATTGTGCTCCTTCAGCGCGTCGTAATAGCCCTGCAGCCGCTCGTCCGCATCGGAAATAGGGTGGTTTGAGCAGATAAAAGCGATGTTCTGATGGCCCTGTTGGATTAGATGGCGCGTTGCCAGCCACGAGCCGTAGCGATCGTCCAGCGCAATGCAGCGCTTTTCAAAACCCGGCAGCGCACGGTTAATCAATACCATGCCGGGGATCTGCTTCATCAGAGGGATCAGGTCGGCGTCCGGGATTTTTTTTGTATGCACCACCAGCGCGCCGCAGCGGTGCCGGATCAGCTGTTCAATCGCCTGGCGCTCTTTTTGCTCATTGTGATAACCGTTGCCAATCAGCAAAAAGTTGCCGGTACCGTAGGCGACCTGCTCGACCGCCTTGACCAGCGCGCCGAAAAAGGGATCGGAAACGTCGCCGACGACCAGCCCCATGGTTTCCGTTGACTGCTGCGCCAGCGCGCGCGCGTTAGCGTTGGGATGATACTGCAACTCTTCCATTGCGCTGTTAACGGCCTGGCGAGAAGCGTCGCTGGCTTTAGGCGAATTATTAATTACGCGAGAGACCGTAGCAACGGACACACCCGCCAGCCTGGCGACATCCTTAATGGTAGCCATAGTGACAAAGCCTTCCAGGGTAAACGTTTACATGGCTCCAGTGTTGCGGAAATTGCCAGCTACTTCAAGCAGGCAGAATGCTGCGAATGTCGCAAAGCCGATGAAAAAGGCGAGGTATTATCGGCGGATCCTTTTACCGGGCCGTCTTTCCCTTAACGCTTTGCCGCTTCCCGCGCACAAGTACGCCAGCCCAGGCATTTGGAAAGAGCAGCTTCAGTAATGTGCTTTTAGCGCATCAGGCACCGGGTCAGCGGGCTTTTACCACCGCATATCGGCCGCACAGAAGTTTGCTGAAACGCACCGGAAAAATGGTAGCCTGTAGGCTGACACGAACACCAGCCGGACTGCCTGCCATGACTCTAAAAAAAGTGCCGCATCTTGCCCACTGGGGCGCCTTTACCGCCGTTGTCGAAAACGGCAAACTGCAGCGCTGCGAACCCTTTTTCGCCGATCGCGATCCGTCGCCAATGCTTAACACTATTCCCGAGCTGGTCTATTCCGACCGGCGCATTCGTCAGCCGATGGTGCGCCGCTCCTGGCTTAAATCGCGCGAGAAAAGCGACCGTACGCTGCGGGGACGGGAAGATTTTGTGGCGGTGGACTGGGAAACAGCGCTGGATTTAGTGGCGGAAGAAAACCGTCGGGTGCGCGATCGCTACGGCGCCGCCGGTATTTTTAACGGTTCTTACGGCTGGTCTTCGGCGGGGCGCGTTAACCATGCCCGCACGCTGATCCGCCGCTTCTACTTTACCGGCGGCGGCGGCGTCGATCAGCTGGGCAACTACAGCTGGGGTGCCGCGCAGTTTTTCCTGCCCTATATCATCGGCACCTATATGCCGTTGACCGGTCGCGTTACCGACTGGCCGAGCGTGGTGGAACATTGCGAAATTTTTGTTGCCTTTGGCGGGCTGGCGCTGAAAAACGGCCAGGTTGCCTCCGGCGGCGCAGGGCAGCACAGCCTGAAACCGGCGCTGCTTGAACTGGCGGCCAAAGGCACACCGGTGATCAACATCAGCCCGATGCGGGATGACTGCCCGGAATTTGTTAACGCCGAATGGATCCCGATCCGACCTAATACCGACGTGGCGCTGATGCTGGCGCTGGGGTACGAAGTGGAGCGGCTGGGCGCGGCGGATGGCGATTTTCTGGCTTCGCACTGCGTAGGCTATCCGCAGCTGCGTGGCTATCTGCTGGGCGACAGCGACGGGGTGGCAAAAACCCCGCGCTGGGCCAGCGAGATCACCGGTATTCCGGCCGCGCGCATTGAACTGTTGGCCAGACAGCTGATCGGCAAACGCAGTTTTATGACCAGTTCTTATTCCGTGCAGCGTGCCCATCGCGGCGAACAGCCTTACTGGATGATGATCGCGCTCTCGTCGATGCTGGGCCAGCCGGGCCTGCCGGGCGCCGGGTTCTCTTTTGGACATGGTTCCATGAACAGCGTGGGCAACCCGCGCATTGACGGGCCGGCACCGATGATGTCAACCGGCGTCAATCCCATTGCCGACCAGGCGATCCCGGTAGCGCGCATCAGCGATATGCTGCTGCATCCGGGCGAGCCATACGCTTTCCAGGGCCAAACCCATACTTATCCCGATATTCAGCTGATCCACTGGGCGGGCGGCAATCCGTTTCATCATCATCAGCAGCTTAACCGGCTGGTCGAGGGCTGGCAGAAGCCGGAAACGGTTATCGTGCAGGATATCGTCTGGACGCCTGCGGCGCAGATGGCGGATATCGTGCTGCCGGTGACCACCTCGCTGGAGCGCAACGATATCGGCGGCTCGTCCCGCGACCGCTTTGTGCTGGCTATGCATCAGGCGATCGAACCGCAGCATCAGGCGCGTAACGACTTTGATATTTTTGCCGATCTGGCGGAGCGCCTGGGCTATCGCGACGCTTTTACCGAAAACCGGAACGAAGCGCAGTGGATTGAGCACCTTTACCAGCAGTGTGCGGTGGCGCACCAGCGCCGGGGCGTCGACTGGCCGGATTTCCAGACTTTCTGGGAACGGGGCTACGTGGAGGTGCCAGAAGGCGACAAGCCGTTTATTTTTATGGAGGATTTTCGCCGGGATCCGCAGCAAAACCCGATCCAGACCGCCAGCGGCAAAATTGAGCTGTTCAGCGAAACCATTGCGGGCTTTGGCCTGGTGGATTTTGCGCCGCATCCGGAATGGCAGCCGCCGCAGGAGTGGCTGGGAGCGGAAATCCGCCAGCGCTTCCCGCTGCATATGATCTCCATGCAGCCTGGCGATCGACTGCACAGCCAGATGGATGCGACGCCGACGGTGCAGGCTAACAAAACGGCCGGAAGGGAAACGCTGTGGATGCATCCGGAAGATGCCGAAACGCGCGGGATTGCCGATGGCGACACCATTGAGGTCAGCAACGATCGCGGGCGGATGCTGGCTGGCGTCAGGCTTACGGACGGCGTCAGCCGCAGCGTGGTGCTGATCGCCACCGGCGCCTGGTTCGACCCGGGTTTTGGCAAAGCCTGGCTGCCGTATGACCAGGCGGGCAATCCCAACGTGCTGACGCTGGATATCGGCACCTCTTCGCTGACGCAGGGGCCAAACGCCATGAGCTGCCTGGTAGAGATCCGCAAGGCGACGGAAGTCTGATGCCAGCAACAAAACGGGCACCACTCTGATAGTGCCAATAATTGTTGATAATGGAGTGAAAAAGATTAAAAATTAGCCTGCTGACAGACCGGGCAATACAGATAAAAACCGTAAAGATCGTTTCTGCTGTCCTGGAGTGGATGGCAGTTTTGAAAGCTTTCAAGGGATTATCATCCGGTTGCCCGCCGTCTGGCTAAAAAATAGCCATGATATAGCTATCAGGGAGGGATAAATTATGTATGGAACTGAAAGGGATGCGGTGCCGTTTCCCGGCTATTGGGAAAAAAGCGGCGGCAGAGGGGGAAATATGCGAAATCTTGTAAGGAAGCTGGAAGAAGACGTAGCGGGCATTCGGATTGATATTGCCGTCATCAAGTCGAACTATATGACAAAGCAGGATCCCGGCGTTTTCAGAGACGAACTGAAAGGGGATAACAGCACCCCTTTAGAAGAGGTTCGCAAGTTGAACGTGGCAATTAGCGATGCAAAAAACGCAATTATTTTTTGGTGCGTCAGCGCCGTGATTTTTGCCCAGATCATACCCACTCTGCCAGCTATCCTGAAAATTCTCTTTCCTTCCTGAGTCCGGCAGTCATCCCGCTAAGGCGGGATGTAGCTTTCAGCAACCCACTAACGTTGCAAAAACACATAGAAATCACATGGCTGGTTACATTTTGCGGGTAACTGTTGCGAATGTGGGCTGGCGAGCAGGCTGGCCCGGTTGCTACAGTTTATGTCCCAGAGGTATTGATGGGTGAACATCAAAATAACTTTGTTTCACCGACCTGCGCAGATGCGCAGGTTTTTTTTACCTGACGCTTTTGCTAAACCGCACGGCAATAATCACGATCTGAAACACAGTTTTCCTGTTATCACCCCTGCATTTTTTGTATAACTCCCGGTCAGTTATCCGCTATTCGCCGACAGAAGAGCCATGCCCCGCTTAAAGAAATCACTGGCTAAAGACCAGGAGCCGTTTCATCCCGTTCGCTTTCGCCTGATTTGTCTTGGCGTGTTCGTTTCCATGCTGCTGCTGTTGCTCTGGGTAGGGGATTTGCAGCTGATTAATCATCCTATGCTGGAAAAACAGGCGGATGAGCGCTCGCTGCGCACGGTCACTATTCCGACTAATCGCGGCACGCTGTTGGATCGTAACGGCGAAGCGCTGGCGCTGAGCGTGCCCTCGCGCGATATCATTGCCGATCCGCAGCGCGTGCTGGAAGCCAATCCCGATTTTACCAGCGCGAAATGGGAATATCTGGCTAACGCTTTGGATCAGCGACCTGAAGAGATCGCCCGGCAGATCAAAGCCAATCCCAACCGTCGCTTTCTTTACCTGGGCCATAAAATCGAGCTGGGTATCGCTAAAGATATCGCCAAACTGCATCTGTCCGGCATTTCCACCGTCTATGACGACAGCCGCTTCTATCCGATGAGCGAGGCGACTGCGCCGCTGCTCGGCATTGTCGGCGCGGACAATAGCGGCCTGAACGGGCTGGAAAAAGGTTTTGATAAGGTGTTGCAGGGCACGGCAGGCGTAGAGAAATATCGTCAGGATGCCCACGGCAATATTATCGCCATGATTAACTATGAGCCGCCTCGCCAGCCGCCGACGGTGCAGCTCAGCATCGATAAATTCGATCAGTACACCCTGTACACTAAGCTGCGCGATGGCGTACTTCTGAATAAAGCCGATTCCGGCGCGGCGGTGCTGGTTAAAGTCGATACCGGCGAAATTCTGGGGATGGCGTCTTATCCTTCCTATAATCCCAATAATTTCAGCAACGTTTCGCCTGACCAGATGCGTAATGCGGCCATTAACGACAGCTATGAACCCGGCTCAACGGTAAAACCGCTGGTGGTGATGGAAGGGCTGGCGCGCAAGCTGGTGCGCCCGGATTCCGTGCTGGATACCACGCCTTATCGCGTTAACGGCCACCTGATCCGCGACGTGGGCCACTGGCCGCGACTGACCATGACCGGCATCCTGCAAAAATCGAGCGATATCGGCGTATCGCATATCGCGCTGGCGATGCCCGCTGAAGTGCTGGTCAACACCTTCCACTCTTTTGGCCTGGGGAAACCCACCGGCCTGGGGCTGACCGGCGAAAGCGTAGGCTACTTCCCGCTGCACCGTGAACGCTGGGCCGATATCGAACGGGCCACTTTCTCCTTTGGCTATGGTCTGCGCGTCACGCCGCTGCAAATAGCGCGTGAATACGCCACGCTGGGATCTTTCGGCGTTTATCGTCCGCTTTCGATTACCAAAGTGACGCCGCCCGTGATCGGCACGCGGGTAGCAGACGAAGATATCGTGCGCTCGGTGGTCCATATGATGGAAAGCGACGCGCTGCCCGGCGGCAGCGGCGTGCGCGCGGCGGTGCCGGGCTATCGACTGGCAATTAAAACGGGAACGGCCGAAAAAATGGGCTCGAGCGGTAAATATGACGGCGGCTATATCAACTATACCGCGGGCGTAGCGCCAGCCAGTAATCCTCAGGTCGCGCTGGTGATTATGATCAACCACCCGACGGCAGGGGATCACTTTGGCGGCTCGGTCGCCGCGCCGGTCTTCGGCAATATTATCGGCCCCGTGCTCAAGCATATGAACGTGGCACCGGACGCGCTCTACTCCACGCACAGCGGCACCTGATACTGTCCAATACCTGAGGCCGCCGTCAACAAGAAGCCCACGCCAGCGCGTGGGCTTTTTTTATCTTAGCCTCCCGTCATCCGCTCCGGCTTTAACGCACAAATACCTCTGTTAAACATCAGCTATTCTGACAATTGTAAATTGTGTGATCTATTAAAATATCAATATCTGTTATATCTCCAGATAAGATCTAAACTGTTTATATCAAAGCATGGATGGCTCTACTTTCATACGATCCAAGAGGACATTCGTGCACATTATCAGATCGACTCCTGACTTTCCGGCACCTTCTCAGCTATCGGTGCTGGCCGTTTTAATCAGTACGTTATTACTTGTCGGATGTGGTGGTGGTGGCGGCGGCGGCGGTGGTGGTGGCGAAACGCTGAACATGGCGCCGGCGCCTGTAAACAATCCCGCGCCAACGCCGACGCCGACGCCGACGCCGACAACCGAACCCGTAGCCGAGACGACGCCGACTACCGATTCGGCGCCAACCCCAGAGCCGATGCCGGTTTCGCCAGTCGTTACCTACGGCAAGGTTAAAGTCGGTATTGTCGATTCGGGCCTGGCGGCCGGTCGTTCTGACATCAACTACGACAATGTCCATTTCGCCTCTTATCTTTCCGGCGGCAGCCAGACCCTGAACGATAATAACGGTCAGGCAGGGCACGGCACGTTGGTGGCGCTGACGGCGGCCGGCCTGGCCAGCGGGGCGTTTGCCGGCGGCGTGGCGCCGGACAGCGATTTATGGATAGCGCAGGCTTCCAGTAATAACCTTTTTTATTACCAGGATACGCAAAAGGCTATCAGCGGGCTGCTCAATAACGGCGTAAAAATAATTAACATGTCTTATGCTTCCAGCGAGCGGCTGGCTACTACGGCACAGCAGCAAAGCGCCAGAACCAGCGGGCGTTACGATCTGCTGCGTGACAGCCTGAGCAGCATCGTCAGCGCTAACGCGTTGGGCGTAGTGGTGACCGGCAACAACGGGACGTCCACGCCTTCGCCGAACGCGCAGATCCCTTTAATCTACAATGACCCCAGCCTGCAAAAAGGGCTGATCGCCGTGACCGGCTATGTGCCTGGCTATACCGTGGCGCAGGGCAGCCGTCCGCCGGAGCTGTTTGTGTTTGACGCCTGTGGCGATGTCGCCGCCTGGTGTCTGGCCGCGCCCGGCTATGCGGATTACCTGCAGGACAACGGCACGCTGGGTCGCAAATACGGCACTTCTTTCGCCGCACCTCGCGTGACCGGCGCGGCATCCCGTGTGTCGGCGCAGTTTCCGTGGATGACCGGCTACAACCTTCAGCAAACTTTGCTGACGACGGCGGATTACCACAGCGATGCCGTGGCGGGCGTCAGCCAGGACACCGCCAACGGGCGGCCCTATAACAACACCTTCGGCTGGGGAAATGTGAATGTCGATAAGGCGTTACGAGGCCCGGGCATGTTTTATGGCGATGACTTTACCGCCGCGCTGACCTACGGCAGCTACGTGTTTGCCAACGATATCAGCGGCAGCGGCGGCCTGATTGTCAGCGGCGCCAGCAACGCGGGCGGCAGCCTGACGCTGAGCGGCAATAACACCTACACCGGCGCAACACGGGTGGAAAGCAACAGTCTGTTTATCGACGGCAGCGTCGCCAGCGACGTGCGCGTAACGGGCAGCGGGCTGCTGGCAGGCTCGGGCCGGATCAACGGTAATCTGAGCAACCAGGGCACGGTGGTAACCACCGCCGCTGGCGGGCTGCGCGTGGTCGGCAGCTATCAGCAAAGCGCCGACGGCACGCTGCGGATAACGCTCTCTCAGCCGCTGACGGTTGCAGGCCCGGCGACGCTCAACGGCGCGCTTCAGGTTACCTTGCCTTCCGATACCTATATTGTGCAGACCAACGAATCGCTGCTGGAAAGCGGACAGGGCATCAGCGGGCAGTTCGCCAGCGTGGATACCGGCGTCTTCCTGAAAGGCACGGCGGCCTACAGCGCCAACAGCGTTACCGGACATTTTCAGCGAGTGAATACCGTTCAGGCGGCCCAGGCGGCGGGACTGACCGGCAAAGCAACGCTGCAAAGCGCCGCCAACGTCGAGCGGGCGTTGCAGGCGGCCGACAGGCTGTCGACGCAGTCGGGCCTTTCCGCGCAGCAAACCGAACTGTTGCAGGATGCGGCGGCTTTCCAGCGTATCGGCAGCGGCGCGGCGGCTGAAGCGGTGCTGGATTCGCTTTCCGGCCAGGCACACGCCAGCGGCAATGCTATTCTCTTCAACAGCCTGGATTACCAGAACCAGCTGCTGAATAACCGCCTCGATCCGGCGCGGCAAAAGCCTTACGGCATGTGGGCGGAAACGGGCACGCTGCACGGCGATTTGCAGCAGGATGGTTATCAGGGCAGCCACTACCGCACCAACACTACGGCGATTGGCGTGGACAGCAGTTTCGACGTGCCGGGACTGCGGGTAGGCGCGGCCGTCACCGATAGCGAAATCCGGGCCAGCTACGAAGGCAGCGGCGGCAACAGCACCAACAGTTTGCAGGGCGTTATGCTTTATGGACAGTATGCCGTAACGCCGGAATGGTTCTGGCAGGGCAACCTGAGCTATCAGCATGGCGAGACCGATCTCGATCGCGTGCTGCTGCTGAACGGCGTGCGTTCATCTTCATCAGAAACGCGCAACGACAGCTGGCAGGCGCTGGTCAAAACCGGCTACCGCTGGTCGCTGGACGACAGGCTGATGCTGCAACCTTATGTCGGCATGAAGCTGAGCCAGCTCTATACCGGCGGCTTTAACGATGAGGCCGGCGCGCTGGGACTGCAAGGCGACAGCGCCCGTTACAGCCGCACCGTTGGCCTCACCGGCCTTAACCTGAGCGCGCCTCTGCTTGAGGTCGATCAATGGTGGTCGCTGCTTTCCGTCTACGGCGAGCACCAGCACGCCTTTACCAATCCGTCGCTGGATGTGAATGCCCGCTGGACAGGCACCGGTTCTGAAGGCGACAGCTTCGCCATTCCGGGCATGACGCTGGACAGGGATTCTCAGTGGTACGGGATGCGGCTGGACGTAGGCAAAGCGAAAGATGCGCGCCTGTTCCTGCGAGTGGACAAGCACGTGGCGGAGAAAGGCGACGAGTCGGTCTTCCGTGGTGGCGTGGATATCGCCTTTTAATCGCGGCGCGACACTGATAAAAGCTGGCCTTGCTGCCAGCTTTTTTTTCGCCCGTGCTTAAAATGCCCACACCCTGACGGCAGATGGCAATAACGCGGCGGTCTGAATTCGACGGCTGGGACTTGTAAACCACCCTTAACGGAAACCTTACGTTCTGAGCATGGAATTTAATCAGCCTGCTCAATCATAATACCGCCGGGTCAGATGACCTGCTTTTTTCTGGCGGTGACGAGATGCTGCCGCTTCTTTGTTTTATTTGATCCGACTGAGCCTCATGACCTCTACAACAGCAAAACCCTTCCGTCGCAAACTTATCCTTGCCGCTCTTATTATTCTGGCCATTTTGCTGGTCTGGCGTTTCTGGCCGCACGGCAGCGGCGCGGGCAGGCCAGGCGGCCCCGGCATGATGATGGCCGGCCCGGTAGCGGTTCACGCCGGGCTGGTTACGACCGCCGACGTGCCGGTTTACCTGACCGCACTCGGCACGGTGATCCCTAATGCTACCGTTACCGTTACCAGCCGCGTGGACGGGCAGCTGATGAAAGTTTACTTTACGGAAGGGCAGCAGGTCGAAGCCGGCCAGCTGCTGGCGCAGATCGATCCACGCAGCTATGAGGCCACGCTGGCGCAGTACCAGGGCGATCTCAGCCAGAACCAGGCGCTGCTGCAAAGCGCGGAGCTGACGCTGGCGCGCTACCGCAAGCTCTATGCGCAGGACTCTTTAGCCCGCCAGGATTTGGATACGCAGGCCGCCACGGTGGGGCAGTATCGCGGGGCGGTAAAAGCCGACCAGGCGCAAATCGCCTCGGCAAAGCTGAATATTGAATTTGCACGCATCACTGCGCCGGTTTCCGGGCGCGTTGGCCTGCGCCTGGTTGACGAAGGCAATATGGTGCAGAGCAGCGACACCACCGGCCTGGTGACCATTACCCAGATGCAGCCCGCCGCCGTAACTTTCAGCGTTCCGCAAAGCAACATTCCCACGCTGATTAAGGCGCTGCACAACGGGCAGACGCTGCCGGCAACCGCGTTCGATCAGGATGGCGATAAGGCGCTGGCTTCCGGCAGCGTGCGGTTTATCAGCAACCAGATCGACACCGCTACCGGCACGGTCGAGCTGAAAGCGCTGTTCGACAATCAGGACGAGGCGCTCTATCCCAACCAGTTTGTGGATCTACGGCTGCAAACCGGCACCCTGAAGCAGGCGACCGTGATCCCGGCGCAGGCGTTGCAGCTCAGCAGCGACGGCAGCTTCGTCTACGTGATCGGCAGCGATAAAACGGTTACGCGCCGCGCGGTGAAAACCGGGCCGACGCTGGGCGACACGCAGCAGGCGATTACTGAAGGCGTGAAGGCGGGCGAGCAGGTCGTTACCGTAGGCATCGATCGGCTAAGCAACGGCAGTAAAGTCTCTGTGGTTACGGCTGATGAAACCCCGGCCGCCAGCGACAAAGCGAAAGCGCAATGAATCCGTCCCGCATTTTTATCGCGCGTCCGGTCGCCACTATCCTGCTGATGATCGGCGTGCTGATCTCCGGCGTTTTCGCCTATAAGTTTCTTTCGACCTCCGCGCTGCCGCAGGTGGATTATCCGACCATTCAGGTCACCACGCTCTATCCGGGCGCGAGTCCGGATGTTATGGCATCGGGCGTTACCGCGCCGCTGGAAAGGCAGCTGGGGCAGATGGCGGGCCTGAGCCAGATGGCCTCCAGCAGCTCGGGCGGCTCGTCGGTGATCACGCTGAAGTTCTCGCTGGATCTGTCGCTGGACGTGGCGGAGCAGGAAGTGCAGGCGGCGATCAACGCCGCCAACAGCCTGCTGCCCTCCGACTTGCCTAATCCGCCAACCTATAAAAAGGTGAACCCGGCGGATACGGCGGTGATCACGCTGGCGGCCAGCTCGGATACGCTGCCGCTGATTAAAGTCCAGGACCTGGTCAACACCCGCGTCGCGCTGAAGCTGTCGCAAATCTCCGGCGTCGGCATGGTGACGCTGGCAGGCGGCCATCAGCCCGCTATCCGCGTGCAGATGGATCCCAAAGCGCTGGCGGCGCACGGGCTGACGCTGGAAGACGTCAATACGCTGATTAGCAACAGCAACGTCAACGGCTCGAAAGGCGGTTTCGACGGCAAATACCATTCGATAACCATCGACGCCAACGACCAGCTGCGCACCGCAGAGGAATACGGCAACCTGATCCTTACATATCAGAACGGCGCGGCGCTGCGGCTGAAGGATATCGCCCATATCGAAGAGGCGGCGGAAAACAGCTATCAGTCGGCCTGGGCCAATAACAGCCCGGCGATTGTGATTAGCGTCCAGCGCCAGCCCGGCGCCAACGTGATTGCGGTGGTGGACAACATTAAAAAGCAGCTGCCGACGCTTCAGGCCGCGCTGCCGGACGGGGTAAAAGTGCAGATCCTCTCCGACCGTACCCAGACCATTCGCGCCTCCATCAGCGACGTGCAGTTTGAGCTGATGCTGTCGATTGCGCTGGTGGTGATGGTGACCTTTCTGTTTCTGCGCAACGTGGCGGCGACGCTGATCCCGAGCGTGGCGGTGCCGCTGTCGCTGGTCGGTACCTTTGGCGTGATGTATCTGGCGGGCTTCAGCCTGAATAACCTGTCGCTGATGGCGCTGACCATCGCCACCGGTTTCGTTATTGACGACGCTATCGTGGTGGTGGAAAACATCTCAAGACGGCTGGAGCAGGGCGAAACGCCGATGGAAGCGGCGCTGAAAGGCTCGGCGCAGATTGGCTTCACCATTATCTCGCTGACCTTTTCGCTGATTGCGGTGCTGATCCCGCTGCTGTTTATGGGCGACGTGGTCGGACGGCTGTTTCGCGAGTTCGCCATTACGCTGGCGGTGTCGATTCTGGTTTCGATGCTGGTTTCGCTGACGCTTACGCCGATGCTTTGCGCCTGTCTGCTGCGCCATATCCCGGAAGAGAAGCAGAGCCGCTTTTACCGCAAGGGCGGTCAGTTCTTCGATAAGCTGGTGGCCGGTTACGATCGCCTGCTGACGATAGTGCTTAACCATCAGCGCCTGACGTTGCTGGTAGCGCTGGCGACGCTGGCGCTGACCGCGCTGCTCTATCTGGTTATTCCCAAAGGCTTTTTCCCGGCGCAGGATACCGGGTTAATCCAGGGCGTGACCGTGGCTTCTCAGGACGTTTCTTTTGGTGAAATGGCGAAGCGGCAGCAGCAGCTGGCGGCTATCGTGCTGAAGAACCCGGCGGTGGCGAGTCTTTCTTCCACTATCGGCATCGACGGCAACAATACCAGCCTGAACAGCGGGCGGCTGCAAATCAACCTGAAGTCGTTTGACCAGCGCGACGAGCGGGCCGACCAGGTGATTGCCGAACTGCAACAGGCGACCCGCAGCGTGCCGGGCATTCAGCTTTATATGCAGGCCGCGCAGGATCTGACGGTCAACGATCGGGTCACGCCGGATCGCTATCAGTTCTCGCTGGACGACGCCGACAGCGAGAACCTGGTCGCCTGGACGCCGAAGCTGGTGGCCGCGCTGGAAAAACGGCCGGAGTTCAGCTCGGTGGTCAGCGATTTGCAGGATCAGGGGCAGGTCGCCTGGGTCGAACTGAACCGCGATGCGGCGGCGCGTTACGGCATTACCGCCGCCGACGTGGATACCGCGCTGTATAACGCTTTCGGCCAGCGGCTGGTCTCCACCATTTTTACCCAGTCGAATCAGTACCGGGCGGTGCTGGAGGTTGCGCCGCAGTATCAGCAGTCTCCGGCCTCGTTTAACGACATCTGGCTGGCGGCTGCCGCTTCGTCCTCGACCACCTCCACGAGCAGCGGCGCCGCTGCCTCAACCAATTCCAACAGCAGTTCGTCCTCGGACAGCAGTTCCTCGACCAGCGGCGGCATGGTGCGGCTGACCTCCATCGCCACCATTCATCAGCGCATCGGCTCGCTGGTGCATATGCGGCTGAACCAGTTTCCGGCGGTGACCGTGTCGTTCAATCTTAACGACGGCTATTCGCTGGAAGAGGCGCAAAAGGCGATAGCAGAGACGCAGCAAAGCCTGAAGCTGCCGTCCAGCATGACGCTGCGCTATCAGGGCGAAACCGAAGCCTTCCAGAACGCTACCGGCAACACGCTGTGGCTGATCCTGGCCGCGCTGCTGACCATGTACGTGGTGCTGGGCATCCTTTATGAAAGCTTTATTCATCCGGTGACCATTCTCTCCACGCTGCCGTCGGCGGCGGTCGGCGCGCTGCTGACGCTGCTGCTGGCGGGTACGGAATTCAGCCTGATAGCGCTGATTGGCGTGATATTGCTGATCGGCATTGTGAAAAAGAACGCGATTATGATGATCGACTTTGCGCTGGATGCGGAGAAAAAGCAGCACCTCAGCCCGCGGGAAGCGATCCACCAGGCCTGTCTGCTGCGCTTCCGACCGATCCTGATGACCACCATGGCGGCGCTGCTTGGCGCGCTGCCGCTGATGCTGGCTTCCGGCTCGGGCGCGGAACTGCGTCAGCCGCTGGGGCTGGTGATTGTCGGCGGTCTGATCTTCAGCCAGCTGCTGACGCTGTTCTCCACGCCGGTGATCTATTTGTGGTTCGATCGCCTGGCCGGGCGGGTACGCCGCAGAATGCGGGCGGCTAAATGATTACGCGCTTTTTTATCTTCCGGCCCGTCACCACGCTGCTGTTAACGCTGGCGCTGCTGCTGCTGGGCGCGCTGGGCTACCGTTTGCTGCCCGTCGCGCCGCTGCCGCAGGTCGATTTCCCGACCATTATGGTTTCCGCCAGCCTGCCGGGCGCCAGCCCGGAGACGATGGCGGCCACGGTCGCTACGCCGCTGGAGCGCGCGCTGGGGCAAATCGCAGGCATTACCGAGATGACCTCCAGCAGCTCGCAGGGCTCCAGCAATATCATTTTGCAGTTTGAGCTGACCCGCGACATCAACGGCGCGGCGCGGGATGTGCAGGCGGCGATCAACGCCTCGCGCAGCCTGCTGCCGAGCAGCATGCCGTCGCTGCCGACCTATCGTAAAGCCAACCCGTCCGACGCGCCGATTGTGATGCTGGCGCTGACGTCCACCACTCGCTCCAAGGGCGAGCTGTACGATATCGCCGAGAGCAAAATCGACCAGAAAATCGCGCAGGTGCAGGGCGTCGGCGACGTCTCGCTGATGGGCAGCGCGCTGCCGGCGGTCAGAATAGATCTACAGCCGCAAATGCTGGCCCATGCCGGGATCTCGCTGGATACGGTGCGCGCCGCCATCGCCAACAGCACCAGCAATCTGCCGAAAGGGATGTTGCAGGGCGCTAACCAGAGCTGGGTGATTGACGGCAACAGCCAGCTGGACGGCGCAAAGCAGTACCGCGATTTGGTGGTCAGCTATCAGCACGGCCGCGCTATCCGCCTCAGCGACGTCGCCACCGTTTACGATTCGGTAGAGGACCAGTACAACGTCGGCTACTTCAACGGTTCGCCGTCGGTGATGATCGGCGTCACGCGCCAGGCGGGCGCCAATATGCTGCAAACCATTGATGCCATCAAAGCGCAGCTGCCGGCGCTGGAGGAAAACCTGCCGGCCGACGTCTCGCTGAAAATCGTGGTTGACCGCTCTCCCAACGTGCGCGCGTCCCTTTATGACACCGAAGAAACGTTGCTGATCGCCATCGCGCTGGTGATTGGCGTGGTCTTTATTTTCTTACGCAATTTGCAGGCGGTGGCCATTCCCGCGCTGGCGCTGCCCGTTTCGCTGGTGGGCACCTGTGCGGTGATGTATTTGCTCGGCTACAGCCTGGATAACCTGTCGCTGATGGCGCTGATCATCGCCACCGGCTTTGTGGTGGACGACGCCATCGTGGTGCTGGAAAACATCACGCGCTATATAGAAGAGGGGCTAAGCCCGGTGCGCGCCGCGCTGAAAGGCGCGAACGAGGTGAGCTTTACCGTGCTGTCGATGACGCTGTCGCTGGTGGCGGTGTTTATCCCGATCCTGCTGATGGGCAGCATCGTTGGCCGCCTGTTTCGCGAGTTTGCGGTGACGCTGACCGTTTCGCTGATTATCTCTATGCTGGTGTCGCTCAGCCTCACGCCGATGCTCTGTTCGCGGCTGCTGAAGCGTAAACCCGGCGTCACCGCGCGGCCGCATCCGCTTTATCAGTGGATCGAAAACGGCCTTAATCGTCTGCTGGCCGCCTACGCCCGCGGGCTGAACTGGGTGATGCGCCATCAGCGGCTGACGCTGTTTAGCTTGATGCTGACGGTGATCCTCAATCTGTTTCTCTATTCGGTGGTGCAGAAAGGCTTTTTCCCCAATCAGGATACCGGTCTGCTGATGGGGATGCTGCGCGCCGATCAAAACGTCTCTTTCCAGGCGATGAAGCCGAAAATGGAGGCGTTCGCCAGACTGATCCAGCAGGATCCGGCGGTGGACGGCGTGATGTCGTCAATGGGCAGCGGCGCGTTCGGTTCGCGCAACACCGCCAACTTTTTCGTGCATCTGAAAGACTTCGACCAACGTGACGCGACGGCGACGGAAGTCGCCAACCGGCTGAGCGGCAAAACGCGCAACGTGCCGGGCGTGGAGCTGTTTCTGATGGCGGCGCAGGATATTCATATCGGCGGCCGCAGCGCCAACGCCAGCTATCAGTACAGCCTTCAGGCTGACAATCTGGAGACGCTGCGTGTCTGGACGCCGAAGGTCAAGGCCGCGCTGGAGGCGATCCCACAGCTGACCAGCGTCGATTCCGACTCACAAACCGGCGGCCAGGAGGTAATGGTCACGATCGATCGCGATCGCGCCAAACGGCTGGGGGTCAACGTGGAGATGGTCGATACGCTGCTGAATAATTCGTTTGCGCAGCGCCAGGTCGCCACGCTGTACAAGACGCTGAATCAGTATCATGTGGTGATGTCGTTGCAGAATGCGTGGACGCGCGATCCGGAAACGCTTAACAAGCTGTATGTGATTAACGATGCCGGCGACCAGGTGCCGCTTTCGGCTTTCGCCCGCTTCAGCGGCGCCAACGCGCCGCTGTCGGTGGCGCACCAGGGCCAGTCGGCCACCAGCACGATTGCCTTTAACCTGGCGGACGGCGTTTCGCTGGAGCAGGCTTCGGCACTGATTAAAGCCGCGATGGCGAAGATTGCGCTGCCGGGCGATATTCAGGCCGGTTTCCAGGGCACGGCGAAAGCCTTTGGCGATCTCACCGCGTCCATGCCGTGGCTGATCCTTGCCGCGCTGGCGGCCGTCTATATCGTGCTGGGGATGCTCTATGAAAGCTATATTCATCCGCTGACCATCCTTTCCACGCTGCCGTCCGCAGGCGTTGGCGCGCTGTTGCTGCTGCTGCTGACCGGCACGCAGCTGACGGTGATCGCCTTGATAGGCATTCTGCTGCTGATCGGCATCGTAAAAAAGAACGCCATTATGATGATCGACTTCGCGCTGGCGGCGGAACGCAAGCAGGGCATGACGCCGCAGCAGGCGATTGTGCAGGCCTGCCTGATGCGCTTCCGCCCCATTATGATGACCACGCTGGCCGCCTTTTTCGGCGCGCTGCCGCTGGCGCTGGGCAGCGGCGGCGACGCCGATCTGCGCAGTCCGTTGGGCCTGGCCATCGCTGGCGGCCTGGCGCTGAGCCAGCTGTTAACACTGTTTACCACGCCGGTGGTTTACCTCTATCTCGATCGTGCCAGCCGCGCCGCTAAACGTCAGTGGGCGCGCCTCAGAGCTTAAATAATGACAATGAAAAAATTACCGTTTCTGTCCGGGCAAAGGACAAGTTCCAGGCTCGCGCCTGTTTTCCTGGCGCTGCTGCTGAGCGGCTGCGCCGTCGGCCCCGATTACCATCGTCCGGCGGTGAGCGTGCCCGCGCACTATAAAGAAGCGCAGGGCTGGCGCGAGGCCGCACCGCAGGATGCACAAAACAAAGGCGACTGGTGGTCGGTCTATCATGACAATACGCTGAGCGGTCTGCTGCGGCAGGTTGCCGTTTCAAACCAGAACGTGGCGCAGTATGAAGCGCAGTATCGCCAGGCCAGGGCGCTGGTAGGTGAAGCACGCTCTGACCTTCTGCCCGGTGCGACCTACAGCGGTTCCTCAACGCGCAGCGGCAGCGCTTCCACGGGCACGGGCCAGCGCACCGCCAGCGACAGCCATTCGCTACAGGCCAGCGCCAGCTGGGAAGTGGATATCTGGGGCAAGCTGCGGCGCACGCTGGAAGAGAACAAAGCCAGCGCGCAGGCCAGCGAGGCGGAGCTGGCGAATATCACCCTCAGCGCCCAGTCCGAGCTGGCGCAGGATTATTTTCAGCTGCGCATTATGGACCAGCAGATCGCGCTGTATCAGCAAAGCGTTGAGGCTTACCAGCGCTACCTGACTATTATTGAGAATAAATATCAGGCTGGCAGCGAGTCTCGCGCCACGCTCGCGCAGGCGCAAATGCAGCTGGAAACCTCGCGGGCTTCGGCGCTCGACCTCAGCTGGCAGCGGGCACAAACCGAACACGCTATCGCTATCCTGCTCGGTAAAACGCCGGCGGAATTCAGCCTGCCGGTAACGAAAGCGATGACCGCCACGCTGCCCGCCATCCCGCAGGCCGTGCCCTCGACGCTGCTTGAGCGCCGCCCGGATATCGCTTACGCAGAACGCACTGTGGCAGCGGCCAATGCCGCCGTTGGCGTGGCGATCGCAGGCTACTATCCCGACCTTACGCTGAGCGCCACCGGCGGCTTTACCAGCTCGGCGCTGCATAATTTGCTGTCGCTGCCGAATCGCGTCTGGTCGCTCGGGCCGTCGCTCAGCGGCACGCTGCTGGACTTTGGCGCCACCTCGGCGAAAGTGGAGCAGGCGAGAGCGGCCTATAACGCCGATGTGGCCAGCTATCGCCAGGCGGTGCTGACCGGCTTTGAGGAGGTGGAAAACTACCTGGTGGAGCTGCACACGCTGCAAAACGAAATCGTGGCGCAGCAAAACGCCACCTCGGCGGCGCAGGAGTCGGCCCGCGTCACGCGTAACCAGTATGAAGCGGGGATGATTGACTATCTGGATGTCGCCACCACTGAAAACAGCAGCCTGAGCCAGCAGCAGAGCCTGCTGTCGTTGCAAAGCACGCAGTGGGTCGCCAGCGTGCAGCTGATCGCCGCGCTGGGCGGCGGCTGGCGGGAGGCATCGCGCTAACATATGGGCGTTATCGCCCCGGCGGAAACCGGTCTGAAAAGCAATTGGAATATCAGCATGGCGGGCAGTATCATCGTTAAGACTGCCCGCATTACGAATACAAATTCCAGCGCCCACAAATATCGCCACTTTGGCCGTAAAATATCTCTGGCAGCCTTAACTACATTATTTCCCGGCCGGTTGGGCCGCCAACGCCGGGTCGTAACCTATATTATTTTCCCGCCAGTTGTGCCGCCAGAGCCGGGTCGTAACGACCATCAAGCTGAACGAACAGGATACGGCAGGACTCCTGCGATCGGTTGGACCACGCATGATTAGTGCCCCGCTGTACAACTACGCTGCCGGGCCTGAGCAGCACCTCTGAGTCATCAAGCACGAGATAAACTTCGCCGTGTACGATCACGCAATAATCGACCGCCTCGCTGCGGTGCATCATGGGGCGAATCGGCTTTTACCGTCAGCCCGTCGGTATAGTTAACCTGTTCAAAAAGATCTTTAATGCGGTTATCTTCCTGATCCAGATAAGAGGCATCGGGCGGCAGATCGACGAAGCGAATACGCGTGCCGTTGGTTGGCGCGTTGTGCATTACCGGTCCGCTAGTGGGATCCGGATCGTTATTAACCGGCGCGGGCGATGCCGACGTTTCCCAGACCTCGTGAAAAATCAGCCCCGGGATCGCTTCCGTCTCAATGACCGAAGGCAGCGAACCCTCGCTATAAATCGTTGATTTTCCTTTGGCGTCGTGTCCGGTAACAATGCGGTGGATGGCGGGTAACGGCATAGCGTACTTCTCCTCTGCGGCGAAAAATATAAATGCTCAGGCAATCCGAACATCCCTTTATTTCAGCCAGTATGTTTAAACATCTGTGTGACAGCGTTATGGCTGATGCAGCATAAATTGGGACGCGCCCATATAGCACGTCCGAAAAGTTTTAATCGCGCGTTATTAATGCTGCCCGGATGGCTCGGTGAAGTAGCGCAGCGTCCTGCTGTCATTCAGCATATGATCGCGCATGTAGTCCATATCAGCGGTGCTGAAATCCTTTTTTGTCTCCTGGCTGGTTTTTATTTCATTGGCTGCCAGATCGACGGAAAGCGCAGAGTGCGCGGTAGAAACATGGACGTTATCGTCGTCCAGATCCAGATAATCATATTGCGACCTGAGATTTTGCTGAAGCGCTGCTAAACGGGTTTGCTGCTGGTCGGCAACGGCCGGATCTTTGTCGAGAACGGTAGCCAGCGTGAGATTAATTTCAGATTCAAAATGATCGTCGAACGCCTGGCGGACGTTGGCAGCAAAATCTTTGATATCCGCTTCCGGTTGCAGATGAGCAAGCAACCCGCTTGTTTCCCCGTCACGAGAACGATAAGTGATGCCTACGCCAATACAGGGGCCGCATCCGCCTGTCTCCATCTGCTGATTATCTCCTTTAAGCAAGGCGACCTGTCCCATCCCCAACAATCCTTGCCGAAGGTTGTCAGGGGCAACGCTTCCTTTAATGCCAGCCGCGCCATGATGCAAGCCGTTTAGCGGCCCTTGTAAATGGCGGGTTGCAGAGGCTGCCTGTTTATTCTGCTCTGTAGCCAGAGCGGGCGCCGATATGCCTGAACGATTAACCTGCACGCGTCTTCCTCAATAAAAGTGATGTGATATGAGGGGGCTTTAGTGTCCTTAACGCGTCAACGGTTCCCGTAAAATAATGGAATGGCCAGCAACCCGGGCGGAGCAATCGTTGTAAGGAACCATAAGTTTCACGTCGCCACTAAAGCGCTTTAGAAAATAAGGTGAACTTATGAAATTCGTTTCCGGCCAGCTAAGGCCATACCAAAACCCGAGCCAGGGAAACAGGTTACGTGAGGAAAGCACTACGCCGTTGCGCAGCGGAGAGGCTCACCAGGCCGGGCGGCCTGGCGGGCGTCGTCACAGTATGGATAGCGGGTCGGCGAATTTACATCTGCAACAACAGGTTACTGAGCTTGAAGAGCAGGTTAATAAGATCCGGGCAAAGGACGATCTCGAAGCCGCGCCCGGCACGTTCAGCGCTGATTTGCATCAGCATATGCTGGGCCAGCGTCGCTATGAAAAAGCGGCCACGGCTGATTTTTTGGGAACGCAAACCTGGAAGCGTATGCGGTGCGCGCAATTGAACGCTACTCCGGGCGGGCAGGTGGCCGCCGCGCAGTATGGGCTGGGATTTGCGCATGATGAAACAAGCGGTAAAGTCCCGTTCGGCAAGCTGGAGATCGGGCATGAAATGAATGGCTACTATCAGCGTATGGCGCCTTCGGGAAAAACCCTCAATCTGTGCCACCAGCTCTACCAGCTGCGTTATCCGCAGGCGAAGCAGCAGCAGCGTCTGTTTATCAACAGCGAATTTATGACGGATAAAATTGTTAAACGTTTCCAGGCCCAGCATCCCGGGCACGGGCCGTTAAAACAGGAAGCCGTCGCGCCGGGTATTATTGCCATCAGCTGCGACAGTGTGGATGACTGGCAAGCGCTGGATTTACTCGCTGATAAATTCGGCGCCCGTCCTTCGGCTTATCAGGTGGCCCGGAACGCCGTCGGCGCACAGCAGCAGCCTTTCATCAACGACCCGCGAGTACAGAATCACCTGACTGTTGCGGCGCTTCGCTCTCCTCATGCCCAAGGGCCGGTTACGCAGCTGAGAAAGATACCTGACTCGCTCAGCACCAGCGTGCTGGCCCGGGCGGATGCGGATATGATCGACGAACTTACCCGCATACTCAGCTACCCGCAGCTGGCCCAGCGTCATCAGCAAAATCCTTTGGTTGCGCAGGGATTGCAGGGCATCCGCTTTATTGCCGAAGCCATGCCCGCGCTGGCTACGGACAGCACCCGATTCGGCAACGCTCACCGGGCGCTGATGGAGGAAATGCAGGTGTTGCTGGGCGCCATAAGCCCGTACAAGGCCAACGCCTTTAAGGCGTACGCTTCGCAGCGCATCCGCGAAGCGCTGCCGCCGCAGCAGGCGATGCAGCTCAATCCGATCGAACCTTTCTTGTTATCCTCAGGAATGCAGGCGCTTACGGAAGCCCTTGAGGCCGCCCTGATCGCCAGCCGCAGCGGATTAGCGCCCCTGAAGAACGGGGAAAAGTGCACGCAATTCTATTACGAGGCCGAGGAGTATGCGGACAGCTTCGGCAAGCTGGCCGATCCGCAAAAGCAGTCGCCTGCGTTTTACACCTCTTTCTGCGACAGCTTTGTCGCCCACAACAGTCAACCCGAACACAGTTGGTCTTTGCAGGATATGATTGAGGGCATCGGGCAGGAGATGAAAAACCGCAAAAATAAAGCGGAGCCGCTTAACGTGGTTATCGACACCACCATTGAAAAAGAAGGAGAAATGAAGGCGCTAATGGGGACCTTTAGCGAAGCGTTAGCCAATAATGAACTCCGCTTATTCCTGTGCAAAAGCCATCAAAAGTTCGGCAATCTGGGCGCAACCAAAGTGCTGGGAGGGAGCCTGACGCTGGTGGGCGCGAAAACAGAGGGAAACGAAGCCCTACAAAAGCGGTTTCGCCATTACGAGGCCAGCCAGAACTGGTTTCATCATGGTGAAGGCCAGCTCCTTACGCACATTACTCATGCAGCCATCAGGCATGAGCCAAAAATGCTACAGCAGGCCATTGATAACGGTAACTTTATTGCTCAACACTGTTTTAACGGCGAAAACGGGCACGGCCGTTTTGCTGGTCACGATACCGATAAGCCTTTTTCCATGCTGAACACCTATAGCCTCGAACCGGAAGCGCGCTATCCCAGCTTTAAATTGAACGCAAATTCAGGGAAGGCGCAGAGCTGGTCGTACAGTCCTGCTGAGGTTGTAGAGAGTGATTTGATTCGCGCCCGAGGCTCCTTTGGCTTTACCGAAAGTACGATTAGCTCGATAGGTAATCTGCCGGGTTATGACGACAGAATGCTGCGTCTCAGTCACGGCAGCGAAACGAAACCTGAAAGCATTGAAAGAAACTGGATGCTGAGCAGGGAAATGCAGCTGGATCGTCCTTCTCTCACTATTGGATCAGCTCTGCATCTGGCAAAACAGCTGGTTAATGATTCCCTGACGCCGGAGCAGCGCCGTTCGCTGCACGACAGGCCCTTCAGCGAAAAGCTGCGCCAGGCGGGGAAAAATGCCGCTCCGGTAATCAGTAATCAACAAAGAAATGAAGCCAGCATCGCGGAGCTGCGCGCTACGGCGGCCCTTCCTGAAAACTTCACGCTGAATAAAGTGGCTTCGATTGTGGGGTATCTTAACCACCTGATAAGCAGTGAGGATCTGACGGAGGAAGTGGCCTACTCGGACGATCGTCAGGCGCTGGATGAACTGCTGGGGGGATTTATCGATTCCGGCATGCCCGGCGTTTCCCGTACGGGTCGTGAACAGGCGGTCAGATTACGCTGTGAGCTGAGCCTTGAAGATATGTGGAGCGACGATCCCGAAACGCGGCGGCGCGGCACCGATCATCTGCTGGCGGCTTCCGACAGCCATATCAGCCGCGGCATGGGCGTGCTTAAAGAGGCGGTGCCGGATAAAGCCTGGCAGGAAATGCCGCAAAAAGTGCGGGACCGGTTGGTCAGCGTTATTTTCGACAGGCTGGATGTTAACAGTCAGCTCGAATTTCTGCACCATAACAGCCAGTTAACCGGGCGCGGGCAGTTTACCCAGGCGTGTGCCATGCGGCTGGCCGGCAGTCTGAACGCCAGTTCGCCGGAAGCAACAAGCCAGCACTGGCAGGCCACAATAATGCAGGCCATGCTGCGTCGGGGCATTATTACGCCGGGCAATAGCTGAGAAAGGCATGGGCCGCAGGAAAATCAGCTTGCTGAGCCGGGCTGCCATCGCCTGATTTTTTATGCTGCCGTGTAGCGCAGGTGCTAAAAAAGCGTGAGCGCTACTGGTTTTGGTTGTTCGCCAGCAGGAGCCTGTTTCTTCGGCCAGCGCCGCAAATCTTTTTGCAACGCTGCGGTATCCACACATAAATTGATTCAGCACGTCCTGATTTTTATGTTCCGCCATTGTCATGCGCAGCCATATCCTGCATCGTTACAGGCAAATTTATCTGCTAAGGAGATGGCATGCTGCTTTCATTTTTCCGTCTGCTGGTTGGGGTGCTCTACCGTACCCGGCTGGCTGGCGATCTTTCCCCGCTGCACCAGCCAAAGGTGCTGATTGTGCCCAACCATATGTCGTTTCTGGACGGCATGCTGCTGGCGCTGTTTTTGCCGGTTAAGCCGGTATTTGCCGTCTACTCTTCCATCAGCGAAAAATGGTATATGCGCTGGGTGCGCCCGCTGGTGGATTTTGTGCCGCTGGATCCGGCAAAGCCGCTGTCGGTCAAGCGTCTGGTAAAAACAATCGCGCAGGGCCGTCCGGTGGTGATTTTTCCCGAGGGGCGAATTACCGTCACCGGATCGCTGATGAAAATTTACGACGGTGCCGGTTTTGTCGCGGCAAAGTCGCAGGCTACCGTTGTGCCGCTGCGGATAGAGGGCGCGGAGTTTTCGCCGTTTGGTCGCCTGGCCGGCGTGTTTAAGCGCCGCCTTTTCCCGCGTATCAGCATGACCGTGCTTCCTGCCACCACCATCCCGATGCCGGAGGCCAAAACCGCGCGGGAGCGCCGCAGGCTGGCGGGAGAGCATCTGCACCATATTATGATGGAAGCGCGGATGGCGGTGCGCCCGCGCGAGACGCTTTATCAGGCGTTTCTGGCTGCCCGCACGCGCTATGGCTATTTCAAATCCTGTATTGAAGACGTCAATTTGCAGCCTGACAGCTACACGGGGCTGCTGAAGAAATCGCTGGGCGTCGGCCGGATCCTGGAGCGTTATACGTCGCCAGGCGAATACATTGGCCTGTTGCTGCCGAATACCACGGTGACCGCCGCCGCGATCCTGGGCGCGTCGATGCGTGGCCGCGTTCCGGCGATGCTTAACTACACCGCTGGCGTTAAAGGCGTGGGCAGCGCGCTGAAAGCGGCAGAGGTAAAAACGGTTTTCACCTCCCGTCAGTTTCTGGACAAGGGCAAGCTCTGGCATCTGCCCGAGCAGCTTACCGGGGTAAAATGGATCTTTCTGGAAGATCTGAAAGGAACGATTACCACGCAGGATAAACTCTGGATCCTCGGCCATCTTCTTCTGCCACGCCATGCTGAAGTGCAGCAGCAGCCGGAAGACGCGGCGATGGTGCTGTTTACCTCCGGCTCGGAAGGTCATCCTAAAGGCGTGGTGCATTCGCATAAAAGCCTGCTGGCGAATGTGGAACAAATCCGCACGGTGGCCGACTTTACGCCGCGCGACCGCTTTATGTCCGCGCTGCCGCTGTTTCACGCTTTCGGCCTGACCGTTGGGCTGTTTACGCCGCTAATGACCGGGGCAGAAGTGTTCCTTTATCCCAGCCCGCTGCACTATCGTATTATTCCGGAGCTGGTGTATGACCGGAACTGCACCGTACTGTTCGGCACCTCCACCTTTTTGGGCAACTACGCGCGCTTTGCTAATCCGTATGATTTCGCGCGCCTGCGCTACGTGGTGGCCGGCGCAGAAAAATTGCAGGAGGGCACGCGTCAGGTCTGGATGGAGAAATTCGGCATCCGCATTCTGGAAGGCTACGGCGTGACGGAGTGCGCGCCGGTGGTGGCCATCAACGTGCCGATGGCGGCGAAAAACCATACCGTCGGGCGTATCCTGCCGGGCATGGATTCTCGTCTGATTTCCGTGCCGGGGATTGAGCAGGGCGGGCTTCTGCAGCTGCGCGGGCCGAATATTATGAAAGGCTACCTCCGGGTAGAAAAACCAGGCGTGCTGGAAGCACCGCAGGCGGATAACGGCGAAGGACAGATGGAAGCAGGCTGGTACGATACCGGTGATATCGTCAGCTTTGACGAGCATGGTTTTTGTCAGATCCAGGGGCGCGCAAAGCGGTTTGCTAAGCTGGCGGGCGAAATGGTGTCGCTGGAAATTGTCGAGCAGATTGCGCTGAAGGCATCGGCAGAAAAACAGCACGCCGCGTCGATAAAGCCCGACGGCAACCGTGGCGAAGCGCTGGTGCTGTTTACCACCGACGGCGAATTAACCCGCGACAGACTGCAGAAGGCGGCTCGCGAGCTGGGCGCGCCGGAGCTGGCGGTGCCGCGCGATATTCGCGTGTTGCCGCAGCTGCCGCTGTTGGGCAGCGGGAAACCCGACTTCGTTACGCTGAAAAGCATGGCGGAACAGCCGGAAAAAGAGGCGGAAAATGCATAACTCATCCGGCAGCGAAAAGCTGCTTTCGCGCGGCATGATGGCGGTTATCGCCGCGCAGTTTTTGTCGGCTTTTGGCGATAATGCGCTGCTCTTCGCCACGCTGGCGGTGCTTAAAAACCAGGTCTATCCGGACTGGAGCCAGCCGGTGCTGCAAATGGTTTTTGTCGCCACCTATATCATCCTGGCGCCTTTCGTCGGCCAGATTGCGGACAGCTTCGCCAAAGGTCGGGTGATGATGGTCTCCAACGGCCTCAAGCTGCTGGGCGCGCTGACTATCTATTTCGGCTTTAATCCTTTTATCGGCTATGCACTGGTTGGCGTTGGCGCGGCGGCCTATTCACCAGCCAAGTACGGCATTTTGGGCGAAATCACCGGCGGCGAAACGCTGGTCAAGGCAAACGGCCTGATGGAATCCTCAACCATTGCGGCTATTTTGCTGGGATCGATCGCGGGCGGCGTGCTGGCGGACTGGAACCTGACCGGCGCGCTTATCGCCTGCGTGCTGGCCTACGGGCTTGCCGTAGCGGCGAACGTGCTGATCCCAAAACTGGCGGCGGCGAGGGCGGGGCAAAGCTGGCATCCACTGCGCATGTCGCTCAGCTTTTTCCACGCCTGTCGCGAGCTGTGGCGCAATGGCGAAACGCGTTTTTCGCTGGTGGGCACCAGCCTCTTCTGGGGCGCGGGCGTCACCCTGCGTTTTCTGCTGGTGCTGTGGGTGCCGGTCGCGTTGGGTATTACCGATAACAAAACGCCCACGCTGCTGAATGCCATGGTCGCCATCGGCATTGTGTTCGGCGCAGGCGCGGCCGCGAAGCTGGTGACGCTGAAAACGGTCGGCAGATGCATGCCGGCAGGCGTGCTGATTGGCGTGGCGGTGGTCTTTTTCGCCTTGCAGCACACGGCGGCAGGGGCTTACGGATTACTGATAGTTATCGGCATGCTTGGCGGCTTCTTTGTGGTGCCGCTGAACGCGCTGTTGCAGATGCGCGGCAAGGAGAGCGTCGGCGCAGGCAACGCTATTGCGGTACAAAACCTGGGCGAAAACGGCGCGATGCTGATCATGCTGGGGCTTTACTCGCTGGCCGTGAAGCTGGGTGCGCCGCCGGTAGCCACCGGCGTGGGCTTCGGTGCGCTGTTTGCGCTGGCGATTGCCGTGCTGTGGGGCTGGCAGCTGGCGCAGCATCGCCACACCAGAGTGGGGAAATAAACGGATTTTCAGAGCAAAAAAGGGGCGGAATTATTCCGCCCCTTTTTACTGGCTACCGTTAACCGTTTTCGTCAAAAAACGAGTTAAGGCGACGGGAAGGTGTAGCGGCGATGGATAGCTTCCAGCCCCTGCATCACTTCCTCATCCAGCGTCAGATTATAGCTGTCGATATTCAGCTGCAGCTGTTCCAGGGTAGTCGCGCCCAGCAGCGTACTGGCGACGAAAGGCTGCTGACGGACAAAAGCCAGCGCCATCTGGGACGGGTCAAGATTATGCTTTTTCGCCAGCGCCACATACCCGGCAATAGCCAGCTCGGCCTGTTCGCCGCTGTAGCGGGTAAAGCGGCTGAACAGCGTGTTGCGCGCGCCGGCAGGCTTAGCGCCGTTCAGGTATTTGCCGCTCAGCGTGCCAAAGGCCAGGCAGGAATAGGCCAGCAGCTCGACGCCTTCGTGCTGGCTGATTTCCGCCAGACCCACTTCAAAGCTGCGGTTCAGCAGGCTGTAGGGGTTCTGAATAGAGACAATGCGCGGCAGCTCGTGCTTTTCCGCCAGCTGTAAATAGCGCATCACGCCCCACGGCGTTTCGTTCGAGACGCCGATATAGCGTATTTTACCGGCGCGAACCTGCTCGTTCAGCGCTTCCAGCGTCTCCAGCAGCGTGACCGTGGCGGTATCTTCCGCATATTCGTAGTTCAGCCGTCCGAAGTAGTTGGTCTGTCGCTGCGGCCAGTGCAGCTGGTAAAGATCCAGATAGTCGGTGTTCAGCCGCTTCAGGCTGGCGTCCAGCGCCTGACGGATGTTCTTGCGATCCAGCGCCTGGCCCGGTCGGATTGAAGCATCCGCACCGCGTACCGGCCCGGCGACTTTAGAGGCCAGCACCACTTTTTCGCGATTGCCGCGCGCCTTCAGCCAGCTGCCGATATAAGTTTCGGTTAACCCCTGCGTTTCCGGGCGCGGCGGCACCGGATACATCTCAGCGGTATCGATCAGGTTAATGCCGGAACGGAGCGCCAGATCAAGCTGCGCATGGGCATCGGCTTCACTGTTTTGCTCGCCAAACGTCATGGTGCCTAATCCCAGGCTGCTGATTTCCAGCGTACTGTGGGGGATGCGATGATAATGCATGTGCCGGCTTCCTTTTTTCATTATTAAAAGACCAGCCTGGCGTGCGGGGTAAAACTGTTGAAGCAAACGCCAGATCCGGCTTTTGACTATAACCGTCGGGCGCTACAGGGGGAAGAGCGGATTTATCGGGAAGTGCGGTGGGGGCCACCTGTCGGAAAGCGTCAGGTGGCGGGATTGGGCTTAGCGTTCAACAATCGATGAAACCTCATCGCCGTTGATTTGCAGCTCATGGCCGGAGCGATCGGTGTACTTCACCAGACCGGTATCCTGATCGATCTCCGGTTTACCCTGGGTCATAATCATCTTGCCTTCTTTTGTCGCCATCACGTAATCACTGCTGCAACCGCCGAGCAGCGTGGCCAGCATCAGAACGGCCGCGCCAGACATCAACTTCATACTTCGCTCCCTTAGCCTTCAATTTGCCTGCATCAGTAATAGCGCATTTTACAGAAAGCGTTAACCGCAGAACTCCTAAAAAGGCGTCACAGCACGACGAACTATTGACTTTGATCGTAAAAACAACGGGAAGAAGCCGACCGGCAGCGCCGGTCGGCCTGGTATCAGGCGTGGTTTTTTTTGCCGCGTAGCAGGTTAAGACACTCTACCGACATGGAGAAGAACATCGCGAAATAGATATAGCCTTTTGGCACGTGAATATTGAAGCTTTCCAGGATCAGGGTGAAACCTACCAGGATCAGGAAAGTCAGCGCCAGCATTTTTACTGAAGGATGGCGGTCAACAAATTCACCGATAGCGCGGGCGGCAAACATCATCACGCCCACTGCAATTACCACGGCCGCCATCATAATAATCAGATGATCGGACAGGCCAACGGCAGTAATTACCGAATCAAGACTGAAGATAATATCCAGCAGCATAATCTGCACAATCGCGCCGGCGAAGGAATGAACATTGCTTTTATGTTCTTCTTCACCGCCTTCTATTGTTTCGTGGATCTCCATACTGGACTTCCACAGCAGAAAAAGCCCCCCGAACAGCAGGATTAAATCGCGCGCGGAAAAAGAGTGGTCCATCAACGTAAACAGCGGCGTGGTCAGGCGAATGACCCAGGCAATCGAGGCCAACAGACCCAGACGCATCAGCATGGCGCCCGCCAGGCCGATACGGCGCGCGGCGTTCTGCTGCTGTTTGGGAAGTTTAGCCACCACCAGAGAAAGAAAAATAATATTATCAATACCCAGAACGATTTCCAGAATCGTCAGTGTACCCAGCGCCAGCCAGGCGTTGGGATCGGCAATCCAGTCAAACATACAACGTTGCATCCTAAACGAAAGTTAAACGAAGAGTATACTCATCCGGATGCCGCTCAGCTAAAGCTTTACAGTAAAAAATGACGTGCCAGTAAGGGCGCGGTGAAAGCCTTTTTCAGGTAGAAGCCCCTGGGCAGCGTCATCACCGGCTGGCCGTTTTCGCCAATGCCTTCCGTCAGGGCTTTGCTGTTGGCGGCTTTGGGCCGGATTTGCAGCACTTCGCCGTGGCGGGCGGTAATACGCTCTACCTGTCCCAGCACGATCATATCCATCAGCTCTTCCCAGTCGCGCCGCAGCAGCAGCTCTTCTTCTTCACTGGGACTCCACAGCAGCGGGGCGCCGACGCGACGTTCGGCCAGCGGAATTGCCCGATCGCCTTCTACCGGGATCCATAATACTCTCGCCAGCTTATGTCGCACATGGCTGGTTTCCCAGACCAGACCGCTGTTGCCGGTCAACGGCGCCACGCAAACAAAGGTGGTTTCCAACGGGCGGCCCTGCGCGTCGACAGGAATAGTTTTCAGCTCCACGCCGATGTCGGCAAAATCCTGTTCTGGTTTGCTGCCTGCGCTGGCGCCCAGATAGCGTTCCAGTAGCATACCCACCCAGCCCTTATCGCGACGCAGGTCGCGCGGTATCGTAAGGCCCGCTCTCAACGCCAGTTCGCCCAGCGTAAAGCCAGCCAGCTGGCGCGCGCGTTCCAGTAACGCGGCTTCGTTTTCCGGCGGTAAAACCGGAGAAAAATAGTCTGGCATCGCCTGCTCTTGGTTGTTGGTTAAAAAATGAACAGTAGTTTTCCATATTAAAAGGGATGCGTTCATCCCTGAGGAAAAGCGCAATAATAGCATGATTAATCGCGGCTTTTTTTTGTCACTTTGCGGCCGCGATCGGGAAGTTGAAAAGGTTATGCCTGCCTGCGCACCGACAATGAACAGGATCTTACACGTAGTTATCCACAGAAAAATGGGATAAGTCGATTTTTAAAATAATACTGTTTCGATTTACAGGCTTGACGCGGCGGTTTTACCCGGGTTACCGCATTTTTTGCTTAGGATAGCAACATATCCTGTGGATAAAAAAGTCGGTGTTCGATCTTTCGCCACCTGCCTGGTGTCGTTATTGATCGGGGGCCCTGAAACAGCAGAAGGACGCGGTAGAATTGGATAAATCCCAATATTTATAATGCGTTAACCAAAGTATTAACCTTAGGCTAAAAGGCGCCACTCTGAGTTTTCCCCAGCGGCCAGGAGAGTTCTGCACAAAGATATCCACAGAAAAGGTGAATAAGATCGCGCAAAAGTGGCGATTTCTGTTTATAACTCTACGAATGTTCGCAAGTTATCCCGCGAATGCCGTCAGTAACGGCCCAAAAGCAGTGGTTTACCGTCTGTAAGGAGTATGAAACAATCAGGCTATCCGAGTATTAGTTTTGAGGTAGTCCAGTGATCGATGATGATGGCTACCGCCCGAATGTTGGTATCGTAATTTGTAACAGGCAGGGACAAGTGTTGTGGGCCAGAAGGTATGGCCAGCACTCCTGGCAGTTTCCTCAGGGAGGCATCAACCCTGGCGAAACGGCAGAACAGGCGATGTATCGAGAACTCTTTGAGGAAGTCGGTTTGCACCGCAAAGATGTGCGCATCCTTGCCTCTACCCGGAACTGGTTACGCTATAAGTTGCCGAAACGTTTGGTGCGTTGGGACACAAAGCCGGTTTGTATCGGCCAGAAACAGAAGTGGTTTCTTCTGCAACTCTTGTGCAATGACGCGGATATCAACATGCAAACCAGCAGCACGCCGGAGTTCGACGGCTGGCGCTGGGTGAGCTTCTGGTATCCTGTACGTCAGGTTGTCTCTTTTAAACGCGACGTTTATCGCCGGGTGATGAAGGAGTTCGCCAGCGTGGTGATGCCCCTGCAGGAGAATGCCGTACCGCGAAATACGCCTTATCGACGGAAGAGAGGGTAAGCCGCTCAGATATGCTTATACAGCTGCGCGAGATAGTGGAGAAAGTGGCAGGAGCGCCCCGGCTGACCGAGGCGCTCGACATTCTGGTCAGCGAAATCTGCCTGGCAATGGATACCGAAGTCTGTTCGGTCTACCTGGCCGATCACGACCGTCGCTGCTATTACCTGATGGCGACGCGCGGCCTGAAAAAGCCGCGCGGCCGCACCGTCGCGCTGGCTTTCGACGAAGGGATCGTCGGGCTGGTAGGGCGTCTGGCTGAACCTATCAACCTTGCCGATGCGCAAAGTCATCCCAGCTTCAAATATATTCCTTCCGTAAAAGAAGAGCGCTTCCGTTCTTTTCTCGGCGTGCCGGTTATCAGCCGCCGCCAGCTGCTGGGCGTACTGGTCGTTCAGCAGCGCGAGCACCGCCAGTTTGACGAGAGCGAAGAATCGTTTCTGGTGACGCTGGCTACGCAAATGGCCACTATTCTCTCTCAATCGCAGCTTAATACGCTGTTCGGACAGTACCGGCAAACCCGCGTGCGTGCCCTGGCCGCCGCGCCGGGCGTGGCGGTGGCCGCAGGCTGGGTAGAAAGCAACCAGCCGTCGCTGGATACCGTTTCGGCGGCCTCCACGCTGGATGCGGTGCGCGAGCGCGAAAGGCTGTCGCTGGCGATGGACGAGGCTTCCGGCGAGTTTCGCCGCTACAGCAAACGTTTCACCTCCAGCGTGCATAAAGAAAGCGCCGCCATTTTCGATCTCTATTCGCACCTGCTCAGCGACAACAGGCTGAAAAAAGATCTCTTTGCGGAGATCGACAACGGCTTCGTGGCGGAATGGGCGGTAAAGAAGGTCATTGAGAAGTTTGCCGCCCAGTTTGCCAGCCTGCAGGACAGCTATCTGCGTGAAAGGGCGGGCGATCTGCGCGCGCTGGGGCAGCGTTTGCTGTTTCACCTCGACGACACCATGCAGGGCACCAATACCTGGCCCGAACGCTTCGTGCTGGTGGCCGACGAGCTGACCGCCACGACGCTGGCCGAGCTGCCGCACGATCGCCTGGCAGGCGTGGTGGTCAGGGATGGCGCGGCCAACTCGCACGCGGCGATTATGGTGCGCGCGATGGGCATTCCGACCGTGATGGGCGCGGATATTCAGCCCGAGGCGCTCAACGGCAGGCTGCTGATCGTGGACGGCTATCGCGGCGAGCTGCTGGTGGATCCGGAACCGGTGCTGGTGCAGGAATATCAGCGGCTGATCAGCGAAGAAAACGAGCTGAGCAAGCTGGCGGAAGACGTGGTGGAGCGGCCTGCGACGCTGAAGTCGGGCGAGCCGGTAAAAGTGATGCTCAACGCGGGCCTGAGCGCGGAGCATGAGCAGGCGCAGGGCGGTCGCGTGGATGGCGTCGGGCTTTACCGTACGGAAATCCCCTTTATGCTGCAAAACGGTTTCCCTTCCGAAGAGGAGCAGGTCGCGCAGTATCAGGGGATGCTGCAACTCTTCCTGGAAAAGCCGGTTACGCTGCGCACGCTGGATATCGGCGCTGACAAACAGCTGCCCTACATGCCGATAAGCGAGGAGAACCCTTGCCTGGGCTGGCGCGGTATCCGACTAACGCTGGATCAGCCGGAGATTTTTCTGGTCCAGGTACGCGCCATGCTGCGCGCTAATGTCGCCAGCGACAACCTCAGCATTCTGCTGCCGATGATCACCAGCATTGATGAAATCGACGAGGCGCTCAGGCTAATCGAACGAGCCGGAAAGGAAGTGGAAGAGATGCTGGGCTACCCGATTCCCAGGCCGCGCGTCGGCGTGATGATTGAGGTACCCTCGATGATCTTTATGATCGGCCACCTGGCAAAGCGGGTCGATTTTATCTCCGTCGGCACTAACGATCTGACGCAGTACCTGCTGGCCGTCGATCGCAACAATACGCGCGTCGCCAGCCTTTACGACAGCCTGCATCCGGCGATGCTGCGCGCGCTGAAAACCATTGCGGAAGAGGCGAAGCGGGCCAATATCGAACTCTGTCTGTGCGGCGAAATGGCGGGCGATTCCAGCTGCGTCGCCCTGCTGGTGGGGCTGGGCTATCACCATCTGAGCATGAACGGACGCAACGTCGCCAGGGTGAAATATCTTCTGCATCATATTGATTACGAAGAGGCGCAGAAGCTGGCGGAAGCGGGCCTGCAGGCGGAACAGGCAAATGAGGTGCGCCACCTGGTCGCCGCCTTTATGGAACGGCGCGGGCTGGGCGGTCTGATCCGCGGTGGTCGATAGTTCTCTTATTAAAGTTTACAAAGTTCCATCGGGCCGCCTTCGTGCGGCCTGTGCTATGATGCGCGCCTCTGCGCGGCGCCGCACGCGCGCTTTATTCATTCCGTCACCTGAAATCAGGGACTATTAATAATGGTGAAAGATGACTAACGGCTATCTGGCTTTCCCCCAATTTGATCCGGTAATTTTCTCCGTCGGGCCGATCGCCCTGCACTGGTATGGCCTGATGTATCTGGTCGGCTTTATCTTTGCCATGTGGCTGGCCGTACGCCGCGCCAACAAGCCGGGCAGCGGCTGGAAAAAAGAAGAGGTTGAGAATCTGCTCTATGCGGGGTTCCTCGGCGTCTTCCTGGGCGGCCGCATCGGCTACGTGCTGTTTTATAATATGCCGCTGTTTCTGGATAATCCGCTCTATCTGTTCAAGGTCTGGGATGGCGGCATGTCGTTCCACGGCGGCCTGCTGGGCGTTATCTGCGTGATGCTGTGGTTCGCCCACCGTACCAAACGCAACTTTTTCCAGGTGGCGGATTTTATCGCGCCGCTGATCCCTTTCGGGCTGGGCGCCGGCCGTCTGGGCAACTTTATCAATGGTGAACTCTGGGGACGCGTAGCGCCCGATCTGCCATGGGCGATGCTGTTTCCCGGCTCGCGCGGCGAAGACGTAGCGCTGGCCGCCACCCATCCTGAATGGCAGTCGCTGCTGGCTACTTACGGCGTGCTGCCGCGCCATCCTTCTCAGCTCTATGAACTGCTGCTGGAAGGCGTGGTGCTGTTTATCATTTTGAACGTTTTTATCCGTAAAAATCGTCCGATGGGCGCGGTATCAGGCTTGTTCCTGATCGGCTACGGCGTATTCCGCTTTATCGTGGAGTATTTCCGTCAGCCAGACGCCCAGCTGGGCCTGTTCGACAATTTTATCAGCATGGGGCAAATCCTTTCGACGCCGATGATTATCGCCGGCGCGATTATGATGATTTGGGCGTATCGCCGCCGTACCGTGCAACACGTTCGTGAGGAAAAATGAAACAGTATCTGGAATTAATGCAGAAAGTGCTCAACGAGGGCACGCCGAAAAATGACCGTACCGGTACCGGCACGCTGTCGATTTTTGGTCATCAGATGCGTTTCAACCTGCAGGAAGGCTTTCCGCTGGTGACCACCAAGAAGTGCCATTTGCGTTCGATTATCCATGAGCTGCTGTGGTTTCTGAAGGGCGACACCAATATCGCCTATCTGAAAGAAAATAAAGTGACCATCTGGGACGAGTGGGCCGATAAAAACGGCGACCTTGGCCCGGTATACGGCAAGCAATGGCGCAGCTGGGGCGCGCCGGACGGCCGCCAGATTGATCAGCTGGCAAAAGTGATGGAGCAGCTGAAAAACGATCCGGACTCGCGCCGCATCATCGTCTCCGCGTGGAACGTGGGCGAGCTTGACGAGATGGCGCTGGCGCCGTGCCATGCCTTCTTCCAGTTCTACGTGGCGGACGGCAAGCTTTCCTGCCAGCTCTATCAGCGCTCTTGCGATGTGTTCCTTGGCCTGCCGTTTAATATCGCCAGCTATGCGCTGCTGGTGCATATGGTGGCGCAGCAGTGCGATCTGGAACCGGGCGACTTTGTCTGGACGGGCGGCGACACGCACCTCTACAGCAACCATCTGGAGCAGGCGAATCTGCAGCTGACCCGCGAGCCGCGTGAGATGCCGAAGCTGGTGATCAAACGTAAACCCGCTTCGCTGTTTGATTATCGTTTTGAAGATTTCGATATCGAAGGTTACGATCCGCATCCTGCCATTAAGGCGCCGGTCGCCATCTGACCGACTAAGGGAGCGAGCTTTCGCTCCCTTTTTTACGACCCGACAAAGCTGCTGCCGTTCTCTCTGCTGTACTAAATTTAAGTATCCCCGTGTTGCCACCGTTATTTCTGCCTTTTTCTTTCCTGCCCAGAGCTTAAGCGCCGCTATCTTGCCGCTGCCGTTCTCTTAACCGCTTTCTTTTCTGCCCGGAGCTTAAGCGCCCACCTGTCTGAACTTTATTTTTGCCGACAGGATGGCGCGGTAAAACCGCAGCGGAAAAGGTTGTTTTTCCAATACAGGCCGCAAAAAAACAGGTAATGAAACATCCAAAGCGTAAACGGCCGGAAAGCCGCTCGCATGATGGCTTTTTGTGGCTGGCAACTTTGCTCGCCAACGGCACAATAGAGCACATGAACAGAGCAGGCTTTACCTTACCGGAATTGCTGATCGTCATGACTATCGCCAGCATGCTGATGGCCGGCGCGGTCGGTGGCTGGCAGCAGTGGCAGCAGACGCAGCGGCTAAACGCGAGCGCGCGGCAAATCCAGCATTTTTTACTGCGGCTGCGCAGCGAGACAAACTGGCATAACCGGCAGGCGCTGCTGTGGAAAACGGATGGCGCTTCGTGGTGCCTGGGCAGCGGCCCGGTGCAGGCGTCCTGCCATGGCCGCCAGCGCCGAACGTTAACTGCGCCCTGGCCTGCGATAAAAATAGCCTCGCTCACGGAGGGGATGGGATTTTATGGCCGCCGCAACGTGGCCAAACCGGGCCGGATCGTGATCGTCGGCGCGGCGGGCGAACGTCATATTATCCTGTCGTCGAGGGCAAGGGTGCGCATTTGTCAGGATGCCTGTCCGTGAAGCGCGGTGGTTTTACCCTGCCGGAAATGTTAGTGGCGTTGGCGATTAGCGGCGTACTGATGCTGGGCGCGGCAAAATTTCTGCCGCTGTTGCAGATCGGCAATCTGCGGATCCTGCTGACCTTTCAGCTTCACGAAGAGCTACAGCTGATGATGAGCACGCTGGAAAAAAGCGTGCGGCGCGCGGGCTACTGTCACGGCAAATGCCAGGGCGAAGGGCTGCAGACGATCGGCGAAAAAAACGCATGCCTGCTGGTGCGCTGGGACGAGAACAGCAACGGCCGCTGGGAAGGGCCGGGCAATGACAACAGCGACTACTATGGCTTCCGGCTGCGCGACGGCAATCTGGAGGCGCAGCGCGGCGTACAGAGCTGCGACAGCGGCGGATGGGAAAAAATGAACGACCCGGACAGCATAGTAATCAGCGATTTTCGCGTGCTTAAGCACGCGAGACAGATCCGACTGCTGCTTGGCGGCTATGCCAGACGTTTTCCGCAGCTGCCGCTAACCGTCGAGCGCTGGATCACGGCGGAAAACTTGTGAATACGCAGCAGGGAAGCGGTGCGCTGCTGATGGCGATCCTGCTGTTGCTGATGTCGACGGCGCTGCTCAACGCCACCCGACAGCAGCTGGATGCATCGTTAAGCCTTGTGGCGGACGAGCGGCTTTATCTGCGGCAGGCCAGCCTGGCCGCTTCGGCGCTGGAGGCGGGGAAAAGGGAAAAATGGGCGTCGACGGTGGTTTGGCGCTGCCTTACGGCACGGCAGCAGCCTGACTGGCGGGCCTGTTTTAAAGTGACAACGAAAGGCGAAGCCTTATTACGTGGTGACGGCGGCAAAGACACTATCGCCTTTTATCAATGGGTAACCCACGATGAACAAAATGGCCGCGTACATCCACAGCCGCACGGCTGGCTTGATTTTTGTCCGTTGGCGCAGGAAGAAGACTGCCTGCCGGACAGGGAAACCGCAGGGCTTTAGCCTGCCGGAAACGCTGGTGGCGCTGCTGCTGTTTAGCCTGAGCTCGCTGGCGCTGGTTCAGTATCAGCTGGCGCTGGGAAGAAGCTTTCAGCTGCAGCTACAGCAGCGGGAAGCGGTCAGGCTGGCCCGGCAGCGGTTCGAAGGCTATCAGGCGCCCGGCTGGCAGACGATGCTGGAACAGCAAACGCTGACCGAAGGCTGCATGCTGTTAACGGCGCGGGTTATCAGTCCTGCCGGGGCTAAAGCTGCATTATCGCAGCTGAGCTGTAAAAGCGAAGACCAACAGGAAAGTGCAGAGCTGCACAGGTAGTTTATGCTGTCGTCGTTTTGAAAAAGCCTGAAAGCAGCCAGCGGCCGATTATCTCTTTATGAGAGATAACAGCCGGAAATCTTTTTTCTGCTGCCACAGAAAAAAACAAGCTGGCAAAATAGCGAAGGTTCGGGACGTAACTATCCATTACTTTCCCTGTCATAATATTTTTGTTTTTATCAAGTGACTTTGCTTTTCAGGCGGTTTTGAAAGTTTTTATAAAAATATCTTTTCCCGTGTCAGTATTAACACAGAACGGCAGCGGCTTTTTGTATTAAGGAGGTATACCAGGACGGTTAACTATCCCGACTGAATCTGCCTGGCAATTAATGCAGTCAGTAACAGGCTCTTTTAATAAACCTTCACGGATGAAACAAGATGAAAATAGCAACGAAACTTTTACTCTCCCTCTCTTTATCCGCGGTATTTCTTCCCCCGGCGGGCGCAGATGCCGTCAAAGATGTGACCGTGGATTATCGACACGGCTACCGCCTGCGCGACCGCACCCACTACGATAAGCTGGCGCTGGGTGCCAGCCTGCCTGATAATTACGTTTTTAGCGTCGAAACCAAATTTAAAACCGGCGGCCCGGACCCGAAAGATAAATATTATAACGACATAGTTTTGAACGTAGTCGAAATGACGCTGATGAAAAACTTTTTTTATGGCGACTGGACTTTTACCCCTTTTATTCAGCCAGAGTTCAGTTCGGTGAGAACGGAATGGAAATTTGGCGTCGTGCCCTGGTATAAAATTAATGACAGCTGGTCTGTTGGCGGCATGTATCGCCTGGAGCTAAGCGACTATGCGCATGACGGCCAGTGTGGTGAAGCCGGTCACGACTATTGCAGCCTGGACAAGCACCGTACCGTTAACCGCTTTGATGCCTATTTCCGCTACCGCTGGAAAGATTTAACCACCACCTATAAATACATTTATATGCACGGTGACGATTTACTGTTCGCCAATAAGAAAAATAACTACGAGCAGGAGCTACAGTTTGATTATGTAGTTGGCGCGAACAGAGAGTGGCGGCCTTATGTCACCTTCGCCGATATCGGCCGCAGCGCTTATTCCAGCGAGCGCCAGCTCCGCTTAAGGCTGGGGGTCGCTTACACCTTTAAATAACTTTCGGCTACATAAACGGTAAACGGCCTGACAGCCGCATTTGCAACAGCCTCCGGACGGGGTAGAGTGTGCACGCAGAGCGCAACACCGTACCAGGAGCAGGCATGTTTACCGTTTATCACTCGAATCAGCTGGATCTTTTAAAAACGCTGGCGGCTTTTCATATTGAAAACCAGCCGCTGCGCGATCCTTTCCAGTCCGAAGTGGTGCTGGTGCAGAGTCCCGGTATGGCGCAGTGGCTGCAAATGTCGCTGGCCGAGCAGTTCGGCATTGCGGCTAATATCGCCTTTCCGCTGCCCGCGTCCTTTATCTGGGATATGTTTGTCCGCGTTCTGCCGGGCATTCCTAAAGAGAGCGCCTTCAGCAAAGCCAGCATGAGCTGGAAGCTGATGACTATCCTGCCAAAGCTGCTGTCGCGGCCGGAATTCGTTATGCTGAGCCACTACCTTTCCGATGATGAAGACAAGCGCAAATTGTTTCAGCTCGCGTCGCGGGTAGCCGATCTTTACGACCAGTATCTGGTTTACCGCTCGGAGTGGCTTAACAGCTGGGAAAAAGGGCAGCAGATCGAAGGGCTGGGCGAAGCGCAGCAGTGGCAGGCGCCGCTGTGGGCGGAGCTGGTTGCCTGGAACCGCGAGCTGGGCCATCCGGAATGGCACCGCGCCAATCTTTACGCGCGGTTTATCGCCACGCTGGAACAAAGCAGTACCCGGCCGCCAAACCTGCCGGATCGCGTATTTATCTGCGGCATCTCCGCGCTGCCGCCGGTGTACCTCCAGGCGCTTCAGGCGCTCGGCAAGCATATCGATATCCACCTGCTGTTTACCAACCCGTGCCGCCATTATTGGGGTGACATTCAGGATTACGCTTTTCTGGCTAAGCTGCAAAGCCGCCGCCGCGAGCACTACAAACAGCAGCGGGAAAGCGCGCTGTTTCGTGAAGAAGACGCCGCCAGCCTGTTTAACGAGGCGGGCGAGCAGCAGCTGAGCAATCCGCTGCTGGCTTCCTGGGGTAAGCTGGGGCGCGACAACCTGTTTTTGCTGGCGCAGATGGAGTGTCGGGAAATCGACGCCTTTGTCGATATTGAACCGACCACGCTGCTGCAAACGCTACAGCACGATCTGCTGGAGCTGGAAGACAATGCCGTGATCGGCCTGAAGCGGGAAGAGTGGGAATCCAGCCTGGGCAAGCGGGTGCTGGATCCCGACGACCAGTCGGTGACTTTTCACCTCTGCCACAGCCCGCAGCGCGAAGTGGAAGTGTTGCAGGACAGGCTATTGGCGATTATGGCGGAAGATCCGCAGCTTTCGCCGCGCGACATTATCGTGATGGTGGCGGATATCGACGCCTACACGCCGTTTATCCAGGCGGTTTTCGGCAATGCGCCTGCGGAACGCTGGCTGCCTTTTTCCATCTCCGACCGTCGCGCCAGCCAGGCGCATCCTGCTTTGCAGGCCTTTATTGCGCTGCTGAGCCTGCCGGACAGCCGCTTTACCTCCGAAAGCGTACTGGCACTGTTGGAAGTGCCGGCGGTTGCCAGCCGTTTCTCTGTTGATGAAGAAGGGCTGCGGCGGCTGCGGCACTGGGTCGGCGAGTGCGGCATTCGTTGGGGGCTGGATGACGACACGGTGCGCGAGCTGGATCTGCCGCCAACCGGACAGCATACCTGGCAGTTCGGCCTGACGAGAATGCTATTGGGCTACGCCATGCACAGCGATATCGGCCACTGGCAGGGCGTGCTGCCCTATGATGAATCCAGCGGCCTGATTGCCGAGCTGGTGGGGCACCTGGCCGAGCTGTTAATGCAGCTGCGTCGCTGGCGCGAGCGGCTGAGCGAGCCAAGAGCACTGGAGGCGTGGCTGCCGCTCTGTCGCGAGCTGCTTGGCGATTTCTTTGAAGGCGATGCCGAGGCGGAAGCGGCGCTGGCGCTGATTGAAGAGCAGTGGCAGCAGGCCATCAGCTACGGTATTCAGGCCGAATATCAGCAGGCTATCCCGCTGTCGCTGCTGCGCGACGAACTGCGCGCCAGGCTGGATCAGGAGCGGATCAGCCAGCGCTTTCTTGCGGGCCCGGTTAACTTCTGTACGCTGATGCCGATGCGATCCATTCCCTTTAAGGTGGTTTGCCTGCTGGGCATGAACGACGGCGTCTACCCGCGCACGCTGCCGCCGCCGGGTTTCGATCTGATGAGCCAGCAGCCGAAAAAAGGCGACCGTAGCCGTCGCGACGACGACCGCTATCTGTTTCTGGAAGCCATTAACTCCGCTCAGCATCAGCTCTATATCAGCTATATCGGCCGCACCATACAGGACAATTCGGAACGATTCCCTTCGGTGCTGGTCAGCGAGCTGGTGGATTATATCGGGCAAAGCTTCTGTCTGCCGGAAGACCGTCAGAGCGATGTGGATACCAGCGCGGCGCGGGTTATCGCGCATCTGCATCACCTACACAGCAGGATGCCGTTTGCGGCGGAAAACTTTCTGCCGCAGGCGCGTTATCAGAGCTATGCGGCGGAGTGGCTACCGGCAGCGAAGGCGAGCGGCGTGCCGCATCCGCCATTTATGCAGCCGCTGCCGGAGGAAAATATTGCCGAGCTTAACTTCGACCAGCTGCTGCGTTTCTGGCGTCATCCGGTACGCGCCTTTTTCAGCCTGCGGTTGGGCGTCAGCTTCAGCGCGGAAGACATGGAACTGCCGGATGCGGAACCTTTTATTCTGGATAACCTTAGCCGTTACCAGCTCAATACCCAGCTGCTGAATACCCTGATTGAAGGCCAGCCGGGCGAACCGCTGTTCGATCGTCATCGCGCGGCGGGCAATCTGCCGTATGGCGCCTGGGGCGAACTGTTCTGGCAGGATCAGCTGGCGGATATGGCCGAACTGGCCGGCGTGGTGCGCGAGCAGCGCAAGGATGCCGTCAGCCAGGAAATCAATCTTCAGGTTGGCGGGCTTCAGCTGAGCGGCTGGCTGCCTGCCGTACAGGACGATGGCCTGCTGCGCTGGCGGCCAGGCCACCTTAACTTTACCGACGGGCTGGCGCTGTGGCTGGAACATCTGGTCTACTGCGTGCTGGGCGGCAGCGGCGCCAGCCGCATGTACGGACGTAAAGAGAGCCGCTGGTGGTTCCCGCCGCTTTCCGCCATTGAGGCCAGCGGCTGGCTTGAACGCTATATCGAAGGCTATAAAGCAGGCATGTGCGCGCCGCTGCTGCTGCTGCCCAAAACCGGCGGTGCCTGGCTGGAGGCCTGCTATGACGAAAAGGCGGCGGCGGTCTCTTACGATGAGGCGACGCAGGCAAAAGCGCGCAATAAGCTGCTGCAGGCCTGGCAGGGCAATATGCAAATAGAAGGCGAGGGCAGCGATCCCTATCTGGCCCGGCTGTTCCGCACGCTGGATGAAGCAACGCTACAGCAAATCACGCACAACGCCGAAGTCTGGCTGCTGCCGCTGCTGCGGATGAATGACATTAACTGAGACATCCTGTAGTGTTACTTTATAACCCCATTTCGCTTTTTTTTCTGTCCGCTCCTGGCCAGCGGAGTCTTTAGGGTCGTCGTTTAGCTGTCGCCGCTTCGGGGGCGCAGAAAGCACGTTAGATTGTCGAGGAGTTTGAATGCGTCGTTATGCAGTCTGGTTCACCACGCTGTTTCTGCTTTTTACCTTCTGGAGTCCGCTGAGCCAGGCACAGTCAGGCTGGCAGCCGATCCCTGAAGCTATCCGCAAAAGTGAAAAAGATCCGCGCCAGTATCAGGCGATCAAACTCGACAACGGCATGACGGTACTGCTGGTTTCCGATCCGCAGGCGACAAAATCCCTGTCGGCGCTGACGCTGCCCATCGGCTCGCTGGACAACCCGCGTAACCAGCAGGGTCTGGCGCACTATCTTGAGCATATGCTGCTGATGGGGTCAAAACGCTATCCGCAGCCGGATAATCTGGCGGAGTTCCTGAAAAAGCACGGCGGCAGCCACAATGCCAGCACGGCGTCCTACCGCACGGCTTTCTACCTGGAAGTGGAAAACGATGCGCTGGCCCCGGCGGTGGATCGGCTGGCGGATGCCATCGCCGAGCCGCTGCTGGATCCGGTTAATGCCGATCGCGAGCGCCACGCGGTGAATGCCGAGCTGACGATGGCGCGCTCGCGCGATGGCTTGCGCATGGCGCAGGTCGGCGCGGAAACGCTGAATCCTGACCATCCCAGCTCGCTTTTTTCCGGCGGCAACCTGGACACGCTGAAAGACAAACCGGACAGCAAGCTGCACGATGCGCTGAAGGATTTTTATCAGCGCTACTATTCGGCCAACCTTATGAAAGCGGTGATTTACAGCAATAAGCCGCTGGCGGAACTGCAAAAAATCGCGGCCACTACCTTTGGCAGAGTGGCGAACCACAATGCCGCAGTGCCTGCGATTACCGTGCCGGTGGTGACGGACCAGCAGAAAGGCATTGTGATCCACTACGTGCCGGCCCAGCCGCGCAAGCAGGTCAGGATCGAGTTTCGCATCGACAATAACAGCGACCAGTTTCGCAGCAAGACCGATACGTTAATCGCCTATCTGATCGGCAATCGCAGCAAAAATACGCTTTCCGACTGGCTGCAAAGCCAGGGCCTGGCCGATTCTATTGATGCCGGCGCCGATCCGGTTATCGATCGCAACGGCGGCGTCTTTTCCATCTCTATTTCGCTGACCGATCGGGGGCAGGCAAACCGCGATCGGGTGGTGGCCGCCGTGTTCAGCTATCTGAACAAGCTGCGTAACGAAGGCATCGACAAACGCTATTTTGATGAAATGGCGCACGTGCTGGATCTGGACTTCCGCTATCCGTCGATCACGCGTGACATGGACTATATCGAATGGCTGGTGGATACCATGCTGCGCGTGCCGGTTACCGACACGCTGGTCGCGTCCTATATCGCCGATCGCTACGATCCGCAGGCGATTAAAGCGCGTCTGGACGGCATGACGCCGCAGAACGCCCGGATCTGGTTTATCAGCCCGAACGAGCCGCACAATAAGACCGCCTATTTCGTTAATGCGCCTTATCAGGTCGATCGCATCACGCCGGAGCGTTTTGCCGCCTGGCAGAAGGAAAGCGCGGCTATTTCGCTGGATTTGCCCGTGCTGAATCCCTATATCCCGTCTGATTTCACGCTGATTAAACCGGCGCAGCAGGTTGACCGTCCGCAGACGCTGGTTAACCAGCCGGGCCTGCGCGTGTTTTATATGCCAAGCCGCTTTTACGCGGACGATCCCAAAGCCAACATCACGCTGGCGCTGCGGAATAAAGAGGCGATGAGCACCGCCAAAAATCAGGTACTGTTCGGCATGAATGACTACCTGGCAGGCCAGGCGCTGGACGAGCTGAACTCGCAGGCTTCGGTTGGCGGCATCAGCTTCTCCACCAGCGAAAACGACGGCGTAACCTTTAACGCCAGCGGCTTTACTCAGCACCTGCCGGAGCTGATGCAGACGCTGCTGAAACAGTACGCCAGCTATCAGCCAACGCAGCAGCAGCTGGATCAGGCGAAGTCCTGGTATCTGGAGCGTCTGGACGCCGCCGAAAAAGGGAAGGCCTTCGAGCTGGCTATTCAGCCCGTGCAAATGCTGTCGCAGCTGCCCTATACCCAACGCAGCGAGCGCCGTAAGCTGGTGGCCGGTATTACGCTGGCCGATCTGAAGAATTACCGCAGTATGCTGTTGGAAAAAGCGACGCCGGAGCTGATGGTGGTCGGCAATATGACGCCGGAAAGCGTCAAGGCGCTGGCGACCACGCTGAAAGCGCAGCTTAACTGCGAAGGGCAGAGCAGCTGGCACAGCGATTATCTGACGGTGGATAAAACGGCAAACGCCAATTTACAACAGGCCGGCAGCAGCACCGATTCCGCGCTGGCCGCGCTGTACGTGCCGCTCGGCTATGAAGAGTTCGACAGCATCGCCAGCAGCGCCATGCTCAGCCAGATTGTGCAGCCGTGGTTCTATAACCAACTGCGTACTGAGGAGCAGCTTGGCTATGCGGTATTCGCCTTCCAGATGCCGGTTGGTCGCCAGTGGGGCATCGGCTTCCTGCTGCAAAGCAACGTTAAGCAGCCCGCTTATCTGCTGCAGCGCTTTGAGGCGTTCTATCCGACGGCGGAAAAGCGCCTGCGCGAGATGAGCAAAGAGGATTTCGCCCAGTATCAGGCGGCAATGATCAACGAGCTGAAGCAGCGTCCGCAAACGCTGGATGAAGAAGCGGGCCGCTACAGTAAAGATTTCAACCGGCAGAACTACCGTTTCGACACCCGTGAAAAAGTGGTTGCCCGTATTCAGGCGCTGACGCCAGAGAAGCTGGCGGCCTTTTTCCACGATGCGGTCAGCAAACCGCAGGGCCTGACGCTGCTGTCGCAGATCTCCGGCAGCCAGCACGACAAGGCCGACTATGCGAAGCTGGCGGGCTTTACCACCTGGCAGGAAGTGTCGAAGCTACAGCAATCTTTTCCGGTGCAAAGCGATAAATGAAGGTCCAGCGTCTCGATCCCCTGACGCTGCCGCTGAAAGGCGAAAGGCTGATAGAAGCCTCGGCGGGCACGGGGAAAACCTTTACCATCGGCCTGCTCTACCTGCGTCTGCTGCTGGGGCTGGGCGGCGAAGCGTCGTTCGGGCGGCCGCTGTCGGTTGAAGAGATCCTGGTGGTGACCTTTACCGAAGCGGCCACCGCAGAGCTGCGCGGCCGCATCCGTGAAAACATCCACCGGCTGCGTATCGCCTGCGTGCGCGGATATACGGCTGACGGCGTGCTGGCCCAGCTGCTGACGGAAATCGACGACCTGCCGCAGGCGGCCGCGCAGCTGCTGGCCGCAGAACGGCAGATGGACGACGCCGGGATTTTTACCATCCACGGCTTCTGCCAGCGCATGCTGAACCTGAACGCCTTTGAGTCAGGCATGCTGTTTGAGCAGCAGCTGATTGAGGATGAGTTTCCGCTGCGCCGTCAGGCCGCCGCCGACTTCTGGCGCCGCTACTGCTATCCGCTGCCGCTGCCGATAGCGCGGGTAATGACCCAGATGTGGCAGGGGCCGGAGCAGCTGCTGACCACGCTGCTGCCCTGGCTGAACGGTGAAGCGCCGGTGCTGAAATATCCGCTTGATTTGCAGGAAACCTTTAGCGAACGTCACGACAAAATTATCGCGCAGATCGACGGCCTGAAAGCGGCCTGGCTGGCGGCCGGTAATTTGCACGATCTGATCGCGCAATCGGGCGTGGATAAGCGAAGCTACAGCAGTAAGCACTTACCTAACTGGCTGGACAAGCTGAACCAGTGGGCGATGGCGGAGACGCTGGACTATCTGTTTCCCAAAGAGCTGGAACGCTTTGGCCAGCGCGTGCTGCATGAAAAAACCAAAAAGGGCGAGCCGCCGCAGCATCCGCTGTTCGAAGAGATCGACCGTTTTCTGGCCGAGCCGCTGTCGCTGCGCGATTTAGTGATCGCCACCGCGCTGGAGGAAATCCGCCAGGCAACCCAGAAAGAGAAGCGCCAGAACGCGCTGCTGGGGTTTGACGATTTGCTACAGCGCCTCGACAGCGCGCTGCGGCAGCCGGGCGGCGAGGCGCTGGCGCAGGCGATCAGAACCCGCTATCCGGTCGCGCTGATTGATGAATTTCAGGATACCGACCCGCAGCAGTACCGTATTTTCCGCGGTATCTACGGCCAGCAGCCCGACAACGCGCTGCTGCTGATTGGCGATCCCAAACAGGCGATTTACGCTTTTCGCGGCGCGGATATTTTTACCTACATGAAAGCGCGTGGGGAAGTCAGCGCTCACTACACGCTGGAAACTAACTGGCGCTCGTCGCCGATGATGGTTAACAGCGTTAACCAGCTCTTTTCCCGCATGCAGGATCCCTTTCTGTTCAGCGAAATTCCCTTTATTCGCGTTGAGCCAGCCGCGCCCAACGCCGCGCTGAGCTTTACCGTTGAGGGCAAGGAGCAGCCCGCGCTGCGCTTCTGGCTACAGCCGGGCGACGGCGTGGGCGTGACGGAATATCAGCAGTTTATGGCGCGCCAGTGCGCGGCGGATATCTGCCGCTGGCTGAGCGCGGGACAGCAAGGCACGGCGCAGATCGGCAAGGGCAACGAGCTGCGGCCGGTGCAGGCTTCGGACGTCACCGTGCTGGTGCGCAGCCGCAGCGAAGCCGCGCTGGTACGGGAAGCGCTCAACGCCCTGAATATTCCCTCGGTCTACCTTTCCAACCGCGACAGCGTGTTCGCCACCCAGGAAGCGCGTGAAATGCTGTGGCTGCTTCAGGCGGTGCTGGCGCCGGAGCAGGAACGTATTCTGCGCAGCGCGCTCGCTACCAGCATCTTCGGGCTGGATGCGCCGACCTTGCAGGATCTGAGCGAGGACGAGCGCAAATGGGATGCGCTGGTGGATGAGTTCGACCACTATCGTCAGCGCTGGCTGAAGCGGGGCGTGCTGCCGATGCTGCGCGAGCTGATGGTCAACCGGCAGATTGCGGAAAACCTGCTGGCTTCGGAAAGCGGCGAGCGCCGCCTGACCGATCTGCTGCATCTGGGCGAGCTGTTGCAGGAAGCTTCCGCGTCGCTCGACAGCGAGCACGCATTGGTGCGCTGGCTGGCGCAGGAAGTGGCGCAGCCCAACGGGCAGTCGGCCAGTCAGCAGCTGCGGCTGGAGAGCGATCGCCACCTGGTGCAGATCGTCACTATCCATAAATCGAAAGGTCTGCAATATCCGCTGGTGTGGCTGCCGTTTGTTGCCAACTATCGCGAAGCGGCCACGGGCATCTATCACGATCGACAGAATTATCAGGCGCTGCTGGATCTGCGCGAGGACGAGGAAAGCCTTGAGCTGGCCGAACAGGAGCGGCTGGCCGAGGATCTGCGCCTGCTCTATGTGGCGCTGACGCGCTCCGTTCATCACTGTAGCGTGGGCGTTGCGCCGCTGATCAAAGGCAACCGTAAAAAAGAAGGCAACAGCGATCTGCACCGCAGCGCGCTGGGCTGGCTGTTGCAGCAGGGCGAACCGGCTGACGCCACCGCGCTACGCGAGCAGCTGCTTACAATGCAAAACGAGGCGGTAGAAACCGTGCTGGCGGAGACGCCGGAAAGCGCTCCCTGGCAGCCGCAGCGGCACGCCTTACACGCGCTCAGCAGCAAAGCGATGGCGCGCAAGCTGCGCGACGAGTGGCGGGTGACCAGCTATTCCGGGCTACAGCAGCACGGCCATTCCGTCACGCTGGATCTGCTGCCGCGCCTGGACGTTGACGCGGCGGGCGAGGCGCAAAGCCAGCAGGCTGCGCAATTGACGCCGCATACTTTTCCTCGCGGCGCGGCGCCGGGCACTTTTCTGCACGGCCTGTTTGAAAACCTCGACTTTACCCAGCCGGTGGATGAAGCCTGGCTGAGCGAACAGCTTGCCGGACAGGGGCACGACCTTGCCTGGCTGCCGGTGATGAAACAGTGGCTGGAAAACGTGCTGACCACGCCGCTGAATGAAACCGGCGTCAGCCTGAGCCAGCTACCGGCGGAAAGCCGTCAGGTGGAGCTGCAATTTTATCTGCCCATCAAACAAATGCTGATGGCGGAAAAGCTGGATCGGCTGGTGCGCCATTACGATCCGCTGTCGGCCGGCTGCCCGCCGCTTAACTTTCAGCAGGTGCAGGGAATGCTGAAAGGTTTTATCGATCTGGTGTTTTGCTGGCAGGGAAAATATTATCTGCTGGATTATAAATCCAACTGGCTGGGCGAGTCGGGCGAGCACTACACGCCGGAAGCGATGGCGGAAGCGATGCGCGCGCACCGTTACGATCTGCAATATCAGCTTTATACGCTGGCGCTGCATCGCTATTTGCGTCATCGTCTGGCTGACTACGATTATCAGCGCCACTTCGGCGGCGTTATCTATCTTTTCCTGCGCGGCGTGGACGGTACGGCGCGTGTAAACGGCATCTTCCGCACCTGCCCGGAAGCGGCTTTTGTGCAGTCGCTCGACGCGCTGTTTGCCGGGGAATTTCAGGAGGAACTATGGCCATAGCGCAACTGCTGCTCTCCGCCTGTGAGGCGCGACTGCTGCGTCCGTTGGACGTGCAGTTCGCCCGCATGGTGGCGGGCGACGATCATCCCGCGCTGATGCTGGCTGCGGCCTGCGTCAGCGCCGAAGCGGGCGAGGGGCACGTGTGCCTGCCGCTGACGCATCTCAGCGAAGCGCTGCTGTTCGGCGGACGCCATCCTGAGCTGGCCGGTCAGCTGTGGCAGGCCGTTGGCGAGCCGGACTGGCATCACCTGCTGTCATCGGCGCAGGCCGTGGGCGACGGCACGACGGCAACGCCGCTGGTACTGCATCAGCAGCGGCTCTATCTGCATCGCATGTGGCAGTCGGAAGGGCAGGTGGCGCAGTTTATCGTGCGTGAAGCCCATACGCCCTTTGACGAACAGCGGCTGCGCAGCGCGCTCGACAGGCATTTTGGCGAGCAGCCGGATAACTGGCAGAAAATCGCCGCAGCGGTGGCGATCACGCGGCAAATTGCGGTGATCTCCGGCGGACCGGGAACGGGCAAAACCACCACGGTAGCCAAACTGCTGGCGACGCTGCTGGAGCTTTCTTCCGGCTCGCTGCGTATTCGCCTGGCCGCCCCGACGGGTAAAGCGGCGGCGCGGCTGACCGAATCCCTGGGCAAAGCGTTGCAGCGGCTTGAAGTCAGCGAAGCGGAAAAACAGCGTTTTCCTGCCGAGGCCACCACGCTGCATCGCCTGCTGGGCGCGGTGCCCGGCAGCCAGCGGATGCGCTATCACGCGGGCAATCCGCTGCATCTGGATCTGTTAGTGGTGGATGAAGCTTCTATGGTGGATTTGCCGATGATGGCGAGCCTGATCGCCGCGCTGCCGCCGCACGCCAGGGTGATCTTTCTGGGCGATCGCGACCAGCTTGCCTCGGTGGAAGCGGGCGCGGTGCTCGGCGATATCTGCCGCTGCGCGGAGTCCGGCTACAGCAGCCAGCGCGCGGAAATGCTGATGCGCCTGACCGGCTGCGAGATTGCAGGCCAGGAGGACAAGCTGGCGCCAGCGGTGCGCGACAGCATTTGCCTGCTGCGTAAAAGCTACCGTTTCGACGCCTCATCGGGCATCGGGCAGCTGGCGCTGGCGGTCAACGCGGGCGATATCCATCAGGTTGAAAAAGTATTTAACGCGGATTTTGCTGATATTACCCGCTTTACGCTGAGCAGCAGCGCAGAGTATCAGCATCTGCTGGACACCAGCGTGGCAGGCTATCGCGACTATCTTGAGCAGATTGCCGACCAGGCGGAACCTCGCCGGGTGATTGAGGCGTTTGGCCGCTTTCAGCTGCTGTGTGCGCTGAGGGAGGGGCCGTTTGGCGTGTTCGGACTTAATGAGCGTATTGAGGCCGCCTTGCACAAAAAACGGCTGATCCAGCGCCAGCCGGGCAGCAAATGGTATATCGGCAGGCCGGTAATGATCGCCCGCAACGACAGCGCGCTGGGGCTGTTTAACGGTGATATCGGCATTGCGATGAACGATGCGGAAGGCGCGCTGAAGGTGTTCTTCCCGCTGCCCGACGGCAGCATTCGGGCCGTGCAGCCCAGCCGCCTGCCGCCGCATGAAACCGCCTATGCGATGACCGTGCATAAATCACAGGGCTCGGAGTTTGATCATACGCTGCTGGTGCTGCCGAATCAGTTCGCGCCGGTACTGACGCGCGAGCTGGTTTACACCGCCATCACCCGCGCCAGAGAACGCCTGACGCTGTATGCGGATAATCAGGTGCTGAACAGCGCGGTGAAGATGCGCACGCGCCGCCGCAGCGGCCTGGTGGAACGGCTGGCGGGGTAAAGTGAGAAAATAGCTGACTTGCTTAATCTGACATTACAACGTTATGCCTGTCAGACATCTTCTTTCTGCAACTAAACAGCTCGGTAATGCTAACCTGATGTTCGGCTAACTTTTTGTAATCGTTCAAACAAAGCCCGGGTTTCACGGGCTTTTTTGCAGAGTTCACGATCGATAAATTTGTCGTCAAGCTCATAATCTTTTCTGTTCGCACTAAGAAATATATAAAGCTGTTCGAGGATTTTATAGAGAGGGATATTCTGACGTGTCTGGATACGTCGCCAGGCACTGTGCTGCGTAAGTTGGATGAAACTGTCTAAAAAGCGTCTGGCGTGACGAAAGTGCTCAAACTCGAACTTATCCAGTAAAAAATAGAATACGGGAAGCATCAGGCTCTTAATCCGAAGGCTTTCAGTTTCTGTATCGGGCTTGATTTTTTCGGCAATATTAGCGAAACGCGATCTCATACAGGCAACAGGATTAAGCACTCTGACCAGATCATGGCTTTCCGGCACGCCGGATTTTATATGACGCGTTATAAATGGTTCTGTGTTTAACAGCAGCTTTTCACCGGTGAACTCGTCATGCTGAAAGCCGGAAGGCCTGTCTATAATATCGATAATATTTTCACGATATTGAATATCAGCATTAGAAAACAGGCGTCCGCCAAACTCTTTTATCTTTGCCGTGTCTCGATCAATCAGTGAAAAAATTGCGATAGACGGAGGGGTAAAAGGTTCCTGAAATTTCGGTTCGATATTAAGCGCTTTACCTATACCGATCACATTTCTTTTTCTGGAAACATAATCGATATCCACAGAGCGAAGTGCGCGTTCGTCTGGTTGCTCGGTTACGGGGTAAAGTTCCTGATAATAAGATGCCCAATAAAAAACAGCCTGACCGCCGACCGTAATTACCGGATCCTGTAGTTCATTCGCATGTGCTATCAGCTCATGATTCAGTAGGTAAACCTGCTCAGAAGTGGGAATGTGTAGTTCTGCCATAGCGTTAACCAACAAAAATTAAAAAAGATGTCGATAGCGGATGGGCTCAGTAAAATAAAGTCAGTGAGGCAAATCAGGCAGTTGAGTTAATCATTATTAATACAAAAATAACCATCCCGAGGAGGGTTTATTTTCACTATGCAAAGCTAACGTTAGCCCGACGAGAAGACTTACGACTGGCGCTATAGCAGGGCTTTTCACTCAAAGGTTGAGGAGCAAGCTGGCCTTTGTTAAGCGCTTTCATACGCTCTGCATAGACCTGATGTTGTTTTTCTTTAAGCTCACGCGGCGACATAGCTAAATCCTGCTCTGGAATATTGACGGGGTCGTCAATGCATAACTGGTTAAATATTACGCCACACCTGCGATGAGTTCAACTGCCTCCACGGCTGATTTAATCGTCCCCTGGAGGCAGGTACATAGCTTTTTCGCTACGCCATCCGCGCATGGCTCAGATCGGCCATCAGCACCTTTGAGCGGCGCTGGTAGTTATACATCTGCTTTTTGCTTTCCGGCAGCTCTTCGATATCGACCGGCGTAAAGCCGCGCTCCTGGAACCAGTGAATGCTGCGTGTGGTCAGCACAAACAGCTTTTTCAGCCCCATCTGCCGCGCCTGCAGCGCCACTCTTTCCAGCAGCGCTTCGCCGCGCGACGAGCTGCGGTAGTCCGGGTGTACCGCGACGCAGGCCATCTCGCCGATTTTCTCTTCCGGGAAAGGGTAGAGCGCCGCGCAGCCGATGGTGAGGTTATCCCGCTCGATAATCGTAAATTTGTCGATTTCGATCTCTAACTGCTCGCGCGAGCGACGCACCAGAATGCCCTGCTGCTCCAGCGGGCGGATCAGCTCAAGGATGCCGCCGATGTCGTTGATGGTGGCGCGGCGGATCTGCTCGGCGCTTTCCATCACAATCTGCGTACCGATACCGTCACGCGAGAACAGTTCCTGCAACAGCGTGCCGTCCTCCTGATAGCTAATCAGGTGGCTGCGGCGCACGCCGCTGCGGCAGGCCTTCACCGCGCCGCGTAAAAAGCGCACAGTCGCAGACAGATAGTCATGGCCTTCTTCCAGCTCGATAATGCGCTGCTGCGCTTCGTTCGGGAACAGCTCGGAGATAATTGCGCCTTCGCTGTCGGTCACGCCCTGTTCCGCGCAGAAGCCGATCATTTTTTCCGCCTTCAGCTTGATCGCCAGCTGGGTGGCGACTTCTTCCGAGGTCAGGTTAAAGCTCTCGCCGGTCACGGAAACGGCAACCGGCCCCAGCAGCACGATAGCGCCGCTGTCGAGCTGGCGGTGAATAGCCTCTTCATCGATGCGGCGGATACGGCCGCTGTGGCAGTAATCCACGCCGTCATCCACGCCCAGCGGCTGCGCGATAATAAAGTTGCCGCTGACGACGTTGATATGCGCGCCCTGGAGCGGCGTGTTGTTCAGGCTCATCGACAGGCGCGCGGTGATATCCAGCTGTAAACGGCCTGCCGCCTGCTTGACCAGCTCCAGCGACTGCGCGTCGGTGACGCGGGTATGCTTGTGATAAACCGGCTCCAGCTGATGCTCCGCCAGATTGGCGTCAATCTGCGGCCTCGCACCGTATACCACCACCAGGCGAATGCCGAGGCTGTGCAGAAGGCCAATATCATTAACGATGCTTGAGAAGTTATCATGCTCAATGGCTTCGCCGCCCAGCATAATGACAAACGTCTTACCACGATGGGCATTGATATAGGGCACGGTATGGCGAAACCCCTGAACCAGCTCGGTACTCCGTTCCTTCACGGCAAACCCTCTATGAATTATTATTCGCTAAAAATGTATTTTTATTCTTTTATCGCGCGGGCGCAAGTGCCAATTTTCAACCTTCTCTTTAACGTAGCTTAACGCTGCGGCCCGTGAAGGGCTTTTGGGGGTGACACCGGCAGCAGGATTCGCTACAGTTTTGCGCCTGGTGGTTTTTTGGTTTTATTTTTCTTTACAAAACAGCAATTTCTTACTGGAGTGGCATGTCTGATTTACCTTCGCCCGGCCGACGTCGCTGGCTACAGGGCGCTGGCGCAGCGCTGCTGCTGAGCGTCAGCAAAGCGGGACTGGCGGCAAGCAGCCATATTGTGGCCGTGCGCATCTGGCCGTCTTCAACCTATTCCCGCGTCACGCTGGAATCCAATACTCCGCTGAAATATAAACAGTTTGCGTTAAGTCATCCTGAACGCATAGTGGTGGATATCTCCGGCGTGCACCTGAATCAGACCCTGCATCAGGTCGGGCATCTGGTGCGCAGCGACGATCCCTATATTAAAAGCGCGCGCGTCGGCCAGTTCGATCGCCATACGGTGCGGCTGGTGCTGGAGCTGAAGCAGAGCGTGACGCCAAAAGTCTTTACTCTCGATCCGGTCGCCGGCATCAAAAACCGCCTGGTGCTGGATCTCTATCCGGCCAGAAACCGCAGCCATAACCATGAAGACGATCCGCTGCTGGCGCTGTTGCAGGATTACAATAAAGGCGAGCTGGAAAGCGGCCAGCCCGCTTCCGCGCCGTTGCCCGGCAAAGCGGGGCGGGATCGTCCGATTATTATCATGATCGATCCCGGTCACGGCGGCGAAGATACCGGTGCTATCGGCAAGCATAAAACCAAAGAAAAGGACGTGGTGCTGAAAATCGCCCGTCGGTTGAAAGCGCTAATCGATAAGCAGCCCAATATGCGCGCGCATATGACACGCAGCGACGACGTATTTATTCCGTTGAAGGTGCGGGTGGCAAAAGCGCGCAGATTACGCGCCGATCTGTTTGTTTCTATTCATGCCGATGCCTTTACCAGCCGGGCGGCGCGAGGCTCTTCCGTGTTCGCGCTGTCGACTAAAGGCGCAACCAGCACCGCCGCGCGCTATCTGGCGCAAACGCAGAACGAATCGGATCTGATCGGCGGCGTCAGCATGAGCGGCGATCGCTACCTTGATCACACTATGTTCGATATGGTACAGAGCCTGACCGTTAACGACAGCCTGAAGTTCGGCAAGGAAGTGCTGGGACATATGGGCAAAATTAATCATCTGCACAAGAAGAAGGTGGAGCAGGCGGCTTTTGCGGTGTTGAAAGCACCGGATATTCCTTCCATTCTGGTGGAAACGGCTTTTATCAGTAATCTGGAGGAGGAGCGCAAACTGCGTACGGCAGCGTTCCAGCGTCAGGTGGCGGAGTCGATTCTGGCAGGGATTAAAGGCTATTTTGCCCACGGCGCACCGTTAGCACCAAGATAGGAAAGCGGGCGGCGACAGGTCGTCCGATAAAATAAGAAAGTTGGAACGCCAGAAACAAAAAAACACCCGAAAGGGTGTTTAGTTGGTTGCGGGAGCCGGATTCGAACCGACGACCTTCGGGTTATGAGCCCGACGAGCTACCAGGCTGCTCCATCCCGCGTCCGATGCTGACGCTTCCATCACGGCAGGCTTTTTTACTACTACATTTTCCTGAGAAAATGGTTGCGGGAGCCGGATTTGAACCGACGACCTTCGGGTTATGAGCCCGACGAGCTACCAGGCTGCTCCATCCCGCGTCCGAACTTCCTGGCGCTTCCATCACGACAGGTTTACTGCTTTTCCCCGGAGGGAATTGGTTGCGGGAGCCGGATTTGAACCGACGACCTTCGGGTTATGAGCCCGACGAGCTACCAGGCTGCTCCATCCCGCGTCCGTGGATGCGCACTATACTCTCCGGCGATTTTGTTGCAACCCCTTTTTGCAAATTAACGCCTGAAATCGCCCTTACTGCTTAATTTGTCAGCCGATTGTTGTATTGTTGTGCAAAACCGACGCTTCTTTTTGGCGAGGACGTTTTAATCTGTGGGGCGCTTTGCTATCTTCGCCTGCAATTGCGTATAAAGGTAGAGAATAATGAAAGGACGTTGGGCAAAGTATATGGTCACCGGGGCGTTAATCGCCCTGCTTGCGGGATGTTCCTCCAAACCTACCGATCGCGGCCAGCAGTATAAGGACGGCAAGCTGCAGCAGCCGCTGGGGCTGGTTAATCAACCTAACGCCAAAGGGCGCCCCGTTAACGGCAAAGATTTTGCCGATCAGCTGCTGGAAATCCAGGCCGCTTCGCCAGCCATGTTTTCCCGCCAGCTCTCCACCTACAGCGCGCTAAAAAGCTGGCTGATGGCGGGCGGTGATACGCGGCAGCTGCGCCAGTACGGCGTGGATGCGTATCAGATGGAAGGCACCGACAATTATGGCAACGTGCAGTTTACCGGTTACTACACGCCGGTTATCCATGCCCGCTACACCCGCCAGGGCGAATTTCAGTATCCTTTATACCGCATGCCGCCGCGCGGCAAGCGCCGTTTGCCAAGCCGAGCGGAAATCTACAGCGGCGGCCTGGATGAACGCTACGTTATCGGTTACAGCAATTCGCTGATGGATAACTTTATTATGGACGTGCAGGGCAGCGGCTACGTTGACTACGGCGACGGCCGTCCTTTGACCTTCTTCGGCTACGGCGGCAAGAACGGCCATGCTTATCGTAGCATCGGTAAGGTGCTGATCGATCGCGGCGAAGTGAAGCGCGAAGATATGTCGATGCAGGCTATCCGCCAATGGGGCGAAAACCACAGCCCGGCCGAGGTGCGCGAGCTGCTGGAGCAGAACCCGTCCTTTGTCTTCTTTAAGCCGGAAGAGTTTGCGCCGGTACGCGGCGCGAGCGCGGTACCGCTGATCGCCAAAGCCTCGGTGGCCGCCGATCGTTCGCTGATCCCGCCGGGCACGGTACTGCTGGCGGAGGTGCCTTTGCTGAACGATAAAGGCAAGTTCAACGGCAAATATGAAATGCGCGTGATGGTGGCGCTCGACGTGGGCGGCGCTATTAAGGGCCAGCACTTTGATATCTATCAGGGTATCGGCGAGCAGGCGGGCCATATGGCAGGCTGGTATAACCACTACGGTCGCGTCTGGGTGCTGAAAGCGGCGCCGGGCGCGGGCGTTTCTCCTTTCTCTATGGCACAAAATGGCAATGCCGGTGCGGCGCTGGTCAGTCGATAATTAAGGTCAACGGGCCGGCGTTTCCGGCCCGTTTCCGACGTTGAGGTAAATCATGAGGGTTCTTTCCGACGCCTGGCTACAGCGCTTTGGCGGCACGGCACGCTTATATGGTCAGTCTGCTCTGCAACTTTTCGCCGACGCGCATATCTGCGTGATCGGCATTGGCGGCGTAGGCTCCTGGGCCGCTGAAGCGCTGGCGCGCACCGGTATCGGCGCCATCACGCTGATCGATATGGACGATGTCTGCGTGACCAATACCAACAGGCAGATCCACGCGCTGAAAGGCACAGTAGGGCAGGCGAAAACCGAGGTAATGGCGCAACGCATCCTGGCCATCAACCCGGAATGCAAAGTGACCTGCGTGGATGACTTTATCACTGCGGAAAATACGGCTGAGCTGATGAGCGGCGGCTTTACCTATGTGATTGACGCCATCGACAGCGTGCGGCCAAAAGCGGCGCTGCTGGCCTGGTGCCGCCGTAATAAAATCCCGCTGGTTACCACCGGCGGCGCAGGCGGTCAGATCGATCCCACGCAGGTCCAGGTGGCGGATCTGGCGAAAACGATTCAGGATCCGCTGGCGGCTAAGTTGCGCGAACGGTTAAAAAGCGATTTCAATATCGTTAAAAACAGCAAGGGCAAGCTGGGTATTGACTGCGTGTTTTCCACCGAGGCGCTGATGTATCCGCAGCCGGACGGTTCCGTTTGCGCTTCACGCAGTACGGCGGAAGGGCCAAAGCGGATGGACTGCGCTTCCGGCTTCGGCGCGGCCACGATGGTCACCGCCACTTTCGGCTTCGTGGCCGTTTCCCACGTGCTGAAAAAAATGATGGCGAAAGCGGCGCGCGGCTGACGCCGCTTCTGATTTGCTTAACCCGCTTCGCTCGCCGCCTTCACTACCGCTGTCGCCAGTGCCGCCAGTCCGGCGCTGCGCGAGGCGCTGAGCTGATCGCGCAGCCCCAGGTCATCAAACAGCGCCAGCGGATCGCTCTGCAATATCTCTTCGGGCAGCTTTCCTTCCACGCTGACCAGCAGCACCGCCAGCAGTCCGCGCACGATGCGGCCTTCGCTGTCGCCGTAAAAGTGCAGGCTGCCGTCGGGCGACTGTCGATGTCCAAGCCAGACGCGGTTTTCACAGCCGCTGAGTTCGATTTCCGCCGTTTTCCACTCCTCCGCCAGTGCGGGCAGCTGTTTTCCCAGCAAAATCAGCTGGCGATAGCGTTCTTCCCACTGCGTAAAGGCGGAAAAAGTCTGTTTTAAGCCGTCGGCGGTAATCAGCGTGCCGAACGGGTGCGGAGCCGGTAAAGTCGTCATAGTTAATCTGCCAAAAGTTCCAGTGCGGTGGTCATGGCGCTGACCAGCGCTTCAACATCGTTAAGCGTATTATAGGGCGCAAAAGAGGCGCGCAGGGTGCCGTTGACGCCAAGTGTCTGTAGCAGCGGCTGGGCGCAGTGCTGGCCGGCGCGCAGCGCGATGCCGCTTTCCGCCAGCAGCGTAACAATATCACTGTGGTGTACGCCCGCGATATCAAAGGCGAGCAGGCTGGAGCCGCTGGCTCGGAAGCTGCGAAAGCCGGGCAGATCCGCCAGCCGCTCTTCCGCCACGTCGGCCAGCCCGCAGCTCCAGCTTTCTGCCGCCGCCATATCCACTGTTTCCAGCCAGCTCAGCGCCGCGCTCAGCCCGATGACGCCCGCTACGTTGGGCGTGCCTGCCTCAAAGCGCCAGGGCACCGCCTGCGGCGTAAAGCCGTCAAAGCTGACGGTGGTCAGCATTTTTCCGCCGCCCTGCCAGGGCTGCATCGCTTCCAGCAGCGCCGTTTTGCTATAGAGCACGCCTGTCCCCATTGGCCCATAAAGCTTATGGGCGGAAAAAGCATAAAAGTCGATATCCAGCGCTGCTACGTCGGGCGGCCGATGCGCCACGCCTTGCGCGCCGTCTATAACCACCTTTGCGCCCGCGCGATGCGCCAGTGCGACGGCCTTGCTTAAATCCGGGCAGCCACCGGTGACGTTGGACATTTGTCCAAGCGCCAGCACCCGCGTACGCGCATTCAGTAAGGTTTCCAGCGTCGCGATGCCGGGCAGCAAATCTTTGCCGATCGGCCACTTCACCACTTTGGCGCCGGTCTGCTCAGCCACCATCAGCCATGGCACCAGATTGGCGTGATGCTCGGCTTCGCTGACGACGATCTCATCGCCTGGCCGCAGGCGTGGTCGAAAATAGCCCTGGGCGATCAGGTTGATCGCTTCCGTGGTGCCTTTGGTCCAGACAATATTGCTGGCGAGCGGGGCATTCAGCAGTCGCGCCACCTGACCACGGGCATTTTCATAGCGGTCGGTTAGCGCACGCGCGGCGGCAAACTGGCTGCGATGCACGGTTCCGGCCCCCTGACTGTAGAACGCCTGGGTGGCTTCAATCACCGCCGCTGGCTTCAGCGTGGTGGCCGCGCTGTCAAGATAGATGCCGGCTTCGTCCAACGCGGGAAACTGCTGGCGAAAATGAACAGGCGAAAATATGCTCATGTTCTCCTCGAATAAGGGTGGATTGATGCGGTTTTTACCGAATCCAACTGAATTACAGGCGCTTTCCTGGCAATGTCTGAAAAGCGAGTTATCCTGATTTATGCAAGGTTTAAACTATTACCCGCAAATAAGCTTTCTCAGGACAGGCAATTTACTCGCTTTTTGCCTCGGGATCGCGCATTGCGGGTGGTTTATCGCATTACTATCTGCAAGGAGATATAAAGATGAAAAAATTTGCTGCTATTATGGCCGCCTGCGCCATGACTTTTGCCCTGGCTGCCTGCTCAAGCAATTATGTTATGCATACCAATGATGGCCGTACCATCGTCGCCGACGGCAAACCCGTAGTAGATGACGATACCGGTATGATCAGCTACAAAGATGCTAACGGCAACAAGCAGCAGATCAACCGTTCAGACGTAAAAGAAATGGTTGAAATGGGCCAGTAAGTTTCAGGCAAAAAAAAGCACCGCAATTTGCGGTGCTATTAAATCTCTATGGACAGACAGGGTAAATCTAAAAGCGGTAGTCGGACTACCCGATCTGCAAAAGGCAGATCAATTGCAAACACAACATCACGACCACAAGCCAAAAGCCTTCTAAAATCCCCGCGCAAGCGCTTCAATTTCAAACTGCTTTTCGTTCCGGCTCAGGAAGTGCGGCAACTATAGGTATTTGCTGGTGCATCCTCAACGGACAAATTATAATGGCTCGGATAAAAAAAACTAATACGTAAAGCTGCGTCAGCGGCCTTATGTCCGAAGCCAACATTCTGTAACCGGTAATCATGTCGAAACGTCTTCCTCCTTTAAATGCCCTGCGCGTATTTGATGCTGCCGCACGTCATCTCAGTTTTACCCGGGCCGCAGAAGAGCTTTTTGTGACCCAGGCGGCGGTAAGCCATCAGATCAAGTCACTGGAGGATTTTCTGGGCCTTAAGCTGTTCCGGCGGCGCAACCGCTCTTTATTGCTTACCGAGGAAGGCCAGAGCTACTACCTGGATATCAAAGAGATTTTCACCGCGCTGAACGACGCTACCCGCAAGCTTCAGGCACGGAGCGCGAAGGGCGCGCTGACCGTCAGCCTGCTGCCCAGCTTTGCGATCCAATGGCTGGTGCCGCGCCTGTCCAGCTTTAACTCAGCTTATCCGGGGATAGACGTGCGTATCCAGGCCGTCGACCGGGAAGAAGAGAAGCTGGCCGATGACGTAGACGTGGCTATTTTCTATGGGCGCGGCAACTGGCCGGGCCTGCGGGTGGAAAAACTTTATGCCGAATATTTGCTGCCTGTCTGTTCACCTTTGCTGCTAACCGGCGATAATCCTCTTAAAACGCCTGCTGATCTGACGCGCTTTACGCTGCTGCATGACGCTTCCCGTCGCGACTGGCAGGCCTATACGCGCCAGCTGGGCGTAAATATCAACGTGCAGCACGGCCCTATTTTCAGCCACAGCGCGATGGTTTTACAGGCGGCTATCCACGGCCAGGGCGTGGCGCTGGCGAACAACGTGATGGCGCAAACGGAGATAGAAGCGGGCAGGCTGGCCTGTCCCTTTAACGACGTGCTGGTAAGTAAAAACGCTTTTTATCTGGTTTGTCATGACAGTCAGGCAGAACTGGGTAAAATAGCCGCCTTTCGTCAGTGGATCCTGGCAAAAGCGGCCAGCGAACAGGAAAAATTCCGCTTCCGCTACGAAAGCTGAACCCTTAATCATGCGTTGCCAGGGCGGCGGCGCGTGCTGTCTCAGAGGATGATAAGAATGTCGAGTCGTGCAATGCTGATTTTTACGGCCATCAGCGGGTTTGTTTTTGTCATGCTGGGCGCATTTGGCGCTCATGTATTAAGCCGGTCACTGGGGCCGGGCGAAATGGCCTGGTTGAAAACCGGCCTGGAGTATCAGGGTTTCCACACGCTGGCGATCCTGGGCCTGGCGGCAGCGATGCGCAGCCGCGCCAATATCTGGTTTTACTGGAGCAGCGCGCTGCTGGCGCTGGGCACCGTACTGTTTAGCGGCAGCCTTTACTGTCTGGCGCTGTCCCATCTTAAGCTTTGGGTTTACGTTACGCCGGTAGGAGGCTTCTGCTTCCTGATTGGCTGGGTTTTAATGTTGATTGGCGCGCTGCGTCTGAAGAAAAGGGCAGAACGCCATGAATAAAGTTTTACTCTATTGCCGTCAGGGCTTTGAAAAAGAGTGCGCGGCGGAGATCACCGCAAAAGCCGCAGCCAGAGAAGTATTTGGCTTTGCGCGCGTAAAGGAAGATTCCGCTTACGTGCTGTTTGAATGCTATCAGCCTGAAGACGCCGAAAAACTGCTGCGCGAGCTGCCTTTCAGCGAGCTGATTTTTTCGCGTCAGATGATCGTTGTGGGCGAGTTGCTGCGCGATTTGCCTCCTGAGGATCGCGTCACGCCGGTGACGGGGATGCTGACCGGCGTAGTGGAAAAGGGCGGCGAGCTGCGGGTTGAAGTGCCGGACACTAACGAGAGCAAAGAGCTGCTGAAATTCTGCCGCAAGTTCACCGTGCCGCTGCGTTCCAGCCTGCGTTCGGCGGGCATCCTGCTGAATTACGAAAGCGACAAGCGTCCCGTGGTGCACGTCTTTTTTATCGCGCCGGGCTACTGCTACGTCGGCTACTCGCTGCCGCAGAACAACTCCCCGTTCTTTATGGGCATTCCACGGCTGAAGTTCCCGTCCGACGCGCCAAGCCGCTCGACGTTAAAGCTGGAAGAAGCGTTTCACGTTTTTGTACCGGCCGACGAATGGGAAGAACGCCTGGGCAGCGGCCTTTATGCGGTCGATTTGGGCGCCTGTCCCGGCGGCTGGACTTATCAGCTGGTGAAGCGCAGCATGATGGTGCACGCCGTTGATAACGGCCCGATGGCGCCGAGCCTGATGGATACCGGGCAGGTTTTCCACCATCGCGAGGACGGCTTTAAATATCGCCCGACGCGCAGCAACATCTACTGGCTGGTATGCGATATGGTGGAAAAACCGGTACGCGTGGCTAACCTGATGGCCGACTGGCTGGTGAACGGCTGGTGCCGTGAAACCATTTTCAACCTCAAGCTGCCGATGAAAAAGCGCTATGAAGAAGTCTCACAAAACCTGGCGATGATCGACGAAAAGCTGAAGGCCAACGGCATCAACGCGCAAATTCAGGCGCGCCAGCTTTATCACGATCGCGAAGAAGTTACCGTGCATATTCGCCGCATCTGGGGCGCGACGCCAGGACGCCGCGACGAGCGCTAAAGAGAGTCCGGGCCGCAGACCGCTGGCAAAAGACAGGCGGCAATGAAGTTGCCGCTATGTCCGTTATCAACGTCAGGCCCGGGACGCGCGCTTGCCTTTACGGCAGCCGCAGATCCTTCAGGTTGCCGGCCAGATGCAGATCGGTTTTCAGTGTCGCCACCTCGCGGCAGAGATGCGCCATCTCCTGCTGCTGCTCCAGCTTCTTGCGCCATTTATCCGCCACTTCCGGCAGCCGCTCGTAAATCGCCGCCAGCGAGCCGTAGGTTTGCAGCAGCTCTGCCGCGCTTTTCGCGCCAATGCCCGCCACGCCTGGGATCTTACTGCTGCTGATACCGGCCAGCCCCCAGTAATCCGTCAGCTGCGCGGGCGCTACGCCAAACTCCTTTTCAATAAACGGCAAATCCAGCCAGCGCTTCTGAAAGTAGTCGCGGATTTGAATATTTGGCGCCAGCAGCTGGCAGTAGCCCTTATCGGTCGACACTATGGTTGCCTGATGGCCGCTGTCGGCAACCTTTACCGCCAGAGTGGCGGCCAGATCGTCCGCCTCTTCGCCCGGCGCGTGCCAGCAGGCCACGCCCGCCGCCTCAAACGCCGCCCGGATCTGCGGCATCTCTGTTTTTAACGTGTCCGGCATGGGCGCGCGTCCGGCTTTATAGTCCGGCAGGCGCTGATGACGCCAGCCTTCGTGGCGATCGTCGTCGTCAAACACCGCCACCGCATGGGTCGGCTTGCTGTGCAGGATAAGCTGTTGCACAGCATGGATACAGGTTTCCTGGCAGGGAGAATCCTGCACGGCGTGGATGCGACGAATCAGATTCAGCGCATCAATAATCAACAGATGAATAGTCATAGTGGATACTGAGCGGCACGGCTGCCGCTCCGCTGAGGGTTACTTAATGATTTCGTAGCAGGGGATGTAGGCCGTTCCCGGCAGCTTCATGCGGTGCTGGGCAACAAATCCCTGTAACAAATCGTCCATGCGGCGCATGATTTCTGCATCGCCGTGTATCTTATACGGGCCTTGTTCCTTAATCGCTTTGATCCCAGGCTCCTTGACGTTGCCCGCCACAATGCCGGAGAACGCGCGGCGCAGCGAGGCCGCCAGCTGTTCGGCAGGCTGATTGGGATAAAGATTAAGATTGGCCATATTTTCGTGCGTGGGCATAAACGGCACCTGCAAATTCGGCGCGATGCGGATTGACCAGTTAAAGCTATAGGCGTCGCCCGTCTCGCGCCGATGCTCTTTCACCTTCGGCATAGCGTTTTTCATCAGGCGCGCCACTTCCGCCGCGTCATCGATAATAATGGTGTAGTGCTGACGCGCGGCTTCGCCCAGCGTGCTGACGATAAACTCATCCAGCACGCGGAAGTAATCGGCGCTCTCTTTCGGGCCGGTGAGGATCAGCGGCAGCACCTGATCGCGGTTCTGCGGATTCATCAGGATGCCCAGCAGATAGAGCAGCTCTTCCGCCGTACCCACGCCGCCCGGGAAAATAATGATGCCGTGGGCGATACGCACAAAGGCTTCCAGACGTTTTTCAATGTCCGGCATGATAATCAGTTCGTTGACCAGCGGATTCGGCGGCTCGGCGGCAATGATCGACGGTTCGGTCAGGCCGATAAAACGGCTCTCTTTGTAACGCTGCTGCGCGTGGCCCACGGCGGCGCCTTTCATCGGCGCTTCCATGACGCCCGGCCCGCAGCCGGTACAGATATTCAGCTCGCGCAGGCCCAGCTGCGAACCGACGTTGCGGCAGTACTGATATTCCACGGCGTTGATCGAGTGGCCGCCCCAGCAAACCACGGTATTCGGCAGCTCGCCGACGTGCAGCGCCCTGGCGTTACGCAGCAGCGAAAACACCAGGTTGGTGATGCGCACCGAGTCATCCACGTCCTGCTGCTGAAAGCCGCTGTCAAACTGACCATTTACAAACAGAATGTCGCGCAGCACGGCAAACAGGTTGGCCTGTAGCGAGCGAATGATGCGACCGTCGACAAAGGCTTCCTCCGGCGGATTAATCAGCTCCAGCTTGACGCCGCGCTCGCGCCGCAGCACGTTGATGTCAAAGTTTTCAAAACGCGACAGCAGTTCATGGCTGCTGTCCGTCTGGCTGCCGGAGTTAAGTACGGCAAGGGAACAGTTGCGGAAGAGTTGGTAAAGGTCGCTGCTGGCGGTGCGCTTCAGCATATCGACTTCCAGTTGAGACAACAGATCCATGGAGCCTAATGGGCTGATATGTGTGATCAAATTAACTCCTTTACACCCGTCCGGGCGGTGGTCGCTCCCCATCAAAAGCCCGCCGGATAAACGGCGAGCGTGACGGCGAAAAAATGTTCCCGGGCACCCGATGCCCGCTTCAGATTAGCCTTCTTCTCAAACAGTTAACAACGTTATCGTGCGTTTATGCGCGACGGTACGCAAAGTGCTACTGGCGTACCAGCCTGGACAGGCCGGGTTTAAATGCGCCGTTGCTGCGCCAGGGATTGATATCCAGGCCGCCGCGACGGGTATAGCGGGCATAAACGCTCAGGCTTTCCGGCTGGCAGAAGCGCAAGATATCATTGAAAATGCGCTCAACGCACTGCTCATGAAATTCGTTATGGTGCCGGAACGACACCAGGTAGCGCAGCAGCGCCTCACGCTGGATACGCGGGCCGCGATAGCTGATTTGCACTGAACCCCAGTCCGGCTGGTTGGTGATCAGACAATTGGACTTCAGCAGATGGCTCACCAGTTTTTCTTCCACTACTTCCGGCTGCGTGGCTTGCTGGAGATAGTCGGTGCTGAAGGTATAGCTGTCGATCTCAATATCCTGCTCGTCAATGCAGTGGCCGCTGAAGTGGCCTATCGGCTGGCCTTCAATTTCCCGCAGCCGGAACAGCGCAACGCTGACCTCACCCTGCGCGCAGGCGCTGAGGTCGCGCTCCAGCGTCGCCCGGACTTCGCCCCAGTCACCAAAGCGGGTCTGATTAAAGCTGTTAAGATAGAGCTTAAAGCTCTTGGACTCGATCAGGTTAACGCTGTGGGCATCCAGGCTGACTTCGCCAATCGCCACCTGCGGCAGGCCTTTGGCATTCAGCCAGGAGAGTTCGTACAGCGTCCAGATATCGGCGCCGTGGAAGGGCAAACTGTCAGGATAGAGCCCCAGCGGCTCACGGTTCATGCTTCTTGGCACCGCCTGGAGCAAAGAAGGCTGATACTGGTCGTGGTACTCTGTGGGTTTTCCTAACGTCAGGCCGCTCAGCGCCTGATGTGTATCTGAAGACATTGCATTACCTTATAGCCTGATATGACAGGTGAAGTGGTCAATCGTCTGCGGCCGGGAAGGCCCGGGCGACGCAACTAAAAACGTATAGCCTTAGTGTAACTCAGGCACCAGAGAGTGAAAAAAGAATGATTGATGAAACCTCCCGCGCCCTGGCTGATTTTACCCGCAACTATTGCGACCGGTGGGTCAGCGAATGCGGTCATCCGCCCGCCAGCAGCGAGCTGTATGGCGTTCCCTCGCCCTGCGTGCAGCAAACCGTTGGCGATGAGGTCTGGTGGCTACCGCAGCCCTTTACCCTCGCCAAAAACCTGGAAAACGTAGAGCGCGCGCTCGATTTACAAATTCAGCCTGCCGTCGTTGCCTGGTACACCTCGCAGTTTGCAGGCGATATGAAGACGCTGGTCAACGGCCAGCCCTGCACGCTGCTGCAAATATGGAGCGAAGACGATTTCGAGCGTATGCAGGAAAACTTGATCGGCCATCTGGTTATGAAGCGCCGTCTTAAACATTCGCCTACGTTTTTTATTGCTACCACACCATCCGAGCTGGAAATCATTTCCGTATGTAATTTGAGCGGGGAAGTGATTCTGGAAAAGCTGGGTACTAAAAAGCAGACGGTACTGGCCGCGAACCTGGAGCAATTCCTTGTTTCTTTACCGATTATTGATCCCTTAAGGTAAAGCGTCATTTATCTTGTGAGAGATCTCTTACAGAGTCTGTAAGAGATCGCTTTTATATCTTAAGAAAAAAAGGCGTTTTCTCCGGTAAAAGCAAAGCAAATCATAAAGTTGTTATAACGCTTTTCGTAAAAAAACCTGCCGGGGTCAAAAAAAAGTTTTCAGCCTATTGTTTGTCAGGTTCATTAAGGCAAACTTGATCCTGTCGCAAGGGATGGTGGCTTAAGGAACAAGCCGGTCGGTAGACTGAAAGCACCTGTTAAGGACTTCAGATCTGCGCAAGATATCTCAGGAGTGAGAAAAAGGGACACCTCCGGGAAGGAGAAACGTACTGCCGGAGAGCGGTAAGCCAGGATGCTCAGGGACATCGCCATTGACGGTGAAAGTGTAGGGAAAACTGCAGGACAAAGTTATCAGGGATGAGCAGGGAGCACTAAAAGTAGCTGGATTGCTGCGAACGAACCGGGAGCACTGTTTTTACAGTGCTCCCTTTTTTTCGTCCATACTTATCCCGTTGTCGGCGGTAATGCTATGCTTGCGACCCTTTAAAACTGACCAGGAGAGCTTAGATGAGCCGGGAACTTGAAATCCGCAATCGCCTGCAGGCTATTGAGCAGGCCTTACATGACGCCGGGCTGTGGCAAAACTGCGCGCCAAACGCCGAGGCGTTTGAAAGCACCGAGCCTTTTTGCGTAGATACCATGATGCCGATCCAGTGGCTACAGTGGGTTTTCCTGCCGCGTATGCAGGCGCTGCTGGATGCGCAGTCTGCTTTGCCGGTAAAGCTGGCTATCGCCCCTTATTATGAAGTGGCGCTGGAAGGTGCTATTCCGGGCCGCGCCAATCTGCTGCACATGCTGAACCAGCTTGATCAACTGTTCGAGCACGACGCCTGATGCTGGAGATCCTTTATCAGGACGAGTGGCTGGTCGCGGTGAATAAACCCTCAGGCTGGCTGGTGCACCGCAGCTGGCTCGACAGGCATGAAAGCGTTTTCGTGATGCAAACCGTGCGCGATCAGATAGGCCAGCACGTATTTACCGTTCATCGGCTCGATCGCCCCACGTCGGGCGTGCTGTTGATGGGCTTATCCAGCGAGGTCGCCCGCCTGCTTTCGCAGCAGTTTGAGCAGCACCAGCTGCAAAAAACCTATCATGCCGTGGTCAGAGGCTGGCTGGATGGCGAAGAAACGCTGGATTACGCATTAACTGAAGAGCTGGATAAGATCGCTGACAAGTTCAGCGAGCAGAATAAGGAACCGCAGCCTGCCGTGACCCACTGGCGCGCGCTGGATAAAGCGGAGCTGCCGGTGCCGGTCAGCCGGTACGATACCTCGCGCTATACGCTGATGGAGCTGAAGCCGCAGACGGGCCGCAAGCACCAGCTGCGTCGGCATATGACCCATCTGCGCCATCCGATTATCGGCGACAGCGCGCACGGCGATCTGCGGCAGAATCGCAGCGCGGCACAGCACTTCGGCATGACGCGGCTGATGCTGCACGCCAGCGAACTGCGGCTGACGCATCCGGTAACGGGCGAGCCTTTGCTGCTGCGCGCGGGTCTGGACTCGGTCTGGCAGGGAATGATGGCGCAGTTTGGCTGGGAAGACGCTCTCCCCAATCTTCCCAGGGTTGAGTTTGCGGCATCTTGCCTGCAGGATAGCGGTTCAGACCAGGCAACGAGGAGATAAGCATGGCGCAAATAGGCATTTTTGTAGGAACGGTTTACGGTAACGCGCTGCTGGTGGCGGAAGAGGCGGAGCCTTTATTGACGGATGCCGGTCATCAGGTGGAAATTTTTGAAGATCCCACGCTTGAACAGTGGCAGCGTTACGCCGACGGCGTGGCATTGGTGATCACCTCGACCACGGCTCAGGGTGATCTGCCGGACAGCATCACGCCGCTGTTTTATGCTATCAAAGACAAGCTGGGCCATCAGCCCACTCTGCGCTACGGCGTGATTGCGCTGGGCGACAGCAACTACGATGATTTCTGCGGCGCGGGGAAAAAGTTCGATGCGCTGTTGCAGGAGCACTCGGCGAAGCGGGTCGGCGATGTACTGCTGATCGATGCTAACGACTATCCGGAGCCTGAAACGCTTTCTTCGCCGTGGGTTGAAGCCTGGCTGAAGCAGCTGGATTAATAGCCGGGCCTTCGCCTTAAAGGGAAGGCCCGCAGCATCAGGTAACCGGTGCCGGATTGAATACCGCCAGCGAGTTACGGATCCCCCAGCGGTCGGACCAGGTTTGTTTCCGGCCGCTGGCGATATCCAGGATCAGCTCAAACAGCCGCCAGCCTACCTGTTCTATGGTTTCCTCGCCCGTCGCAATCGTCCCCGCATTGATATCCATTAAGTCATGCCATCTTTCCGCCAGCGCGTTGCGCGTCGCCATTTTGATTACGGGGATAGCCGCCAGGCCGTAAGGCGTGCCGCGTCCTGTAGTAAACACCTGCAAAGTAATGCCGGAAGCCATCTGCTGCGTGCCGCAGACAAAATCACTGGCGGGTGTGGCGGCATAGATCAGGCCGCGTTTGGTGGGGCGCTGGCCTGGCGACAGCACCTCAACGATAGCGCTGCGGCCCGATTTGGCGATAGAACCCAGCGCCTTTTCCACCACGTTCGCCAGCCCGCCTTTTTTGTTGCCGGGCGAAGGGTTAGCGCTGCGATCGGTTTTGCCCATATTCAGATAGTCATCGTACCAGGCCATCTCTTCCAGCAGCCGCTGGCCGACTTCCTGTGTCGCCACGCGCGGCGTCAGCAGATGCACCGCATCGCGCACTTCGGTCACCTCGGAGAACATCACCGTCGCGCCGCAGCGCACCAGCAGATCGGAAGCGAAACCTACCGCCGGGTTGGCGGTTACGCCGGAAAAGGCATCGCTGCCGCCGCACTGCATACCGACGATCAGTTCCGCTGCCGGTACCGTTTCACGCTGGCGCTGGTTCAGGCGTTGCAGATGGCGTTCGGCAACCTGCAAAATATCGGCAACCATAGATTCAAAGCCAACATGCTTCTCATCCTGTAGGCGCACCACGTCATTATCATCCAGCGAAATCGCCTGTACGTCGGGCGTGCCTTCCAGCAGGCGCTCGGGCTGAAGTTTCTCACAGCCCAGGCCGACAATCATTACTTCGCCGCCGAAGTTGGCGTTCAGCGCCAGGTTGTGAATGGTACGGATCGGCACCACGGCGGCCGGCGCGTTGATCGCCACGCCGCAGCCGTAAAGGTGATTCAGCGCCACCACGCCATCGACGTTAGGATATTTTGGCAGCAATTCACGCTCAATAATCTGCACCACGTAATCGACCACGCCCGCCACGCAGTGCACGCTGGTAGTAATCCCCAGCAGGTTGCGCGTGCCCACGCTGCCGTCGGCGTTGCGATAGCCTTCAAAGGTGTAGCCTTCAAGCGGCGGCAGGGCGGGCGGCACATTGTTGGCCAGCGGCAGGCTGGCGAGATCCGGCGCTTCCGGCAACACCACCAGCGACTCGTCAATCCAGCCGCCGCGAGGAATATCGCGCACCGCATAACCAATCACTTCGCCATAGCGAATAATATCGCCGCCTTGCGCAATATCGTTTAATGCAACTTTATGTCCCTGGGGAATATGTTCTTTTAGTACCAGTCCGCATGAAAAAGTCGTACCAGCCTTTAATCCATTATTATTTACAACAATGGCGACGTTATCGTTTTCATGCACCTTTATATAAAGGGGAAGATCGTTTCTGGAAATGTTCATTGCTCGACAAGTCCTGAGATAAATGAATCGGCACGTTCTTTATTTTAAAGGTGGGTGAGAAGCGTTTTCGGGTGGAATTATTCTGCTGTTGGACAGTATAGAGAGGCTTCAGGCCGAAAACATTATGCAAATGTCCGACATGGCGCGGTAACAATCAGCGTATTTTCAGGCAAGAGTACAGGCGACAGTGAGGAGGCTCACAAAGAAAAAGGGAACGTGACCGCGCCCGCAGAACCCGCTGTTTCCGTGAGCCACTCCGCAACGAATTGGGCATATGCAAGAACATCTCTGGGTTTTTCCCGTTTTAATAGTGCTTTTTACCGGTGCTTTACCTGAGTGGCCTCCCTATACTTTTTAACAAACGGGACGAGAGCTTTGAACGTTGTGATTATTCTGCCACTTAATCGCTGTGTTTAACCTGACATCATTCTGATACCCAACGCGATGTGTATGCAGTCCAGAGTGAGTTTGCCTGACCGCTATATTTCAGGAGTGCATCATGGATTCAATCAGCAGTGCTGCGAGCACCGTGCAAAAAAGAACTAATGCTCGCTACTGGATAGTGGTGATGCTATTTATCGTCACCTCATTTAATTATGGCGACCGCGCCACTATCGCTATCGCCGGTTCGGCAATGTCAAAAGACATCGGGCTGGATCCGGTCGGGCTGGGCTATATCTTCTCCGCTTTCTCATGGGCTTACGTAATAGGGCAGATCCCCGGCGGCTGGCTGCTGGACCGGTTCGGCTCAAAGCGCGTCTATTTCTGGAGCATCTTCCTGTGGTCGCTGTTCACGCTGTTGCAGGGCTTTGTCGATCTGCTCAGCGGCTTCAGCATTATCGTCACGCTGTTTATGCTCAGGTTTATGGTCGGCCTGGCGGAAGCGCCTTCTTTTCCCGGCAACAGCCGCATCGTCGCCGCCTGGTTCCCCGCGCAGGAACGCGGCACCGCCGTCGCTATTTTTAACTCGGCGCAGTACTTCGCCACGGTGATCTTCGCGCCGATCATGGGCTGGCTTACCTCCGAAGTCGGCTGGGCGCACGTGTTCTGGTTTATGGGCGGGCTGGGCATCATCATCAGCTTTATCTGGCTCAAAGTGATCCACGATCCGAACGACCATCCGGGCGTCAATAAAGCCGAGCTGGAATATATGGAGCAGGGCGGCGCGCTGATTAATATGGATATGAAAAAAGCCGAGCGTAAGGTCAGCTGGGCGGAGAAAAAAGCGCAGATAAAGCAGCTGATTACCTCAAGAATGATGATAGGTATCTACCTGGGTCAGTACTGCATTAACGCCTTAACCTACTTCTTTATCACCTGGTTCCCGGTTTATCTGGTGCAGGCGCGCGGCATGTCCATTCTGAAGGCCGGCATGGTGGCGTCGATTCCGGCCATCTGCGGTTTCCTGGGCGGCGTGCTGGGCGGCATTATTTCCGACTGGCTGATGCGTAAAACCGGCTCGCTGAATATCGCCCGTAAAACCCCAATCGTTCTCGGCATGCTGCTCTCTATCACCATGGTGGTCTGTAACTACGTCGATACGGAATGGGTGGTGGTGTTCTTTATGGCGCTGGCTTTCTTCGGCAAAGGGATTGGCGCGCTGGGCTGGGCGGTGATGGCGGATACCGCGCCGAAAGAGATCAGCGGGCTTAGCGGCGGGCTGTTCAATATGTTCGGCAACATTTCCGGCATCGTCACGCCGGTGGTGATCGGTTACATCATCGCCACGACCGGCTCCTATAACGGCGCGCTGATTTACGTTTGTATTCATGCGTTTGTCGCGGTGATGAGCTACCTGGTGCTGGTACGCGATATCAAGCGTATTGAACTGAAACCTTTGTAAGGACGAGTTATGACGACGCAAAGCAGCCCGGTGATCACCGATATGAAAGTGATCCCGGTAGCGGGACACGACAGCATGTTGCTGAATATCGGCGGCGCGCACGGCGCTTACTTTACCCGCAATATCGTGGTGCTGACCGACAGCGCCGGACACACCGGCGTGGGAGAAGCGCCGGGCGGCGAGACGATTTACCAGACGCTGCTGGATGCCGTCCCCCAGGTCAAAGGGCGGGAAGTCGCCAGGATGAACCGGCTGGTGCAGGAGGTGCATCTGGGCAACCAGTCGGCGGATTTTGATACCTTCGGCAAAGGCGCGTGGACGTTTGAACTGCGCGTCAACGCGGTGGCCGCGCTGGAAGCGGCGCTGCTGGATCTGCTGGGACAGTGCCTGAACGTACCGGTCGCGGAACTGCTGGGGCCGGGCAAACAGCGTGATGAAGTGACGGTGCTGGGGTATCTGTTCTATATCGGCGACCGGGAAAAAACCGATCTTCCTTACCTGAACGGCGAGAACGCCCCGCACGACTGGTATCGCCTGCGTCATCAGAAGGCGATGGACAGCGAGGCCGTGGTGCGGCTGGCGGAAGCCGCGCAGGATAAATATGGCTTCAAGGATTTCAAGCTCAAAGGCGGCGTACTGCCGGGCGAGCAGGAGATCGACGCGGTGAAAGCGATGAAAAAACGTTTTCCCGAAGCGCGTATCACCGTCGATCCCAACGGTGCCTGGCTGCTTGATGAAGCTATCGCGCTGTGTAAAGACATGCAGGGCATTCTGACCTATGCGGAAGATCCGTGCGGCGCGGAGCAGGGCTTTTCGGGCCGTGAGGTAATGGCGGAATTCCGCCGCGCGACCGGCCTGCCGGTTGCCACCAATATGATCGCCACTAACTGGCGGGAAATGAACCATGCCGTAATGCTGAACGCCGTCGATATTCCGCTGGCCGATCCGCACTTCTGGACGCTGAGCGGTGCGGTGCGTGTCGCCCAGCTGTGCGACGACTGGGGGCTGACCTGGGGCTGCCATTCCAATAACCACTTCGATATTTCGCTGGCGATGTTTACGCACGTGGGCGCCGCTGCGCCGGGCAAGCCGACGGCCATTGATACCCACTGGATCTGGCAGGAAGGCGATCAGCGCTTGACCAAAGAACCTTTGCAGATCCGCAACGGCAAGATCGCCGTGCCGGATGCGCCGGGGCTGGGCATTGAGCTGGACTGGGCGCAAATTGAAAAAGCCCACGCGCTTTATAAAACGCTGCCCGGCGGCGCGCGCAACGATGCCGCCGCCATGCAATACCTGATCCCCGGCTGGACATTCGATCGCAAACGCCCGGCCTTTGGGCGCTGAACCTTACAGAAGGAATACGTTATGAGTCAGGCTACTCCACTGATCACAGAAATGCAGGTCATCCCGGTCGCCGGTCACGACAGCATGTTGCTGAACCTCAGCGGCGCCCACGCGCCATTCTTTACCCGCAATATCGTTATCATTAAAGATAATTCCGGCCACACGGGCGTCGGTGAAATTCCCGGCGGCGAAAAAATTCGCAAGACGCTGGAAGAAGCGGCGGCGCTGCTGGTCGGCCACGGCATTGGCGAATATAAAAATCTGCTGAGCCACGTGCGCAACACCTTTGCCGATCGCGATGCGAGCGGGCGCGGCAACCAGACTTTCGATTTGCGTACCACTATCCACGTGGTGACCGGCATCGAAGCGGCGCTGCTGGACCTGCTGGGCCAGCACCTTGGCGTCAACGTTGCCTCTCTGCTGGGCGATGGGCAGCAGCGCGATCGCGTGGAAATGCTGGGCTATCTCTTTTACGTCGGCGATCGCCGAAAAACCTCGCTGCCTTATCAGAGCCAGCCGGACGACAGCTGCGACTGGTATCGCCTGCGTCATGAAGAGGCGCTGACGCCTGAAACCGTGGTGCGCCTGGCGGAAGCCGCCTATGAAAAATATGGCTTCAACGATTTCAAACTGAAAGGCGGCGTGCTGGCCGGGAGCGAAGAGGCCGAAGCGGTGACCGCGCTGGCGAAGCGTTTTCCCGAGGCGCGCATTACGCTCGATCCTAACGGCGCCTGGTCGCTCAACGAAGCGATCGAGCTGGGCAAGCAGCTGAAAGACGTGCTGGCCTACGCCGAAGATCCTTGCGGCGCGGAGCAGGGCTATTCCGGTCGCGAAGTGATGGCCGAGTTCCGTCGCGCGACGGGCATGCCAACGGCCACCAATATGATTGCCACCGACTGGCGTCAGATGGGGCACACGCTCTCTTTGCAGTCCGTCGACATTCCGCTGGCGGATCCGCACTTCTGGACGATGCAGGGTTCCGTACGCGTTGCGCAGATGTGTCATGACTTCGGCCTGACCTGGGGCTCCCACTCCAATAACCATTTTGACGTTTCGCTGGCGATGTTTACCCACGTTGCGGCGGCGGCACCCGGCAAAATCACCGCTATCGATACCCACTGGATCTGGCAGGAAGGCAACCAGCGCCTGACGCAGCAGCCTTTGCAAATCAAGGGCGGCATGGTACAGGTGCCGGACAGGCCGGGCCTGGGCGTAGAGCTGGATATGGATCGCGTTATGAAAGCGCACGAGCTTTACCTGAAACACGGTCTGGGCGCGCGCGACGACGCGCAGGCTATGCAATTCCTGGTGCCGGACTGGACGTTTGACAACAAACGCCCATGCCTGGTGCGCTAACCCAATTTCTGGAGAAACCGATGAGCTACGTAAATACGCCGAACAGCTTTCGTCAGCGCCTGCTGGCAGGCGAAACCTTAATCGGCAGCTGGTGCGCGCTGGCTAACCCGCTGACCACGGAAGTGTTAGGACTGGCAGGCTTCGACTGGCTGGTGCTGGATGGCGAACATGCGCCGAACGACATCACCACTTTTATTCCGCAGCTGATGGCGCTGAAGGGCAGCGTCAGCGCGCCGGTGGTGCGGCCGCCGACCAACGAGCCGGTCATCATCAAGCGCCTGCTGGATATCGGTTTTTCCAACTTCCTGATCCCGTTTGTCGAAACGGAAGAGGAAGCGGTGCGCGCGGTGGCCTCCACCCGCTATCCGCCGATGGGCATTCGCGGCGTATCGGTTTCGCACCGCAGCAATATGTACGGCACCGTGCCGCAGTACAACACCATCATCAACGACAACATCACCGTGCTGGTGCAGATCGAAACGCAGCAGGGCGTGGATAACATTGACGCTATCGCGGCGGTAGAAGGCGTGGACGGCATTTTCGTCGGGCCGGGCGATCTCTCGGCCGCGCTGGGCTACCTGGGGCAGCCCGCCCATCCGGAAGTGCTGAAGGTGATCAAATATATCTTTGAGCGCGCCAAAGCGGCCGGCAAGCCGAGCGGCATTCTGGCCCCGGTGGAGGCCGATGCCCGCCGCTATCTGGAATGGGGCGCCGGTTTTGTTGCGGTAGGCAGCGATTTAGGCGTATTCCGTGGCGCCACGCAGGCCCTGTGCGATCGCTTTAAAAAATAACCCACTGTTCAGGAGACAAAGATGAAAATCGGATTTATAGGTCTGGGTATCATGGGCAAGCCCATGAGCAAAAACTTAATTAAGGCCGGCTACTCGCTGGTGGTGCGCGATCACAATGCGGAAAGCGTGGCGGAGCTGGTTGCGCTGGGCGCGACGTCCGGCGATTCGGCAAAAGCGGTGGCGGAGCAGAGCGACGTGATTATCACCATGCTGCCCAACTCGCCGCACGTGAAAGAAGTGCTGCTGGGCGAAGGTGGCGTAATCGAAGGCGCGAAGGCGGGCACTATCGTGATCGATATGAGCTCCATCGCGCCGCTGGCGAGCCGTGAAATTCATGAAGCGCTGGCGAAAAAAAGCGTCGCGCTGCTGGATGCGCCGGTCAGCGGCGGCGAACCTAAAGCCATCGACGGCACGCTTTCGGTGATGGTCGGCGGCGACAAAGAGCTGTTCGATAAGTGCTACGATATTATGAAAGCGATGGCAGGCTCGGTGGTTCACACCGGTGAGATTGGCGCGGGCAACGTGACCAAGCTGGCTAACCAGGTGATTGTTGCGTTGAATATCGCGGCAATGGCGGAAGCGCTGACGCTGGCGACCAAAGCGGGCGTCAACCCGGATCTGGTCTACCAGGCGATACGCGGCGGCCTGGCGGGCAGCACGGTGCTGGATGCCAAAGCGCCAATGGTGATGAGCCGCAACTTCAAGCCGGGTTTTCGTATCGATCTGCATATTAAAGATCTGGCTAACGCCCTGGATACGTCGCACGGCGTAGGCGCGCAGCTGCCGCTCACGGCGGCGGTAATGGAAATGATGCAGGCGCTGAAAGCTGACGGGCTGGGCACGGCCGATCACAGCGCGCTGGCCTGCTATTACGAAAAACTGGCGAAAGTCGAAATCAAATAGTCCCGTGGTCCGGCCTGCTGAACCAGGCCGGAACCTTCCCGGCCCCGCGCACGGATTAACGTATGAAAATAGTAATCGCACCGGATTCGTATAAAGAAAGCCTGTCGGCTCAGCAGGTCGCCACGCAAATCGAGCAGGGATTCAGGGAAATATTCCCCGAAGCTCAGTATGTCAAACTGCCCGTCGCGGACGGCGGCGAAGGCACGGTCGAGGCGATGGTGGCGGCGACGGGCGGCAAAACCGTACGCCTGCGCGTCACCGGCCCGCTGGGCGAAGAGGTCGACGCCTTTTACGGTCTTTCCGGTGACGACAGCTGCGCCTATATCGAAATGGCGGCGGCCAGCGGGCTGGAACTGGTGCCTGCGGCGCGGCGCGATCCGCTGATCACCACCTCTTTTGGCACCGGCGAACTGATCCGCAGCGCGCTGGATAAGGGCGTACAGCGTTTTATTATCGGCATCGGCGGCAGCGCAACCAATGACGGCGGCGCGGGTATGGTGCAGGCGCTGGGCGCAAAACTGCTCGACAGCCAGGGCAGACAAATCGGTTTAGGCGGCGGCAGGCTTAACGATCTGGCGACGATAGACATCAGCGAACTGGATGCGCGGATCAAAAACTGCCGTTTTGAGGTTGCCTGCGACGTCACCAATCCGCTGCTGGGCGAAGAGGGCGCTTCCGCCGTGTTCGGCCCGCAGAAAGGGGCTACGCCGGAGCTGGTGGAACAGCTGGATAACGCGCTGGCGCACTATGCCCGGATTATCCGGCGGGATCTGGATATCGACGTGCTGTCGATCCCTGGCGGCGGCGCGGCAGGCGGGATGGGCGTGGCGCTGCACGCTTTTTGCGGTGCGGAACTGCGGCGCGGCATTGAAATCGTGACCGAGGCGCTGGGGCTGGACGAGCTGGTGCGGGACGCCACGCTGGTGATCACCGGCGAAGGGCGCATTGACAGCCAGACCATTCACGGCAAAGTGCCGATCGGGGTAGCGAAAGTCGCCAAGCGCTATAACAAGCCGGTTATCGGCATCGCGGGCAGCCTGACCAAAGATGTCGCGGTCGTGCATCAGCACGGTCTGGATGCGGTATTCAGCGTTATTTACAGCATTTGTACGCTGGACGACGCGCTGGAAAATGCGGCGGATAACGTGCGCATGACGGCACGGAATATCGCCGCCGCGCTGGCGATTGGCCAGAAACTTTCCTGACTCGTTCACTACGTTTTGTTTGCCGTGGCCGGATGGGCAAGCGCGCCCGGTACAGTCTGAGAGCAAACAGGGCTTCTGTAACAACAAGCCTTTTGCATCGGCCTGCTGCTCCGCTGGTTTTCTCTCAGGCCGGGCCGTTGTGTTTTCCTTGCTGGCGCAACGCCTGGCCTCAGCGTCCCTTGCCCGCTACCCTCGTCAGCTTTTCCTGCGCCAGCCGGGCGACGTTTTGCATCTCGTCCAGTAGTTCAAACAGCTCCGGCTCGACGTCTTCAACGGGCATGCCGCCGCGCAGGCTTTGCTCCAGCTGCTGGCACAGCTGCTTCATGCGGGGAACGCCGCTGTAGCTGGCGCTGCCGTGCAGTTTATGAATGATATCGCGCAGCGCCCCGACGTCGCCTTCCGCCATATGGCTTTCAACCTGTTTCTGCACTTCAGGCAGGAAATCCACCAGCATTTGCAGCAGATCGCGCGCCAGATCGGGCTTGTTGGCCGCCTGACGCAGCGCCAGATCCCAGTCCAGAGAGGCAGAAAGCGCGCCCGGCGCGGCAAGAGGCTGCGCTTTGTGCGGCGCATAGCGCAGCAGCAGGTTTTCCAGCCTGGCCTCGTCGATAGGCTTGGCCAGATAATCGTTCATGCCCGCCTTAATCAGCTGCGCTCTTTCGCCATCCAGCGTATGCGCCGTCACGGCGACAATTGGCGTGGAGGCGTGCGCAGGCAGCTCGCGGATCAGCTCGCTGGCACGAATGCCGTCAATTTCCGGCATCTGAATATCCATCAGGATAACGTCCAGCGGCTGGGTTTTCGCCTGCTGGATCGCCATCATCGCGCTGTCGCACAGCACCACCCGTTCAACCTGTTCCTCCAGCAGAGCGCCGATCAGCTTCAGGTTCGCCGGATTGTCATCGACGGCCATCACCGTCAGCGGCAGCTTGTGGCGGCGGGGCAGATCGTTTTCTTCGCGGGTATGGTGATCGAGCAGCACCGGCAGCAGCCGTGACAGCGAAACCGGCTTCAGCAGGCAGGCACTGACGCCTTTATCTTTCAGCTCTTCCGCCCAGGTCTGCATCTGGCAGGGCAGAGCCATAATCACATTATCCGCACGCTCGAGCGCGGGCAGCGCCTGCCAGGGCAGCTGCCGCGAAGGTTCCTGGCTGACCGGCAAACCAATCAGCAGCGTGTCGTAATGCGCCTGCGGCAGCCCGGCAAGCGTTGGGCTATAGCTGACGGCCAGCGGCGTGCTGGCCAGCAGCGCCAGCGTGGCCTGCGCGGCGGCTGGATTCGCCTCTATATAAGCCAGCGTTTTGCCTTCCAGACAGGCTACGGCGCGCGGATCCTGAGCGGCATTCGGGTTCAGCGCCAGGTTGACGTGAAACCAGAAGGTGGAGCCCTGATTCAACCGGCTATGAAAAGAGATCTCGCCGCCCATTTCGTTAACCAGCTTTTGCGTAATCACCAGCCCCAGCCCGGTGCCGCCATGGCGTCGGGAAATGCTGGCGTCGGCCTGGCGGAAAGCCTGGAACAGCTGCGACTGCTGCTTTTCAGCGATGCCGATGCCGGTATCGTGGATCTGCACCTCAAGGTCAACGCGGTTGTTGCTCTGGGAGCGCTTCTCAATGCAGATATCGATGTTGCCGTGTTCGGTAAACTTAATCGCGTTGCCCAACAGGTTGACGATGATTTGCTGTAGGCGTAGCGGATCGCCGATGGTGTTGTCGGGCACGTCGGACTGAATGCTCAGCGTCAGCTCCAGCCCTTTTTCATGTGCGGACGGCGCCAGCAGGACGACGACTTCATCCAGGGTGGCGCGCAGCGGGAACGGGATGGTTTCCAGCACCAGCTTGCCCGCCTCCAGCTTGGAGAAATCCAGCACGTCGTTAATGATGCTCAGCAGGTTGTTGGCCGAACGCTCAATGGTATGCAGATAGTCGCGCTGTGTAATATTCAGCGGTGTTTTCAGCGTCTGGCGGGTAAAGCCAATTACGCCGTTAAGCGGCGTGCGCAGCTCGTGCGACATATTCGCCAGGAACTCCGACTTAATTCGCGCGGCCTCCTGGGCGCGTTTTTTAGCCAGATCCAGCTCGACGTTCTGGATCTCCATCTGTTCCAGGGTTTCGCGCAGATCGGACGTCGCCTGATCGATATTTTGCTGCATCTCTTCGTGATAGGCGGTCAGCGACATCGCCATTGAGTTAATGCCGTTTTTCAGCATATCCAGCTCGCCGAGCATATGGCCCGTGACGCGGCTGTCCAGCTGGCCGCGTCGAATACGATCGACGGTATTGACCATATCGCGGATCGGGCCGGTGACGTCGCGCATCAGACGATAGGCGAACAGCATGGCCAGGCAAAGGCAGAGCAGCAGCAGCAGGGTGGAAACAAAAACTTCTTTATACTGCTGCAGCCGCACCGACTGCAGATCCAGTTCAATGGCGACATAGCCCAGCGGATTGCCGTTGGGTTTGGCGTCCTCGACCGGCGACTCGTCGGGATAATAGCTTTCCGATAAAATGGGCGTGCGCAGAATGACCGAATTGCCCAGCCGCTGATAGCTGAAGGGGGTAGAGAAGGTCGCGTCTGCCGGCAGACGCAGCTTGTCGGCGCTGGCGTGATAGTTGGACGTGACAAAAAGCTGATTCTGCGCGTCGAAAACGGTAATGGCGCGCACGATATCGGAATGGCGACGGTGGAGCAGGCTGACCAGCTGCCGCACCGCCTCTTTGCTGTGGAACGTCATGCCGTATTCGCTGGAAACCGCCAGCGGTTCGATAATATTGATGCCGGCATCCACCAGCTGGCGCTGCAGTTCGTTATAGCGATGCACGATAAAAAACGTGCTCAGCAGCAGCCCAATCATCAGCGTAGGCGCCAGAATCAAGATCATCATTCGTGCCCGCAGGCTGTATTTGGTCATAATTATCCTGTGGCGCCGTCGCCAGTCGAATTAATCCTGATGCTGGTGTAGGCTACGCGGGTTTAACCACTGTCGAGACAAAAGTAATGGCGCAATTCTACTCTGCAAAACGGCGCGTGACGACCCGCCAGATCATGACCGTGACGGTTACTGACCTTGACGGCTCCGGCCAGGGCGTGGCGCACTATCATGGCAAAACGCTGTTTGTCAGCGGCGCGCTGCCCGGCGAGCAGGCGGAAGTAGAAATCGTGGAAGAGAAACGCAGCTGGGCGCGGGCCAGGACAAAACGGCTTCTGTCGACCAGCCCGGAACGGGTTGCGCCAGCCTGTCCTTACTTTGGCCGCTGCGGCGGCTGCCAGCAGCAGCACGCTTCGCCCGAGCTCCAGCAGCGCAGCAAGGCCAAAGCGCTGTCGCGCCTGCTGAGCCAGCAAATTGGCGAGCCGGTGGCGGTGGAGAATATTATCGCTGGCAGCGCGTACGGCTACCGCCGCCGCGCTCGTCTGGGCCTGCACTATCATGCGCGCAGCCAGACGCTGCAAATGGGCTTTCGCCAGGCCGCCTCCAGCGAGCTGGTCGCCATTACGCAATGCCCCGTTTTGAAGCCCGAACTTGATGCACTGCTGCAGCCGTTGCACCAGGTACTAAGCAGCCTGCAGGCCGTAAGAAGGCTGGGCCATGCCGAGCTGGTACTGGCGGACAACGGCCCGCTGCTGGTGCTGCGCCATCTCGATCCGCTCAGCGCGGCAGACAGAGAGAAACTGGAACGGTTTTCGCATAGCCAGCAGGTCGCGCTTTTTCTGGCGCCGGACAGCGAAACGCTGGAGCAGATCGCTGGCGAGATGCCGTTCTATCAGCTCGACGGCCTGACGCTGACGTTCAGCCCGCGCGACTTTATTCAGGTCAACGGCGAGCTGAATCAGCAGATGGTGGCTCAGGCGATGGCGTGGCTGGATTTGCAGCCCACCGACCGCCTGCTGGATCTGTTCTGCGGCATGGGAAACTTTACGCTTCCTTCAGGAAAGCGGGTGGAAAATGTCACCGGTGTGGAGGGGGTTGCAGCATTAGTGGCAAAGGGTGCGTATAATGCGGGCCTGAATAATCTGAATAACATTGCATTTTATCAGCATAACCTGGAAGAAGAAGTGACGGCGCAGCCCTGGGCGGCGGAAGGTTTTAATAAGGTACTGCTGGATCCGGCCCGCGCTGGCGCGGCAGAAGCGATCCCTCACATTATTAAACTTGCGCCGGAAAGCGTGGTCTATGTTTCCTGTAATCCGACTACACTTGCCCGGGACAGCCAGATTTTCCTGGCTGCCGGCTATCGACCAGAAAGGATTACCCTGCTTGATATGTTTCCGCATACCGGGCACGTCGAATCCATGGTGTTATTCAGCCGAAAATAGCTTCCCGGAAGGAAGTTTGGAGAGGATATGGTTGCGGTAAGAAGTGCACATCTGAATACGGCCGGTGAGTTTGCGCTCGACCAGTGGATCACCAGTTTGGGGATCGCGAATCCCCAGTCATGCGAACGACTGGCCGATACCTGGCGCTATTGCGAAGAAACCACCCGCCATCATCCCGATGCGGCGCTCCTGCTCTGGCGCGGCGTCGAAATGGTGGAGATCCTCTCCATGCTCAGCATGGACAGCGAAAGCCTGCGCGCCGCGCTGCTTTTTCCTCTGGCGGACGCGGGCGTGGTGTCCGAAGAGGTGCTGGAAGAAAAGTACGGCAAAGCCATCGTCTCGCTGGTGCACGGCGTACGGGATATGGACGCCATCCGCCAGCTGAAAGCGACCCACAACGACTCTATGGCTTCGGAGCAGGTCGATAACGTCAGGCGCATGCTGCTGGCGATGGTGGAAGATTTCCGCTGCGTGGTAATCAAGCTGGCCGAGCGTATCGCCCATCTGCGCGAGGTGAAGGACGCGCCGGAAGACGAGCGCGTGCTTGCCGCCAAAGAGTGCACCAATATCTATGCGCCGCTTGCTAACCGTTTAGGGATAGGCCAGCTGAAATGGGAGCTGGAGGATTTCTGCTTCCGCTATCTGCACCCGGATGAATACAAACGCATCGCCAAACTGCTGCACGAGCGCCGCATCGACCGCGAGCAGTATATCGACACTTTCGTGCAGTCGCTGCGTGACGAGATCGTCAGGCAGGGCGTCAAAGCGGAAGTGTACGGCCGCCCGAAACATATCTACAGCATCTGGCGCAAGATGCAGAAAAAATCGCTGGCGTTCGACGAGCTGTTTGACGTGCGCGCCGTGCGTATCGTCGCCGAACGTTTGCAGGACTGCTACGGCGCATTGGGGATAGTGCATACGCTCTATCGCCACCTGCCCAGCGAATTTGACGACTACGTCGCCAATCCCAAGCCGAACGGCTATCAGTCGATTCATACCGTGGTGCTGGGGCCGAAGGGCAAAACCGTTGAGATCCAGATCCGCACGCGGCAGATGCATGAAGACGCCGAGCTGGGCGTGGCCGCACACTGGAAGTACAAAGAGGGCGGCACGACCGGCAGCGCGCGCGGCGCGTCGGGGCACGAAGAGCGTATCGCCTGGCTGCGTAAGCTGATTGCCTGGCAGGAAGAGATGGCGGACTCCGGCGAAATGCTGGACGAGGTGCGTAGCCAGGTCTTTGACGATCGCGTCTATGTGTTTACGCCTAAAGGCGACGTGGTGGATCTGCCCGCCGGCTCCACGCCGCTGGACTTTGCTTACCATATCCACAGCGATATCGGCCACCGCTGCATCGGCGCAAAAATCGGTGGCCGCATCGTGCCCTTTACCTATCAGCTGCAGATGGGCGATCAAATCGACATCATCACCCAAAAGCAGCCGAACCCAAGCCGCGACTGGCTGAATCCCAACCTGGGCTACGTCACCACCAGCCGTGGGCGATCAAAAATTCACGCCTGGTTCCGTAAGCAGGATCGCGATAAAAATATCGTCGCGGGCAAGCAGATCCTCGATAACGAGCTGGATCACCTGGATATCAGCCTGAAAGAGGCGGAAAAGCTGCTGCTGCCGCGCTATAACGTCAACTCGCTGGACGAGCTGCTGGCCGCTATCGGCGGCGGCGATATTCGTCTGAACCAGATGAGCAACTTCCTGCAATCGAAGCTGAACAAGCCGAGCGCGGAAGAAGAAGATCGCGAGGCGCTGCGCCAGCTGACGCTGAAATCCTCCGTGCCGCGCAGCAAGGAGAGCGGCCGCGTGGTGGTCGAGGGCGTCGGCAACCTGATGCACCATATCGCCCGCTGCTGCCAGCCGATCCCCGGCGACGATATCACCGGCTTTATCACCCAGGGACGCGGCATCTCTATCCACCGCGCCGACTGCGATCAGCTGACCGAGCTGATGTCGCACGCGCCGGAAAGAATTGTCGATGCGGTGTGGGGCGAAAGCTACTCCAGCGGCTACTCGCTGGTGGTGCGCGTCACCGCCAACGATCGCAGCGGCCTGCTGCGCGACATCACGACTATCCTCGCCAACGAGAAGGTCAACGTGCTGGGCGTCTCCAGCAGGAGCGATACCAAAAAGCAGCTGGCGACTATCGATATGGATATCGAAATTTACAATCAGCAGGTGCTGGGCCGCGTGCTGGCCAGGCTGAACCAGGTGCCGGATATCATTGACGCCAGAAGGCTGCATTAATGCCTTCCCCCTGCCCGGACAGGCCTGCTTAGGCGACGACCCTGCAAGCCTGCTGCCTGGTTGCCGTTTTGCGCGCCGGCCGCGTTTATCCCTGTCAGGGGATAGCGCGCTGGCCGGGCGCAGGTGGCCTGCTGATGACCGAAGCTTTATTCCTTTCCCTGCATGAATTTTGCCTTGCCATGCCGTATAGTCGTTTTTTTCTTCCTTACAAATGGACTCCGTTATGAACGCTATCGATCGCCTGCTGGGCATCATGAAAACCCTGCGCGATCCGCTAGCTGGCTGCCCGTGGGATCGTGAGCAGACCTTTGCCAGCATCGCGCCTTACACCCTTGAAGAAACCTATGAAGTGCTGGACGCCATCAGCCGCGAAGATTTTGACGACCTGCAGGGCGAGCTGGGCGATCTGCTGTTTCAGGTGGTGTTCTATGCGCAGATGGCGCAGGAAGAAGGGCGCTTTGACTTTAATGCCGTTTGCCAGACCATCAGCGACAAGCTGGAGCGTCGCCATCCGCATATCTTTGGCGACGCGCAGGTTCGCGACAGCAAAGAGGTGCTGGCGAACTGGGAAGCGATTAAAACGCAGGAACGTGCCGGTAAAGCGCAGCACTCGGCGCTGGACGATATTCCTCGCGCGCTGCCCGCGCTGATGCGCGCGCACAAAATCCAGAAGCGTTGCAGCAACGTCGGCTTTGACTGGCATACGCTTGGCCCGGTGCTGGACAAAGTTTACGAAGAAATTGATGAAGTGATGCACGAAGCCAAACAGGCGGTCATCGACCAGCAAAAGCTGGAAGAGGAGATTGGCGATCTGCTGTTTGCCACGGTTAATCTCTCGCGGCATCTGGGCAGCAAAGCGGAAACGGCGCTGCAAAAAGCCAACGATAAATTCGAGCGTCGCTTCCGTCAGGTAGAAGAAATTATCGTCGCACAGGGATTGCCAATGCAGGAGGCCACGCTGGAACAAATGGAGGCCGCCTGGCAGCAGGTGAAGGCGAAGGAATAACAGGGCCTGAAAAGGGAAAATCTGTTTCTCCCGTCCGTGAGCCCGTCCTTCGCGGCGGGCCAGCGCGCCCCTTTTGTTTTTTCCGCTTTGCTATCCTGGCAGCGGTCGGATTATTCCCTCGTGGCGAATAACTCGCTGACTCGATTCAACAAAAGTGTGATCGCAATCAACTTCAGCACGCAGAGAATCGGGTACTCTCGTGACGGTCAATACGATGGCTGGCACATAACCGGAAACGATTAATTGTGGCATGCAGGGGAATCCCGTATACTGTTTTCCCGTCCTGGTTATTCCATCGTCTTTAAACCTACTTTCTCAGGTTCAGCATGACAACGAACTATATTTTTGTGACCGGCGGGGTCGTATCCTCTCTGGGTAAAGGCATTGCCGCAGCCTCCCTGGCCGCCATTCTTGAAGCACGTGGTCTTAATGTGACCATCATGAAGCTGGACCCATATATCAACGTGGATCCGGGTACCATGAGCCCTACTCAGCACGGCGAAGTCTTCGTCACCGATGACGGTGCGGAAACGGATCTCGATCTGGGCCACTATGAGCGCTTCATTCGCACCAAAATGAGCCGCCGCAATAACTTCACCACTGGCCGTATCTACTCGGAAGTGCTGCGCAAAGAGCGTCGCGGCGACTATCTGGGCGCGACCATTCAGGTGATCCCGCACATTACCAACGCCATTAAAGAACGCATCATCGAAGGTGGCGAAGGTCACGACGTGGTACTGGTGGAAATCGGCGGCACCGTCGGCGACATCGAATCCCTGCCGTTCCTTGAAGCGATCCGCCAGATGGCGGTTGACGTTGGCCGTGAGCACACCATGTACATGCACCTGACGCTGGTGCCTTATATGGCGGCGGCGGGTGAAGTCAAAACCAAGCCAACCCAGCACTCGGTGAAAGAGCTGCTCTCTATCGGCATCCAGCCTGACGTGCTGATCTGCCGTTCAGACCGCGCCGTGCCGGCCAACGAGCGGGCGAAAATCGCGCTGTTCTGTAACGTGCCGGAAAAAGCGGTTATTTCGCTGAAAGACGTTGATTCTATCTATAAAATTCCGGGTATGCTCAAATCGCAGGGCCTGGATGACTATATCTGCAAGCGCTTCAACCTGAACGCGCCGGAAGCGAACCTGGCCGAATGGGAACAGGTTATCTATGAAGAAGCCAATCCGGGCGGCGAAGTCACCATCGGCATGGTCGGCAAATATGTTGAGCTGCCGGATGCCTATAAGTCGGTGATTGAAGCGCTGAAGCACGGCGGCCTGAAAAACCGCGTAACGGTCAACATCAAGCTGATCGATTCGCAGGATGTGGAAAGCCGTGGCGTAGAAATTCTGAAAGATTTGGATGCTATCCTGATCCCTGGCGGCTTCGGCTACCGTGGCGTGGAAGGCAAGCTGATGACCGCTCGCTACGCGCGTGAAAACAATATTCCTTACCTGGGCATCTGCCTGGGGATGCAGGTCGCGCTGATGGAGTTCGCGCGTAACGTAGCCGGTATGGCGGATGCGAACTCAACGGAATTTGTGCCAGACTGTAAGTACCCGGTCGTGGCGCTGATCACCGAATGGCGCGACGAAGAGGGCAACGTTGAAGTGCGTTCTGAGAAGAGCGATCTGGGCGGCACCATGCGCCTGGGCAGCCAGCAGTGTCAGCTGACGCCGGACAGCCTGGTGCGCCAGCTGTATGGCTCTGACACCATCGTTGAGCGCCATCGCCACCGCTATGAAGTCAACAATATGCTGTTAAAGCAGATTGAAGCGGCCGGATTACGCGTTGCCGGGCGTTCTGGTGACGATCAGCTGGTCGAGATCATTGAGATCCCGAACCATCCGTGGTTTGTTGCGTGTCAGTTCCACCCGGAATTCACCTCAACGCCGCGTGACGGTCATCCACTCTTCGCCGGCTTCGTTAAGGCAGCCAGCGAGCACCAGAAGCGTTTGGCGAAATAAGTAGTTTTCATGGCAGCGCGCGAATTTATACTTGCCAGGTTTTGAGCTGAAGCAAGGCGGCTATCGAGTGGATCCCCGGCGCTTACTTTAGTAAGTGACCGGGGTGAGCCAGCCAGCACCGCTCCGGCTCGAAAGATAAGAACTATTTTCGCGCGTTGTTTGTCTGAGTTTTAAGTTAACTTGTACTGAGGAAAAACTAATGTCCAAAATCGTTAAAGTCATCGGTCGCGAAATCATCGACTCTCGTGGCAACCCGACCGTTGAAGCAGAAGTGCATCTGGAAGGCGGTTTTGTCGGTATGGCGGCCGCACCATCAGGCGCTTCTACCGGTTCCCGTGAAGCGCTGGAACTGCGTGACGGTGACAAATCTCGTTTCCTGGGTAAAGGCGTGACCAAAGCCGTTGCAGCCGTTAACGGCCCAATCGCTGACGCGGTAACCGGCAAAGATGCCAAAGACCAGGCAAACATCGACAAAATCATGATCGATCTTGACGGCACCGAAAACAAATCCAAATTTGGCGCTAACGCCATTCTGGCCGTTTCTCTGGCTGCGGCTAAAGCTGCTGCTGCCGCTAAAGGCATGCCGCTGTATGAGCACATCGCCGAGCTGAACGGCACCCCGGGCAAATTCTCTATGCCGCTGCCAATGATGAACATCATCAACGGCGGTGAGCACGCCGACAACAACGTCGACATTCAGGAATTCATGATCCAGCCAGTAGGCGCGAAAACGCTGAAAGAAGCGATCCGCATGGGTTCTGAAGTGTTCCACACCCTGGCAAAAGTGCTGAAGTCTAAAGGCATGGGCACCGCTGTAGGCGACGAAGGCGGCTATGCGCCAAACCTGGGCTCCAACGCCGAAGCGCTGGCCGTTATCGCGGAAGCGGTAAAAGCAGCAGGCTACGAGCTGGGCAAAGACATCACGCTGGCGATGGACTGTGCGGCTTCTGAATTCTACAAAGACGGCAAATATGTACTGGCTGGCGAAGGCAACAAAGCCTTCACTTCCGAAGAGTTCACTCACTTCCTGGAAGATCTGACCAAACAGTACCCAATCGTCTCTATCGAAGACGGCCTGGACGAATCCGACTGGGACGGCTTTGCCTATCAGACCAAAGTGCTGGGCGACAAAATCCAGCTGGTGGGCGACGACCTGTTCGTGACCAACACCAAAATCCTGAAAGAAGGTATCGAGAAAGGCATCGCTAACTCCATTCTGATCAAATTCAACCAGATCGGTTCTCTGACCGAAACCCTGGCTGCAATCAAAATGGCGAAAGACGCGGGCTATACCGCAGTGATTTCTCACCGTTCAGGCGAAACCGAAGACGCAACTATTGCCGACCTGGCAGTAGGTACCGCAGCGGGCCAGATCAAAACCGGTTCTATGAGCCGTTCTGACCGTGTTGCCAAGTACAACCAGCTGATCCGTATCGAAGAATCGCTGGGCAGCCGTGCGCCGTTCAACGGTCTGAAAGAAGTTAAAGGTCAGTAAGCTGACGTTTTCCCGGCCTTAAAGGTCGGGATGATCTGAAAGCCCCGTCTCTGGACGGGGCTTTTTTATTGGCTATTTACCGGCCGTCACGCTTAGCCTTTCAGTTCAACCTTCAGGTTTTTCGTGCTGCTGCCCAGGGTGCTCGCATCATCGGAAGGGATAACATAGCCCTTGTCGGCGGCCACATGCTGCCGGTAATAATCCACTACCGCCGCGTCCTGCTGGTTTGAAGTCGTGGATTTTTTCAGGCCATAAACGTTGCCGTCCGCGTCTTTCGCTTTAATGCCGTCGGGCGCGTTTGAAACCAGATCGTCCAGCGTCCCGGAAACCCTGCCGTCGCCCTTCGCGGGGCCAATGGTCATGGCCGCGTTATTGCCTTCGATATAGCTGACGTCGTAATAAGTCTGTCCGCTGCCGCCGTCAAATTTCACCTCGCCCAGCGTCGCGTTGGCGCCGTCGCCTGCGGTGCTGCGGAAATTACCCGACCAGTTGGCATCAAAGTTCTGCGTTTTGGTTTCGCCCGGTTGCAAGGTGAGATCGTCAGGTCTGGCGCTGCCGTCGGCGTTGGGCGTAAAGGCGATGGTCATGGGCTTGTCGCCTTTGTTTTCAAACGTCAGGCTGTTTTTGGCAGGATCGAGCGCTGTATTGCTGTTTACCGCCTGGCTGCTGCTGGTGGATGAGGCGGCCGTAACGTCAGCGTTTGCGGCCGTTGTGGTCTGCGACGGCGCGGCGGTTCCGTTGGCTAAGGGCGTGGTCGAAGGGCCATTAGCGACCGCTGGCGAGGCGGCGTTGATGCGTTCGGGCGAAGCGTGTGCCTTATTCACCTGCTGCGCCAGCGAATCGATAGCGGACAGCGCCGTCTGTAACAGTTTGCCAATCTGCTGCATAAACTGATTAAACGAAGAGCTGCCCGCGTCATCCTGCCCATTTTTACTCAGCTCCGGCAGATTACTGGTCGCGGGCGAGCCAAAGCTGATGCTGCCCGTGCGCGCGGCCTGCGCGCCGGACTGCTGCTGAGGCGGCTGGAACGCGCTCGACGCCTCGCTGCTGGCATTCAGCAGTACGCGATTCAGTAAACTGCTGATGGGCATGTTCATAGGATTACCTCAGAAAAGAGTGATGAGGTTAGGTGGGATAAAAAGTTGCCGGGTTCCCCCGCACAATGTGATTTGGTTAAAAAGCCGCTATCTGTCATACTTTGCGCCCTTATTTTTACAGTCAATTGAGAGCGTGATGCAGTACCCGATTAATGAAATGTTCCAGACGTTGCAGGGCGAAGGGTTTTATACCGGCGTTCCGGCAATTTTTATCCGCCTGCAGGGATGCCCGGTGGGCTGCAGCTGGTGTGATACCAAACACACCTGGGATAAGCTGGCCGATCGGGAAACCTCGCTGGGCGATATCTTGCTGAAGACGGTGGAAACCGATGCATGGGGCGCGGCGGACGCGGAGGCGTTACTGGCGGTAATTGCGCAGCGCGGCTGGACGGCCCGGCACGTGGTGATTACCGGCGGCGAGCCCTGCATTCACGATCTGACGCCGCTGACCGAAGCGCTGGAGCAGCAGGGCTTCAGCTGCCAGATTGAAACCAGCGGCACGCATCGGGTGCAGTGCAGCGAAAAAACCTGGGTTACCGTTTCGCCTAAGGTCAATATGCGCGGCGGCTATGATGTGCTGAACCAGGCGCTGGTTCGCGCTGATGAAGTGAAGCATCCGGTGGCCCGTCAGCGCGACGTAGAGGCGCTGGACGCCCTGTTGGCGACGCTGAGCGACAGCAAGCCGCGTATCATTGCCCTACAGCCGATCAGCCAGAAAGACGACGCGACCAAACTTTGCATTGAAACCTGCATCGCGCGCAACTGGCGCCTGTCGATGCAGACACACAAATACCTGAATATCGCCTGATAAAAAAAGGCGGCACCGAGGCCGCCTTTTTAGTTAATCCCTGTCATTGTTATCCATAGGCTTCGGCGACCTCTGCCGCCAGAGCATCAGCCTTTGTAAACGCAGCCCGCCGTGCAGGTCTCTTTGATCATCACGGCGCTGAGCAGAGGCAGCGTCGGCTTCATCCGATCCCAGATCCATTTTGCCAGCACTTCGCTGGTCGGGTTTTCCAGCCCTGGGATCTCGTTCAGATAATAGTGATCCAGCCTGTCGTAAAGCGGCCTGAAGGCCGCCTTCAGTTCGGCAAAATCCATGACCCAGCCGGTATGCGCGTCCACTTCGCCGGTGATTTCGAGCCGCACCAGGAAAGAGTGCCCGTGCAGGCGGCCGCATTTATGGCCTTCCGGCACGTTGGGCAGGTGGTGAGCCGCCTCGAATTGGAAATCTTTAAACAGCGTGGTAGCCATATGACAGTCTCGGTTATTTCTCAAAAAAACGGGCGAAGTCTACCTGAAAAAGCCTTTTTTCGCACCCGTTTCCCGGCCAATCCGCACATCCTGGCCCGTAGCAAAAGCGCCTTCTGACTAAGTTCATAATAAACAATAAGTTAATTAACCGGTTTCGCCGCTATCGCTTACTTGTAAAACCGTTTAGTCATTTTGGTTATTTTATATTACCAACCCTTCTTTAAGGGTTATTATGCCAGTCGTTACCCTAACGTTATCTTGCTGTCTTTACGGCCCTGACCACCGATACTGGAACTTTCAACGCAATGACGACTCAGGCACCTCCTGCTTCTCTGCTTCCGCTTAACCCGGAACAGCTTTCCCGCCTTCAGGCGGCAACCGGCGATTTCTCTACCACGCAGCTGGCCTGGCTCTCCGGCTACTTCTGGGGCATGGTCAATCAGGCGCCGGGCGCGGTAACCGCCAGCGCGCCAGCGCCGGTCGAGACACCAACCATTACGCTGCTTTCCGCCTCGCAGACCGGCAACGCCCGTCGCGTCGCCGAGCAGCTGCGCGACGATCTGCTGGCGGCTAAGCTGAACGTGAACCTGGTCAACGCGGGCGACTACAAGTTCAAGCAGATCGCACAGGAGAAGCTGCTGGTCGTGGTTACCTCCACGCAGGGCGAGGGCGAGCCGCCGGAAGAAGCCGTGGCGCTGCATAAGTTTCTGATGTCAAAGAAAGCGCCGAAGCTGGCCGACACCGCTTTCGCGGTCTTTGGTCTGGGCGATACCTCTTATGAGTTCTTCAGCCAGGCCGGCAAAGATTTCGATAACAAGCTGGGCGAGCTGGGCGGCGAACGCCTGCTGGATCGCGTGGATGCCGATGTCGAATACGCGGCCGAAGCGGAACAGTGGCGGAAAAAGATTGTAGAGATCCTGAAGGCGCGCGTGCCGAGCGAATCGCCGGCCGCAGCGGCAGTCACCGCTACCGGCACGGTTAACGAAGTGCTTAGCAGCCCTTACACCAAAGAAGAGCCGCTGACCGCCAGCCTGGCCGTGAATCAGAAGATCACCGGCCGTAACTCGGATAAAGACGTGCGCCATATCGAAATCGACCTGGGCGATTCCGGGCTGCGCTATCAGCCGGGCGACGCGCTGGGCGTCTGGTATGAAAACGATCCTGCGCTGGTGCAGGAGCTGGTCGGGCTACTGTGGCTGAAAGGCAGTGAGCCCGTAGAGGTCAACGGCGCTACGCTGCCGCTCAGCGAAGCGCTGCAAAAGCATTTCGAGCTGACGGTCAATACCACGCAGATCGTCGAGCAGTACGGCAAGCTTAGCCGCGATGAAAATCTGCTGGCCCTGGTCGGCGATAAGAGCCGTTTGCAGCACTATGCGCAGACGACGCCGATCGTGGATATGGTGCGTCAGGCGCCAATCGAGCTGCGCGCCGAACAGCTGACGGCGCTGCTGCGTCCGCTGACGCCGCGTCTTTATTCTATCGCCTCTTCGCAGGCGGAGAGCGAAAGCGAAGTGCACATTACCGTCGGTGCGGTGCGCTATGACATCGATGGCCGCGCGCGCGCGGGCGGCGCTTCCAGCTTCCTGGCGGATCGGCTGGAAGAAGACGGCGAAGTCCGCGTCTTTATTGAACATAACGATAACTTCCGCCTGCCAGCCAATCCCGAAACGCCGGTCATTATGATTGGGCCGGGCACCGGCATCGCGCCGTTCCGCGCCTTTATGCAGCAGCGCGATAACGACGGCGCAGAAGGCAAAAACTGGCTCTTCTTCGGCAATCCGCACTTTACCGAAGACTTCCTGTACCAGGTCGAATGGCAGCGCTACGTGAAAGACGGCCTGCTGACCAATATCGATCTGGCGTGGTCGCGCGATCAGCAGCAAAAAGTTTACGTGCAGGACAAAATTCGCGCCAAAGGGGCGGAAGTGTGGCGCTGGATCCAGCAAGGCGCGCATATTTACGTGTGCGGCGACGCCAACCGTATGGCGAAGGATGTGGAGCAGGCCCTGCTGGAAGTGGTGGCGGAGCATGGCGGTATGGATACGGAAAGCGCCGACGAATTCTTAAGCGAGCTGCGTATCGAGCGCCGCTATCAGCGCGACGTCTACTAGCCGGCCCCGCCGGATATCCGGCGGCACTAACGAATATTAAAGAGAAAGCCTTATGAGCAATGAAAAACATCCTGGCCCGTTGGTGGTTGAAGGCAAGCTGACCGACGCCGAGCGCCTGAAAAAAGAGAGCAACTATCTGCGCGGCACCATCGCGGAAGATTTAGATAACGGCCTGACCGGCGGTTTCACCGGCGACAACTTTCTGCTGATCCGCTTCCACGGCATGTACCAGCAGGACGACCGCGATATTCGCGCCGAGCGCGCCGAGCAGAAGCTGGAGCCGCGTCACGCAATGATGCTGCGCTGCCGTCTGCCGGGCGGCATCATTACGCCGACGCAGTGGCTGGCTATCGATAAGTTCGCGGCGGACAACACGATTTACGGCAGCATTCGTCTGACCAACCGCCAGACCTTCCAGTTTCACGGCATCCTGAAGGGCAACGTCAAGCCTGCTCACCAGATGCTGAGTGAAGTCGGACTGGACGCGCTGGCAACGGCGAACGACGTGAACCGTAACGTGCTGTGCACCTCGAACCCGATAGAATCCGAGCTGCATCAGGAAGCCTACGAGTGGGCGAAAAAACTCTCCGAGCACCTGCTGCCGCAGACCCGCGCCTATGCGGAAATCTGGCTGGATCAGGAAAAGGTCGCCACCACGGATAAAGAACCGATCCTGGGCGAAACCTATCTGCCGCGTAAGTTTAAAACCACCGTAGTGGTGCCGCCGCATAACGATGTGGATCTGCACGCTAACGATCTGAACTTTATTGCCATTGCCGAGAACGGCAGGCTGGTCGGCTTTAACCTGCTGGTGGGCGGCGGATTGTCTATCGATCACGGCAACAAAGCGACTTACGCGCGCACCGCCAGCGAGTTTGGCTATCTGCCGGTCGAAAAAATCCTCGACGTCGCGGAAGCGGTCGTCACCACGCAGCGCGACTGGGGCAACCGTACCGATCGTAAAAACGCCAAAACCAAGTACACGCTGGAGCGCGTGGGCGTGGAAACCTTTAAGCAGGAAGTGGAGCGCCGCGCCGGCCTGACCTTCGAGCCGATCCGCCCTTATGAATTCACCACGCGCGGCGACCGTTTCGGCTGGGTGAAAGGGATTGATAACAACTGGCATCTGACGCTGTTTATTGAAAATGGCCGCCTGCTGGACTATCCGGGCCGTCCGCTGAAAACCGGCCTGGCCGAAATTGCGAAGGTGCACAAAGGCGACTTCCGCCTGACCGCCAATCAGAACCTGATTGTGGCGGGCGTGCCGGAAGCGCACAAGCCGGCGATCGAAGCGCTGGCCCGCGAGCACGGCCTGATGGAAAACGTCACCGCGCAGCGCGAAAACTCGATGGCCTGCGTGGCGTTCCCGACCTGTCCGCTGGCGATGGCGGAAGCCGAACGTTTTCTGCCGTCGTTCGTGACCCGCGTGGAAGAGCTGATGACGGCGCACGGCGTGCGCGGTGAGCATATCGTCCTGCGCGTGACCGGCTGTCCTAACGGCTGCGGCCGCGCGCTGCTGGCCGAGGTCGGCCTGGTCGGCAAAGCGCCGGGGCGCTATAACCTGCATCTGGGCGGCAACCGCATCGGCACGCGCATCCCGCGTATGTACCGTGAAAACATTACCGAAGATGAAATTTTAACTACCCTCGATCATCTGTTGGGTCGCTGGTCAAAAGAACGCGAAGCGGACGAAGGCTTTGGCGATTTCACTATCCGCGCTGGCGTGGTGGAACCTGTTCTCGATCCGGCTCGCGATTTTTGGGCATAACGGAGGCGCGAAATGGCTGTACTCGATCTCTCGGCACTGAATGCACTACCCAAAGTCGAACGCGTAATGGCGCTGGCGGAAATCAACACCAGGCTGGAAAAGCTGTCGGCACAGGATCGCGTTATTTGGGCGCTCGAAAATCTGCCCGGCGAGGCGGTGCTTTCTTCCAGCTTTGGCATCCAGGCGGCGGTGAGTCTGCATCTGGTGACCCAGGCGAAGCCGGATATTCCGGTGATCCTGACCGATACCGGCTATCTGTTCCCGGAAACCTATCAGTTTATTGACGAGCTGACCGATAAGCTCGGTCTGAACCTGAAGGTATTCCGCGCCGAACAGAGCGCGGCGTGGCAGGAAGCGCGCTACGGCAAGCTGTGGGAGCAGGGCGTGGAAGGTATCGAACGCTACAACGAGATCAACAAAGTTGAGCCGATGAACCGCGCGCTGGAAACGCTGCATGCGCAGACGTGGTTTGCCGGTCTGCGTCGCGATCAGTCCAGCAGCCGCGCCCATCTGCCGGTGCTGGCTATTCAGCGCGGCGTGTTCAAGGTGCTGCCGATTATCGACTGGGACAACCGCCAGGTTTATCAGTATCTGAAGGAGCACGGCCTGGGCTATCATCCGCTGTGGGATCAGGGCTATCTGTCGGTTGGCGATACGCACACCACGCGGAAGTGGGAGCCGGGCATGGCGGAAGAAGAAACGCGCTTCTTCGGCCTGAAGCGCGAGTGCGGCCTGCACGAATAACGTTAAAGGGCGGAGGTTATCTTCCGCCCTCATTACAAACAAATTATTAAAACCCGCCAATCCTTGTCTTTATTACACATCCATACCCAGCGATAGTTTTCTTTGGCGCCGCTGAAGCAGATATCCAGCAGTTTTCTATAGGTTTGGTACTGCAAGAGCTTACGTAGGTTTATCACTGCTGCGGCTATACTGATACTGTCTGACGCACGCTGAACCAGATAAGGTAGTTCGCCGCATAACATGACTTTTTGCTCAGAGGGGAGCAAGGATCCTTGAGGTAAGATTATTTCCCGGCTCTGATGCCCGGAAGTATGGCGTATGCCTTTTGCTATAAGCCAGGATCCGTACTCGCTTATCGTTATTTTCCCAGGCAAAATGAATGCAAGGCCCGCTGGTCATGCCTAACGGGTTGGGCTGTAGATCTTTTACTTTTGTATGACCACTATCGGTAGGAATATAAACAGAACGACCCTGTGCCGCATCCCAATCTCCGCTATGGTAATGCCATACGTCATAAAGCGCATAGATGTCGGCGCCTGCGTAACGCATTCCGTTGGTCTTACACCATGAAGGTTTGTTTCTGCCTTCTTGATCCAGCTCTTCAGCCAGCTGTTGGATAAGATAATCAAACGATGCACGGCTGTTATCATCCATTTGAGGCAAATCCGTTAAAAATATATCGTTGGCTGCTTCACCTGGTATACCTAAAATTTGCTTGCGGTCGCCGTGTTCAAACTGTGGCGCTAATACGATTTCAATTTTCGATGTTGGGGTTATTGCTACCCTTGTTGCAACCATTTTTCTGACTTTCCCTTTCAGAATTTTTTATTATTCTTGCTGGCCACAAGAGCGGCATGAACAGCAATTGAAGCTTTTTTATTGCGAGTGTGAACACGAACGGACTGGTTAAATCCTTTACTGGCGGAATCTGGATCCAGAATGTCTGAATACTCAACGCTCGCATCAATGGCATGATGGCCAGAAGCTACGCTCTGGTTGACCTTCGAGGCGGGCAGTAAAAATTTGGGCTGGGCACGCTCTTCAACCATACGTTCCAGCTCTCTGTGATAGGCCTCTGCCTGTTTCAGCAAGACAGGATCGGACGCATAACGTTTCTCTTCAGCATTTTCTTCAGCCTGAATTTTAAGATATAGCTTGCGCTGCTCCGGCGTTAGCTGTTTCGTTTCAGGTGGATGATATTTCATAGATCCCTCCTTAATTGGCGATTTAATCACCACGATGAGGGTATCGTAGGCTAATTTATTTATGCTAACAATACCTCGCTAAGCAAAGCCTCCATCAGGGATGACGAAAGCTTTATTATGCGAGTCAGCCCTGATTTATTCCCGAAAACCTACAGTCCCACCAGCGCAGAAAAGTCCGCCGAACCGCGCGTGACGTTCACTTTAGTGACCTCGTAATCCGCCACCTTCTGAAAAGCATCCTCTGCCAGAATACGATCCAGCCGAGCGCGATCGATATCCTTTATCAGGATCACGCCGCCAGTACGGGGATCTTTACGTCCGGCGGCAATAAAGGTGCCGTCGGCAAAGTAAGTATCCAGCCAGGCGATATGCGCATCCAGCGCCGCTTCCACTTCCGGCATCGGGCGGTTATAGGTCAGACTGACAATGTACATAGGCTTCCTTAAGCTTCAGGTTGAGGATTGGCTAACTCGCGGATCAGCGGCAGCAGGATTTTCACGCTGTCGCGCGTGCGGTGCGTGATGCGGCCAGGCAGCCAGCGATCGATCCAGGCAAGGTTATCGCAGCTGGCCTGCTGCTGACAGCTTCCCTGCGGAAAATGCGCGTTACTGGTATGCACCCGATGGCCTTTTTTATCCCAGTTGGCGGCGCGAACGCTCAGCAACGGAATGCCTGCCTTATCAAACGTCTCTACCGCCGGTTCATTTTTCACCGCTTTGCCCAGCGTGGCGGCAGGAATATGCGCCGAGCGCGCCAGCGCCAGCGCCCGATCGCGCGTCTGCCGCGCCACCGGTTCAGGCGTGTTGGTGCCGCTGTTGAACCAGAGCCGGTTGCCCACGAGCAGATCGTTTAGTTTTATCACTAGCAGCGTGTTCTTTTTCTCTTCCGGCTTCATGCGGGCGAGATAATCCTCTTCGCCATGCAGCGCCGAGGCGCTTAGCGCCACAAAGCGCAGGCTGTAGTGCAGCGGCATCGACTGTAAACGCTCCGCCAGCTCCAGCATCACCGCCACCCCGGAAGCGTTATCGTCCGCGCCCTGTAAAGTCAGGCCGCCGCGATTTTTTTGCCGATCGCTGTCGCTTAGCGGCAGCCAGGTATCGGCCTGCGCCAGAATAACTATCTGCTGCGGCACCTCGCCTGCGCGGGCGGCGATAACCGATGTCGCGATAACGCTGCGATCGCTAACGCGGCCATCCTGTGATTTATAGTGATAGTGAGCCGTAAAATCTCTTTTATTGCTCTCATAGCCCCACTGCTGAAACTGCTGTTGCAGATAGTCGGCGTTTAACATCTCGGCAGGACTGCCAGCCATACGCCCTGGAAAGTAAGTCGCGATATGGCGCAGCTGCTGTTCGGCAAGCTGACCTTCATTGGTCGCGGCGTGAAGCGGGGAAAGCACGCCCAGCGCCAGCAGGGCGCTCAGGCAAAGTCGGGAAAACATGTCACGTCCTTAATCGTCATCCTGTAACGAAACAGCGAAAATATTTTGCTGTCCCAGTATGAAAGTGTGACGGGCTCCGCACAATTACAATCCTTCTGAAAGCCCCTGAAATCGCTCCGCTAAGCACATTTTGTGCGTAGCTTTATCGTAACGTTATTCCATTCGGTAACTACTCATTCCAATTAGTAATTTCATAAGCCTCCGCCGCCGCCCTATAGTCGCGTTAACTTTTTGTTATTTAGCAAGGCTGACGTGGATTATCTTCCCCTTTTTGCAGACATCCGAAACAAACCGGTGCTGGTGGTTGGCGGCGGCGACGTAGCCGCGCGCAAAATCGAACTGCTGCGTCGCGCAGGCGCGCGGGTGCAGATTGCCGCACGCGAACTGTGTGAAGAGCTGATGGCGCTGCAGGAGAGCGGTGAAGTCGAGTGGATTGCTCGCGACTATCAGAGCGCCCAGCTCGACCTGGTCTATTTCGTGATTGCCGCCACCGACGACGGCGAACTGAACAGCCGCGTCTTTGACGATGCCAGCGAGCGCAGGCTGCTGGCTAACGTGGTCGATGACCAGCCTAAATGCTCCTTTATTTTCCCTTCTATTGTCGACCGGTCGCCGCTGGTCGTGGCTATTTCCTCCAGCGGCACGGCGCCCGTACTGGCGCGCCTGCTGCGTGAAAAGCTTGAGTCTCTGTTGCCCGCCCATCTGGGGCAGATGGCCGCGCTGGCCGGCAGCTGGCGCGACAGAGTTAAGCAGCGGCTGAGCAAAATGTCAGAGCGCCGCCGCTTCTGGGAAAAGGCGTTTAACGGTCTTTTCGCCAGCCAGGTCGCTTCCGGCAATCTGACGGGCGCGGAACAGACGCTGGCTCGCCAGCTGGACGATCCGGAGGCGAGCCAGGGCGAAATTATCCTGGTCGGCGCGGGGCCTGGCGATGCCGGCCTGCTGACGCTGCGCGGGCTGCAGGTGATGCAGCAGGCGGACGTGGTGCTGTACGACCATCTGGTCAGCGACGAGGTGCTGGATTTAGTCCGACGCGACGCCGACCGCATCTGCGTGGGCAAGCGCGCCAGCGCGCACAGCGTGCCGCAGGAAGAGACTAACCGGATGCTGGTCGAGCTGGCGAAGAAGGGCAAGCGGGTTGTGCGCCTGAAGGGCGGCGATCCCTTTATTTTTGGTCGCGGCGGCGAAGAGCTTCAGGCGGCGGTTGAGGCGGGCATTCCTTTTCAGGTGGTGCCGGGCGTGACCGCAGCGGCAGGCGCGACGGCCTATGCCGGCATTCCGCTGACGCATCGCGACCATGCGCAAAGCGTGCTGTTTATCACCGGCCATTGCCGGGCCGACGGCGAAGAGATGGACTGGCCATCGCTTGCTCGCGCGCGGCAGACGCTGGCTATTTATATGGGCACGGTAAAAGCCGCCGAAATCTCGGCGCAGCTTATTGCCCATGGCCGCGACGCGCAAACGCCGGTAGCGGTGATCGGGCGCGGCACGCGTCAGGATCAGCAGGTGCTGACCGGCACGCTACAGGAATTAGAACAACTGGCACAACGTGCGCCAACGCCCGCCCTGTTAGTGATAGGGGAAGTGGTCAACCTGCATCAGCAGCTGGCGTGGTTTCAACATTCAGCGCAGCGGGCGTCCGCCGTTGTGAATTTGGCTTGAGGAAAAGTTATGGATCAAAAACGACTCACCCACCTGCGTCAACTGGAAGCGGAAAGTATCCATATCATCCGTGAAGTGGCGGCAGAGTTCGGCAATCCGGTCATGATGTACTCTATCGGCAAAGACTCTTCGGTGATGCTGCACCTGGCGCGTAAAGCGTTCTATCCGGGCACGCTGCCTTTCCCGCTGCTGCACGTGGATACCGGCTGGAAATTTCGTGAAATGTACGAATTCCGCGACCGTACGGTAAAAGAGATTGGCGCCGAGCTGCTGGTGCATAAAAACCCGGAAGGCGTGGCGATGGGCATCAATCCCTTCGTGCACGGCAGCGCCAAGCACACCGACATTATGAAAACCGAAGGGCTGAAGCAGGCGCTGAACAAATACGGCTTTGATGCCGCGTTCGGCGGCGCGCGTCGCGACGAGGAAAAATCCCGCGCGAAAGAGCGTATCTACTCCTTCCGTGACCGTTTCCACCGCTGGGATCCGAAAAACCAGCGTCCTGAGCTGTGGCACAACTACAACGGCCAGATCAATAAAGGCGAAAGCATTCGCGTTTTCCCGCTCTCTAACTGGACCGAGCTGGATATCTGGCAGTATATCTTCCTGGAAAATATCGACATTGTTCCACTGTATCTGGCCGCTAAGCGTCCGGTACTGGAACGCGACGGCATGTTGATGATGATTGACGACGACCGGATCGATTTACAGCCTGGCGAGAAGATTGAGGAGCGGATGGTGCGTTTCCGTACGCTGGGCTGCTGGCCGCTAACCGGCGCGGTGGAATCCGAAGCGCAGACGCTGCCTTCGATCATCGAAGAGATGCTGGTTTCAACCACCAGCGAACGTCAGGGGCGCGTGATCGACCGCGATCAGTCCGGCTCGATGGAGCTGAAGAAACGCCAGGGTTATTTCTAAGGAGCCGAGATGAACAACGTCATTGCACAACAAATTGCCGACCAGGGCGGCGTGGAAGCCTGGCTGCACGCTCAGCAGCACAAAAGCCTGCTGCGTTTTCTGACCTGCGGCAGCGTCGACGACGGCAAAAGCACGCTGATTGGCCGCCTGCTGCACGACACGCGCCAGATTTATGAAGATCAGCTCTCTTCGCTGCACAACGACAGCAAGCGTCACGGCACCCAGGGCGAGAAACTGGATCTGGCACTGCTGGTGGACGGCCTGCAGGCCGAGCGGGAACAGGGCATCACCATCGACGTGGCCTATCGCTATTTCTCCACTGAAAAGCGCAAATTTATTATTGCCGACACGCCGGGGCACGAGCAGTACACCCGCAATATGGCGACAGGCGCATCAACCTGCGACCTGGCCATTCTGCTGATCGACGCCCGTAAAGGCGTGCTGGATCAGACGCGTCGTCACAGCTTTATCTCCACGCTGCTGGGCATCAAGCACCTGGTGGTGGCTATTAATAAGATGGATCTGGTCGAGTACAGCGAAGAGAAGTTCGAGCAAATCAAACAGGACTATCTGGATTTTGCCGAACAGCTGCCGAACGATCTGGATATCCGCTTTGTGCCGCTGTCGGCGCTGGAAGGGGAAAACGTCGCTTCCGCGAGCGAGGCGATGGGCTGGTACACCGGTCCGACGCTGCTGGACGTGTTGGAAACCGTCGAGGTCAAGCGCGTGGTGGAACAGCAGCCGATGCGCTTCCCGGTGCAGTACGTCAACCGACCTAACCTGGATTTCCGCGGCTATGCGGGCACCCTGGCGTCGGGAACGGTACAGGTCGGCCAGCGCGTGAAGGTGCTGCCATCCGGCGTGGAATCTTCCATCGCCCGCATCGTGACCTTTGACGGCGATTTGCAGGCAGCGCAGGCCGGCGAAGCGATTACGCTGGTGCTGAAGGACGAAATCGATATCAGCCGCGGCGATCTGCTGGTAGATGCCAGTACAGAGCTGAAGCCCGTGCAGGCCGCCAGCGTGGACGTGGTATGGATGGCGGAACAGCCGCTGGCGCCGGGTCAGAGCTTCGATATTAAAATCGCCGGCAAGAAAACCCGCGCGCGCGTCGAAAAAATTCAGTATCAGGTGGAAATCAACAGCCTGGCCCAGCGTCAGGTGGAAAACCTGCCGCTGAACGGCATCGGTCTGGTGGATCTGACCTTTGACGAGCCGATGGTGCTGGATAAATACCAGCAGAATCCGGTTACCGGCGGCATGATCTTTATTGACCGTCTGAGCAACGTTACCGTCGGCGCAGGCATGATCCGCGAACCGAACGAGGAAGCGGCGCAGGCGACCGGTGATTTCAGCGCTTTTGAACTGGAATTTAATGCGCTGGTGCGTCGCCACTTCCCGCACTGGGGCGCTCGCGATATTTCAGGCGGTCAATAATGGCCGCTCACGATGAAAACGTCGTCTGGCATGCGCACGCGGTAACGCGTGCGGAGCGCGAGCAGCTGCACGGTCATCAGGGCGCGGTGCTGTGGTTTACGGGGCTTTCCGGCTCCGGTAAATCCACCGTGGCGGGCGCGCTGGAGCAGGCGCTGCATCAGCTTGGCGTCAGCACCTATCTGCTGGATGGCGACAACGTGCGTCACGGCCTCTGCCGCGATCTGGGCTTCAGCGACGCCGATCGTAAAGAGAATATCCGGCGCGTCGGCGAAGTCGCAAAGCTGATGGTCGATGCGGGCCTGATCGTTCTGAGCGCCTTTATCTCTCCGCATCGGGAAGAGCGGCAGATGGTGCGCGACATGGTTGGGGAAGGGCGCTTTATTGAAGTCTTTGTCGACACGCCGCTGGCTATCTGCGAAGCGCGCGATCCCAAAGGCCTGTATAAAAAAGCGCGGGCCGGCGAGCTGCGTAATTTCACCGGCATTGACGCCGTTTATGAAGCGCCGGAACGTCCGGAAATCCGCCTGGATGGCGAACAATTGGTAACAAATTTACGGGTTCAAGTGTTAGATCTGCTGCGTGACCGCGATATTATCAAAGCCTGAGATAGCCGCGGCAAAACGCCTCAGAGCGGGCCGTATTACGCGTCAACAGGATACTTATGCATAACGTTACGCCCATGCTGGCCCGCAAAGATGACGGTCAGGAAGAGTCTTCCTGGTCGTTTCCCGGTGGAGTGGCAGGCTTTGCCTGCTACTGGTTCGCGCTCGCGATCCCTTTTATGCTTTACGGCTCTAACACGCTGTTCTTCTTCCTCTATACCTGGCCCTTCTTTCTCGCGCTGCTGCCCGTTTCCGTTCTGGTCGGTATTATCGCCAGCGTGCTGCTGCGCGGCCATCTGATTTGGACGCTCCTGCTCACCGTCGTGGTGGTTATAGGCCTTTTCTGGCTGCTGTTTACGCTGCTGAGCGGTTGGTAATCGCCCTCATTGTGGTAAGGTTTGCCCGCCCGTGGGCAAAATCTGATGTCTGAATGCGCCCGGTGGTAACAGAAGGTTGCCTGACGACGCTGTTTAGCCCCGTGGAACGCTCACCGATTCGCCAAACGGCGGCTATTTCAAGGCCGCAGTGGAGTCGGGAGAAAAGTTATGGGATGATTGAGCCGTTTTTCAGGGGGCGGGGATGGGAAAACTTACGCTGCTGTTACTTGTACTACTCGGCTGGCTGCAATATTCGCTCTGGCTGGGCAAGAACGGCCTACATGACTATACGCGCGTTAACGACGATGTTGCGGTGCAGCAGAGCAGTAACGCCAAATTAAAAGCGCGCAACGATCGGCTGTTTGCGGAAATCGATGACCTGAATGGCGGTTCCGAAGCTATCGAAGAACGCGCGCGCAATGAGCTGGGCATGATCAAGCCCGGTGAGACCTTCTATCGCCTTGTGCCGGATCGCAGTAAAAACGCGCAGGCCAATCAACAACGATAAAACATGACTATCGCAGGTACTGAGGTGATTGCCGTTGTGCCCGCTGCCGGTGTCGGCAGCCGGATGCAGGCGGCCTGTCCTAAGCAATATCTTCGCATTAACGGCAAGAGCGTGCTTGAGCACGCCATTGACGGCCTGCTGGCGCATCCGCAGGTCAATCAGATTATCGTGGCTATCACGCCAGAAGATCCCTGGTTCTTTACGCTGCCGGTCGCTAAGGATCCTCGCGTGCGCTGGGTCGCCGGCGGCAAAGAACGAGCCGACTCGGTGCTGGCCGGTCTGCAAGCCGCGCCAGAGGCCCGTTGGGTGCTGGTGCACGACGCGGCGCGTCCCTGTCTGCATCCCGACGATTTACACCGCCTGCTGGCGATCACCGCGACCAGCCGCATCGGCGGCATTTTGGCCGCGCCCGTGCGTGACACCATGAAGCGCGCGGAACCCGGCTCGCCGGCAATTGCCCATACGGTGGAGCGGGAGGCGCTCTGGCACGCGCTGACGCCGCAGCTGTTTCCGCTGGAGCTGCTGCGTAGCTGTCTGCAGCGGGCGCTGCAGGAAGGTGCGTCCATCACGGACGAGGCCTCCGCGCTGGAATATTGCGGCTATCATCCCGAACTGATCGTCGGCCGCAGCGACAATATCAAGGTGACGCGACCGGAAGATCTGGCGCTGGCCGCTTTTTACCTGACTCAATTACATAATAAGGAGAGCGCATAATGCGTATCGGCCACGGTTTTGATGTACACGCGTTTGGCGGCGAAGGCCCGCTGATTATTGGCGGCGTGCGAATTCCTTATGAGAAAGGGCTGCTGGCCCATTCCGACGGCGACGTGGCGCTTCATGCGCTGACCGATGCGCTGCTGGGCGCGGCGGCGCTGGGCGATATCGGCAAGCTTTTCCCCGATACCGACGCGGCTTATAAAGGGGCAGACAGCCGCGAGCTGCTGCGTGAAGCCTGGCGCCAGATTGAGAAAAAAGGCTATCGCGTTGGTAACGTCGACGTGACTATTATCGCCCAGGCACCGAAAATGCTGCCGCACGTGCCGCAGATGCGCATTCATATCGCGGAAGATCTGGGCATCCATATGGACTGCGTCAATGTGAAAGCGACCACCACTGAAAAGCTGGGCTTTACCGGCCGTGGCGAGGGCATCGCCTGTGAAGCCGTTGCGCTGCTGATCAAGGCTGACGCTTAATGACCGCCTGGCTTTATGGGCAGCCCGCCGCCAGCGGCGTGGTCAAAGCGAACCCGGAAGATTTCGTGGTGATCGAAGATCTGGGCTACCGTCCGGACGGTGACGGTGAGCAGGTGCTGGTGCGCATTCGTAAAAACGGCTGCAATACCCGCTTTGTGGCCGAGGCGCTGGCAAAGTTCGCTAAAATTCATCCGCGCGACGTCAGCTTTGCCGGCATGAAAGATCGTCACGCCGTGACCGAGCAGTGGTTCTGCCTGCGCGTGCCCGGCAAAGAGACGCCGGATTTTACCGCTTTTCAGCTGGAAGGCTGTGAAGTGCTGGAGAGCGCGCGGCATCGTCGTAAGCTGCGTACCGGCGCGCTACAGGGCAATGCCTTTACGCTTATCCTGCGTCAGATTTCCGACCGGGCGTCCGTTGAGCAGCGTCTGCAGCAGATAGCGCAGGGCGGTTTCCCGAACTATTTTGGCGAGCAGCGCTTTGGCCATGCCAACAACAACCTGATTATGGCGCAGCGCTGGGCGGCGGATGAGATCCGCGTGCGCGAGCGCAACAAGCGCAGCTTTTTACTTTCCGCCGCGCGCAGCGCGCTGTTTAATCAGGTCGTCAGCGATCGCCTGAGTAAAATGGGATCGCTGACCCGCGTGATGCCGGGCGATGCATTGCAGCTTACCGGACGCGGCAGCTGGTTTGTGGCCGCCGAAGAAGAGCTGCCTGGGCTGCAGGCGCGCACGGAGAATAACGAGCTGCGCGTGACGGCACCGCTGCCGGGCAGCGGCGATCCGGGCACCCAGGGCGAGGCGCTGGCGTTTGAGCAGCAAAGCCTGACGCACGAAACGGCGCTGATTGCGCTGCTGGCGCGCGAGCGCGTAGAGGCGGCTCGCCGCGCCGCGCTGGTGGTGCCGCGTGATTTGCGCTGGAGCTGGTGGGATGATGTCACCGTCGAGCTTTCCTTCTGGCTGCCGGCGGGCAGTTTTGCCACCAGCCTGGTGCGCGAACTGCTTAACCAGCCGAACGGCGAGGCGGACGTAGCGGAATAGGCGCAAAAGGCGCGCCCCGGCGGCGGTCGGGGATGATATGATACCCAACAGATTGAAAAGAAGGGGTTAAATTCCAGATGCGAATATTGCTGAGTAATGATGACGGTATCCACGCGCCGGGTATTCAGACGCTGGCGGCCGCGCTGCGCGAGTTTGCAGAGGTGCAGGTGGTGGCGCCGGATCGCAACCGCAGCGGCGCATCTAACTCGCTGACGCTGGAAACGCCGCTCCGTACCTTCAGCTATCCCAACGGCGATATTGCGGTACAGATGGGCACGCCAACCGACTGCGTCTATTTGGGCGTGAACGCGCTGATGCGCCCCAAACCGGATATCGTCGTTTCCGGCATTAATGCGGGAGCGAACCTGGGCGACGACGTCATCTATTCCGGCACCGTGGCGGCGGCGATGGAAGGGCGCCATCTGGGCCTGCCCGCGCTGGCCGTCTCGCTGGACGGGCATCAGCATTACGACACCGCCGCCGCCGTAACCTGTTCTCTGCTGCGGGCGCTGCAGCGCGAGCCGTTGCGCACCGGCCGGATCCTGAACATCAACGTGCCGGATTTACCGCTCAGCGAAATTAAAGGTATCCGCATGACCCGCTGCGGCAGCCGTCATCCCAGCGATCAGGCTATCCCGCTACAGGATCCGCGCGGCCATACGCTGTACTGGATTGGCCCGCCGGGTGAAAAGTTCGACGCCGGTCCCGATACGGACTTTGCCGCCGTCGAAGAAGGTTACGTGTCGGTAACCGCGCTGCATGTCGATCTCACCGCGCATGGCGCGCAGGAGGTCGTTGCTTCATGGTTAGCCAGTTCGGGAGTTGAAAACGAATGGTAAACCGCCGCATTGAAACGCTGCTGGACCAGCTGCGCCAGCAGGGCATTACGGATGAAGCCTTGCTGAAGGCGATTGAAGCGGTGCCGCGCGAGCGTTTCGTTGATGAAGCTTTCGAGCATAAAGCCTGGGATAATACGGCGCTGCCGATTGGCTCCGGGCAAACCATTTCCCAACCCTATATCGTGGCGAAAATGACCTCGCTGCTGGCGTTGAAACCCGAGTCGCGCGTGCTGGAGATCGGCACCGGTTCGGGCTATCAAACCGCTATCCTCGCGCATCTTGTCGGGCATGTTTGCTCTGTCGAACGTATCAAAGGCCTGCAATGGCAGGCGAAACGGCGGCTGAAGCAGCTCGATCTGCACAATGTTTCCACCCGTCACGGCGATGGCTGGCAGGGCTGGCCGGCGCGCGGCCCTTTCGATGCGATTATCGTTACCGCTGCGCCGCCGGAGATCCCGGTCGAGCTGATGAACCAGCTTGATGAGGGCGGCATCATGGTGCTGCCGGTCGGCGACGAACAGCAGCAGCTCAAGCGCATCACCCGTAAAAACGGCGAATTTCTGGTGGAAACCATTGAGCCGGTGCGATTTGTGCCGCTGGTGCAGGGCGATCTGGCCTGAGCGCCCGGCCAATTGTACGCATCTGTTAATGGCTTCTATCTGTTAATGGCACGCGACGGCCGATATTGTTACTATTCAATCTATTCAGAATTTAATGCTGCTGGCGCAGGTTTAGCCGAGCGCGGCCGCACAGTTTTGCCGTAGCGGGGGATATAAATGAGCACGGGAAGCCCGGTAGTAAAATTACGCCGTATTGCGGCGGTTTCACTCGTTGGTTTTTGGTTAGCTGGCTGTTCCAGCGATAACGCACAGGCGCCAATCAGCTCGGTAGGCGGCAACGGCAGCGCCAACAGCGGCGGGGGATTAATCACCCAGCCACCGCCGATAGCCTCCGGCTCCGGCCGCGCCGCGCCCGTCGCGAGCGGCGGCAGAAGTGAAAATGTTGTTACGCAAAATGGGCGTATCATTTATAACCGTTCGTATGGGAATATTCCGAAAGGTAGCTACAGCGGCGAAACTTACACCGTTAAACGCGGCGATACGCTGTTCTATATTGCCTGGATTACCGGCAACGATTTCCGTGATTTAGCCGAACGAAATAACGTCTCTGCGCCTTACAGCCTCAATGTGGGCCAGCAGTTGCAGGTTAGTAACGGCTCCGGCGGCACCCTGACCGGCGGCAATGCCATCACCGCAGCGGATGCAACGGCGGGCGGCGTGCCCACTCAGCCGACCACTGCGCAAATGAAGAGCACAACGGTTGCACGTCAGCCGGTTATTACGTATTCTGAGGATTCAGGTAAACCAAGTGAGGGTAAAATGTTACCTTCAGCCGGTACAAATACTGTCGCAACGACGACAGCGCCGGTAAGTGCTCCGACCGTCAGCAGCACAACGAACAGCTCTACTCCGGTAGGCAGCTGGCGTTGGCCGACCGACGGGAAGATTATCGATAACTTTTCTGCTTCCGAAGGCGGCAATAAAGGTATCGATATCGCGGGATCGCGAGGACAGCCCGTTGTATCAACCGCCTCAGGGCGCGTTGTGTATGCCGGGAATGCGCTGCGCGGTTATGGCAACTTGATTATCATCAAACATAATGATGACTACCTGAGTGCATATGCCCATAACGACACGATGCTGGTCCGCGAGCAGCAGGAAGTAAAAGCGGGTCAGAAGATTGCGACAATGGGCAGTACCGGCACCAGTTCGGTTAGATTGCATTTTGAAATTCGTTACAAGGGGAAATCCGTAAACCCGTTGCGCTATTTGCCGCAGCGATAAACCGGCAGAACCCTGGTTGTTCTGCCCTGGGATCACGGGTAGGAGCCGCTTATGAGCCAGAATACGCTGAAAGTTAATGAGTTACATGAAGACGCGGAATTCGACGAAAACGGAGCTGAGATTTTTGATGAGAAGGCTCTTGTCGGAAATGAACCTGCTGATAACGATATAGCTGAAGAAGAGCTGTTGTCACAAGGCGCTACACAACGTGTTTTGGATGCGACGCAGCTCTACCTGGGGGAGATCGGTTATTCACCACTCCTTACGGCAGAGGAAGAAGTTTTCTTCGCTCGTCGTGCTCTGCGTGGTGACATTCCGTCTCGTCGCCGCATGATTGAAAGTAACTTACGTCTGGTAGTGAAGATCGCCCGTCGTTACAGCAATCGTGGTCTGGCTTTGCTGGATCTGATTGAGGAAGGTAACCTGGGCCTGATCCGCGCGGTAGAGAAATTTGACCCTGAACGTGGGTTCCGTTTCTCTACTTACGCTACCTGGTGGATCCGTCAGACGATTGAACGGGCGATCATGAATCAAACCCGTACCATCCGTCTGCCAATCCACATTGTTAAAGAGCTGAACGTCTATCTGCGTACCGCCCGCGAACTGGCCCACAAGCTGGATCACGAGCCAAGCGCGGAAGAAATTGCCGAACAGCTGGACAAACCCGTTGATGACGTCAGCCGTATGCTGCGCCTCAACGAACGCATCACGTCAGTTGACACGCCGTTAGGCGGAGATTCTGAGAAAGCGCTGCTGGATATCCTGGCCGACGAGAAAGACAACGGTCCGGAAGATACCACCCAGGACGATGACATGAAGCAGAGCATCGTCAAATGGCTGTTCGAACTGAACGCCAAACAGCGTGAAGTGCTGGCGCGTCGTTTCGGCCTGTTAGGCTACGAAGCGGCAACGTTAGAAGATGTGGGTCGCGAAATCGGTCTGACCCGTGAACGTGTTCGCCAGATTCAGGTTGAAGGTCTTCGTCGTCTGCGGGAAATTCTGCAGGCTCAGGGACTGAACATTGAAGCCTTGTTTCGCGAATAATGCGGGCGCTTAAAGAGTGAAAGCGAAAAGCGGTGGTGCAAACCACCGCTTTTTTATTGCCTGTAAATCAGACAACTTCCTTAACTTTCTCTTTTGCGTCGGATTTCACATCCTGCATCGCATAGGTATCCATCACCGCGCCTTTATAAGCGCTCATCAACATCTGCATCGGCGTAACTTTGCCGGTCAACAGCCCTTGCGCCATGCCTTTTAGCGCGTCAAACGCGGTTTTCACGCCGCCCACGATGCCGCCTTTGATCACATCCCACGGATTGGTACTTTCTGCGCGACCCATCCCGGTCAGCACGTTGCTGAGTCCAGGAATAAAGGCCAGCGCCTTGCCCAGCTTCAGGCAAATGCCCTGAAAACCGCTTTTATTGGTGCCGTTCAGGTTGACCATTTCGTCGTTGGTGGTGGTTAAACGGCCGTCTTTGGGAAAGGCTTTGTCCAGTCCCTGTTCCGCCACGTCTTTGACGATCGCCGCTTCCGTCCCGTGACGGGCATCGCCGCTTTTGGTAAGGCCTTCGATTTTGCCGTTAGTGGAGATTTTACCGCGATCGCCGCCTTCCCGGTTATCCAGCGCCTTAACGTTATTTAAAAAGTATGACATGTTTTTGGCGGCCAGCGCCCGGCTTTTCTCGTCCGGGTTATTGGCCGTCCAGTCGCCGAACTGCTTTTTCAGCTCGCTCTGCTTGATATCTTTCTGATTGCCCAGATTTTTCAACACCGGGTTCTCGTTGATGATTTGATCGGCGGTGCGGTTGTCGCCATCCATGTTTTTAAACAGCGTGCTGCTGGAAGGCGGAACGCTGGTGTCCTTTTCGCTGGCTGGCATCGTCTGCCCGCCGGCGTTCGCATCGGCAGTGCCGGTTGCGCCTGTGGCCGTCGCACCCAGCGAAGAGAGCAGCTCCTTAAGCTGAGACAGCGCGCTGCTGAGTTGCGTATCGGTTGTGCTGCTGTTGCCGGACGACTGCTGGCTCTCCTGGCTTTGTTTAAGCAGTTTGGTAATGCTGTCGAGCAGCATTTGCAGCTGCGACATCACGTTCTGCGTGTTGTTGGCCGAAGGGGAGCCGTTTTGCGCGCCGGTGCCTGAAGATTGCTGCTGCGCCAGCTGCTCCTTGAGCTTGCTCAGCTCCTCCTTGCCCTGCTTTAACAGCGAATCGATCAGCGTTTTATAATCGGCACTGAGCGAGGCCGTAGAGCTTTTCTGCGTAGTGGTGCCCTGCGCGCCGCCGTATTGCAACAGACTGGACTTTTCCGGTGCTGCGGCGAGGCTGCCGTTCTGCGCTTTACCCGGGCGCGCGGAGAACTGTCCCGCGTTAATCGCCTCGCTGTTTATCCCAACGGGATTCACTCTTAAATTCATGACACTCTCCACTGGATTAGATGAAATGACGCGGACAAAACGGCGCGATGCAGACCGCTAACGCTTTATCACTGTCATTACGTGGGAGAGAGGAGGGGGATAGTTCCATTGCAAAGAAAAGGCCCGCGTGAGGCGGGCCTGCGCTTAAACCATCAGCCTGCAACTAAACCAGCGATTTCAGACGATAGATCCATTCCAGCGCCTGGCGCGGCGACAGCGTGTCGGGATCTAACGCTTCCAGCGCCTCAACGGCCGGGGACGTCTCTTCAACCAGCAGCGGCAGCTGTGGGCCTTCCGCGCTGCCTGCGGCCGCGCTGGCCGAGCTGGCTTCCAGCTCTTTCAGCTTCTGCCGCGCGCGCTTGATCACTTCTTTCGGCACGCCTGCCAGCGCGGCAACGGCCAGTCCGTAACTTTTGCTGGCCGCGCCGTCCTGCACGCTGTGCATAAAGGCGATAGTGTCACCGTGCTCCACGGCATCCAGATGCACGTTGGCGACGCCTTCCATCTTCTCTTCCAGCGTGGTCAGCTCGAAATAGTGCGTGGCGAACAGCGTCATCGCTTTGATGCGGTTCGCCAGGCTTTCCGCGCAGGCCCAGGCAAGAGAAAGACCGTCGTAGGTCGAGGTGCCGCGGCCGATCTCGTCCATCAATACCAGGCTGTATTCCGTCGCGTTATGCAGAATATTGGCGGTTTCGGTCATTTCGACCATAAAGGTTGAGCGACCGGAGGCGAGATCGTCCGCCGCGCCAACGCGGGTGAAGATGCGGTCGATGGGGCCAATTACCGCTTCTTCCGCCGGAACGTAGCTGCCGATAAAGGCCATCAGCGCTATCAGCGCGGCCTGGCGCATATAGGTGCTTTTACCGCCCATGTTCGGCCCGGTGATCACCAACATGCGGCGCTGCGGTGACAGCGTTAGCGGGTTGGCGATAAACGGCTCTTTCAGCACCTGCTCGACCACCGGATGACGGCCGCCGGTCAGTCTGATGCCTGGCTTATCGGTAAAGGTCGGACAGTTGAAGTTCAGGGTCCAGGCGCGCTCGGCAAGGTTGCTCAATACGTCCAGCTCCGCCAGCGCGGCGGCGCTGATCTGCAGCGCTTCCAGATGCGGCAGCAGCAGATCGAACAGCCCGTCGTAAAGGGCCTTTTCCAGCGCCAGCGCCTTGCCTTTCGAGGTCAGAACCTTGTCTTCATACTCTTTCAGCTCGGGGATAATATAGCGCTCGGCGTTTTTCAGCGTCTGGCGGCGCACGTAGTTGATCGGCACCAGATGGCTTTGCCCACGGCTGACCTGAATATAGTAGCCGTGCACGGCGTTAAAACCGACCTTGAGCGTATCCAGCCCCAGCTTTTCACGCTCGCGGATTTCCAGCTTGTCCAGATAGTCGGTGGCGCCGTCCGCCAGCGCGCGCCACTCGTCCAGCTCTTCGTTATAGCCTGGCGCAATCACGCCGCCGTCGCGCACCAGCACCGGCGGTGCATCGATAATGGCGTTTTCCAGCAGTTCGCGCAGCTCGTCGAACTGGCCCATCTGCTGGCGCAGCGTTTGCAGATGCGGCACGTCGCTGTCAACCAGCAGCGCGTCCAGCCCGGGCAGCTGCTGAAAAGCGTGACGCATCCTGGCCAGATCGCGCGGGCGCGCCGTGCGCAGCGCCAGCCTGGCGAGGATACGCTCCAGATCGCCGACCTGCCGCAGCAGCGGCGCCAGCTCGGCGGTAAAATCCTGTAGCGCGCCGATGCTTTGCTGCCGGTTGATAAGCGTTGCGGTGTCGCGGATCGGCATATGCAGCCAGCGTTTCAGCATGCGGCTGCCCATCGGCGTGACGGTTCTGTCCAGCACCGAAGCCAGCGTGTTATCGATGCCGCCCGCCAGGTTCTGGGTGATTTCCAGATTGCGGCGCGTGGCGGCGTCCATGATGATGCCGTCCTGCTGACGCTCCATCGTCAGCGAGCGGATATGCGGCAGCGAGGTGCGCTGGGTATCTTTTACATATTGCAGCAGGCAGCCTGCCGCACGCAGCGCAAACTGCGCCTGCTCGACGCCGAAACCGTTCAGATCGCGGGTGCCGAACTGCATGTTCAGCTGCTGGCGCGCGGTATCCACCTCGAACTCCCACAGCGGACGACGACGTAAGCCACGACGATTTTCAATCAGCGACATGGCGGCAAAATCTTCGGGATAGAGCAGCTCCGCCGGATTGGTGCGCTGTAGCTCTGCCGCCATCGTTTCCAGATCGCTCGGCTCCGCCAGGCGGAAGCGGCCGGAGCTGATATCCAGCGTGGCGTAGCCGAAGCCGCGCGAACCCTGCCAGATGGCCGCCAGCAAATTGTCCTGACGCTCCTGCAGCAGCGCTTCGTCGCTGATGGTGCCGGGCGTGACGATGCGTACCACTTTACGCTCGACCGGGCCTTTGCTCAGCGCCGGATCGCCGATCTGTTCGCAGATCGCCACCGACTCGCCCAGCTGCACCAGTTTCGCGAGGTAGTTTTCCACGGCATGATGCGGGACGCCAGCCATCGGGATCGGTTCGCCAGCGGAAGCGCCGCGTTTGGTCAGCGAGATTTCCAACAGCTGAGAGGCGCGTTTAGCATCGTCATAAAACAGCTCGTAAAAATCGCCCATGCGGTAGAACAGCAGGATCTCCGGATGCTCGGCTTTCAGACGCAGGTACTGCTGCATCATGGGCGTATGGGAAGAAAGATTGTCAGTGGTCATTATCAGGTCTTCTTTTCCAGTCCATTGAATATAAAGTCGGCGCGGGACGCTGAGTTTTACTTCAAAACGGTGATTGGGCAGGCGCGCCAGCGAGGTCAGCGCAGGTGACGGGCACGAGAGCGGCGCCTTTTTCTGAGGGCTATAGTAACGCAGCGCGATCGATGCTGTCACAGGTAAAAGCCAGAGACGGGCCGCAAAGCGTAAAAATAGAGGGGGTAAAATGCGATAGCGTTGGCGTACCGCTATCGCTTAGTGGTTTTCTTAAGCCGCGCCCAGGCGATTTTCGATCAATCGGCAAACATCCTCGACGTTGTCGTCATTTGGCCAGCTGAATGCGGGAGTGGTATTAACTTCGATTACGCTGAAACCGTCCTCTGTTTCGATTAAATCAACTCCGCAAACGGGCGCCTGCATCAGTCGGGCACAGCGTTCAGCCACAGCTTTCATTTCTCCGGTCAGTTCGCAGGCCTGCCAGGCGCCGCCAGTAGAAAGATTGGTGGTAAAGCCGTCAGGCGAAAGATAGCGATAAAAAGCGAAGTCCGCCTCGTAATCAAATACCCTGACGCGAATATCTCTGTCAGGTTTGGCCAGCTCTCGCTGCAGGTAAACCGCGTCACCGCGCGCGAACTGTAGGCGTGCGTGGCGCCAGAGTTCCTCGGCGTTCTTGATAAGCCTAACGTCCATGCCTTTAGCGCCGATCAGCGGTTTTACTACGCACGGCAAGCCGACTTCAGGCAGCAGCTTATTCAGCGCTGCCTCGTTGGTGACTACGATCGTATCGGCATGGCGACAGCCATGATGATGCAGAACGATGCTGTTAATCATTTTGCTCTGGCCTGCGCTGAGCACGGCCGCGCTATTGATCACCGGCACGCCGGCTTTTTCAAATGCCTGAAGCAGAGCCAATCCCATTTCGCGGGCCTGCAGCGAAACCCAGCCGAACACCAGAACGGGCCGGATCGGCTCACTTCCCACGTAGACCTTCAGCGCCTTTCCGCTCTGCATGCTGAATGAAACTTCGGCGGGCGAGGCCGCGCAGGCGGTGATGCCTTTTGCCGCCAGTCCGCCCAGCAGTTTCACCACGTCTTCCGTTCGCTCACGGCAAAGTATCAACACCGTCATACCGAAGCGCCCCGTAACATCACGTTGCCCGCAAGCGCGCCCTGGCTTGTATTAATAATATCGGAGCGTTCTGGCCGCCCAGCCCGCCACCATCCGCCGCCCAGCTCGTTATTCATAATGTAAACTCCCAGCAAACATTTAGCCTGCATCGCGTACTCTTCCTGCTGCGCCACGCTGAAAGCGGTGACTGAATAGCTGGCGATAGGCACCCTGCGCTGGACAACATAGGGCAGTTTCTGCGCCAGAATGGCCGTCAGCTGACGCTCCCATGTTTCCTGCTCCAGCTCCCAGCCGCACAGAATGTCGTTGCCGCCATAGCCATGGGCGGGTTTGACAATCCATTCTTCCCGCTGTTGCCTTAAGCTATCCAGCTTCACCTCGTCGAAGCGCCACGTATAAGGAATAAAAGCCTGCAGCTTTTCATAAAGCGCCTCATTGAAGAACGGGCGAAAGCGTTCATCATGCACAAGCGTCATACATAGTTTATTGCCGATTAAACGACCTTCGAACCCCGCCGGTAAAATAACTTGCTGTTTTTGCAGCGCCTGGCACAGCGGCTGATACTCTTCAGGCGCGTTAACCACATCCACCAGATCGAACAGGCAATAAAGATGCGTTACCTGCTTCCCGGCAAGAAAAAGGCCCTGTTCCTGTAGGATCAGATCGCGATGGGAAACCAGCTCGGCATCGATGCCCCAACGTTGCAGCTCGGCAACCATCAACGTAGCGACCGGCGTGATTTGCGGCAGTACGCGGCTCTCCTCCACCACGGCGACAAACGGGCGGCTGTGGGTCTGCTGCGCCTGCACGAGTTGATGAAGCCAGGCTGCCCACTGATAAAGCGGATCGGTATTGCCACCGGGACGGCAGATGCGATGAGCGACGGAGTAAGCCAGACCGCCAACATTCGGCCCCGCATTCAGCTCGACCATGCGTGGGTTATCTATTTCCCCGGCGATATCCACGCGCATATAGGAAGCTGGCGAGGTGAAGCATGAAAACCAGTCGATGACCTCAATATGCTCTGCGGAAAAGCCCAGCCAGCGAGCGAACTCGATCCAGTCGCCGTTAAAGTAGCCCTTGACGGCCTGCAGAATGCCCTCCGTGTAGGCGACTGAAAGCGCCCTGATTTCTTCCGCGACCGCGCGATCTAATTTAGGCGCGTCGCAGATAAAATCGAGCGTGGTGAATAGGGTGTGATTCTTCAGCTGTAAGGCTTTTTCATTGGTTACGAAGCGACTCATTTTTTCCCCGCGTCAGACAAGCTTAAAAGAGTGGAAGGCGATTTTCTTTTAGCCAGAGCGGTGACCGCGAGCCATATAAACATCAGCAGGACGACCAGCGCGCAAAGGCCGGAGTAAAGCGGCAGATAGCCGAATTTATCCGCCAGGTAGCCAAAAGCCAGGCCGGCAATAAAAACGGTGCAATAGTGCATATTTAAAATAACGGCCTGAAGGCGCCCAGCCTGCGAGGAGGTCACATGCCGCATCAGCAGGGCGTTGGCTGTGACCCTGGCCCAAACGATGGTGGCGCCGATCAGCAAAGTGGCGGCAATACCTTCGCCGAGCGAATCGCTCAGCGGCAAAAGCATATTAAAGAGCGCCACGCTCAGGCCTGATATAAAGAGTAAAAAGGAAGAGCGCGCATGAAGGCGGCGGCTGAGCGCGAGGCTCATCGCCATGGCACCGACAGAATAGGCCGCATTCAGATAGCCAAAGCCTTCTGCGGTCACCTGCATGCTTTCTTTACCGATCGGCCCCAGCAAGATATTGAACATTTGCAGGAAGGTCATGGGGATAAGCATCACCAGCAGAGCAGGCAGCACGCCCGCCTGCCGGAAAAGTGACCGTTCGGCACAGTGCTTAGAGGCGCTATCATTGTCGGTGGATGCAGGGAGCGCAGCGGGCAGGCGCACGGCCTGCATGGCTACGACTGTCAGGATAACGCCTGCCAGCCCGAACGTGAGGCCGGGCGAAGCTAAAGCCGTCAGTGCGCCACCAGCCGCCGTGCCGATAATATTGCCAAGCTGGATGGACATCTCAAATCTGCTGTTCGCCATGCCCAGATTTTGGGTTTGTGTCACGACATGCAGATAAGAACGAATGGCGGCGAGGAAAATCGTATTGGACAGGCTGGCGACCGCGATAACGGCATACAGGCCAGCTACGTTCATTAATGCTGACTGGAAAATAATAAACAGCCCCATAAACAACGCGCTGAGCAGACAGGCGAAAGCCACCATCCTGCGCTTGTCCAGCCTGTCTACCAGTTTCCCGGTCAGCGAGCCGATCAGCAATCCCGGCAGCGCCCTGATGCATAGCATGGCGCCGATCGCGGTCGCGGCGCCCGTCAGCTCCAGCAGCTTCCAGGGGATATAAACCCCCAGAATGCCGATATTAAGATAATAGCCCAGCGCGCAAAGGTAATATTTCCGGTTAACCATCAGGCCTCCCATTCCATATTGTCATTTAACCAGCGACTAAAGGTGGCCATTCGCTCCTCTACTTCCTGGCTGGAGCGGCCGGAAATTACCCCGGCAGCGATATGACTGACGCTGGAATCTGCGCCCCGATAGCGGCCTGCCGACGCGTTAAAACGATAGTGGCTGAGCCAGTCGAAAGGCGGCTCCGTGGCTGGCAGACGGTGCAGAAGGCCGTTGCGGGGCGGCAGTAAAAACCAGCCGCTCTGCTGTAAAGCGGCGTCGGGAAGACGTAGCGCCTGCTTTTCTCCCTGCTGTTGGCGCAGCCAACGCTCGTTGATATTGATACCCCAGGCCTTTTCAATTGTCTGCGGCACCAACGCTCCGCCGGAGCGGGCCGCGATTTCGCACAGCACGATTTTGTCAGCTGGCGTAAGGAAAAACTCGGCGTGAAAAGCCATCTGTGCCACGAAAGGCAGCGCAGCAATCGCCCGACGGACCTGCTCTTTCATCCGGGTATCTATTGCTGAGCCGGCTTCGATCATCACGCTGCCCAGCGGCATGCCCTGCTGCCAGGCAAGACAGCTGGTGGTATAGAAAGAGACGGTGGCGAAAGCTATCTCGCCTTGCTCGACCAGGCCATCAACGTGATACATTCTTCCCTCGATAAACTGTTCAACCAGTAAAGGGAAGCACAGGGCGGCTTCGTCGATCTCGCTGGCGTGGCGAAGAACGCTGGTATTACGCGAGCCGCCGCCGTCGACCGGTTTGATCACACAGGGGAAACCGATCTGGCCTAGCGCCGCGTCCAGATCTGCGCGGTCGACCACGGTATGCCAGTCAGCGACCCTGATGCCCTGTCGGCGGCAGTACGCTTTCATCAGCGCTTTATCACGATAGGCGAGCGCCGATTCAGGCCGCTGGCCCTCGATCCCCAACCTTTCTCTGAGCTGCGCGCTGCGGATCAGATCGTACTCTGAATGACAAACGACATAATCGACAGGCTGAGCGGCGATCAGCTTTTCAATCCAGACTGCGACTTCACTGTCGCGATCGATGTCTTCCGTGCGGTAAAAAGAGGCGAAGCGCGAAGTTTCAGGTAAATCACACTGCGCAATAACGTGCAGATGAATAGCATGGCTGACCCGCCATTGATAAATATCGAAAAGCGGGCTGCGAATAAAAACGATAGCGTGCATGTCTTGCCTCGGTGTCAGATATTTTCGGCGATCCTTTCTACCCAGTTTCCCGAGTGGTTTGCTAACGCATTTTGATAAATAGCGTCACCTTCTTCGACCGTCATATTTTTCATTGCCAGATATGACTGGAATAAATTCCCGCCTTTGTTAACCTGTCTGAGTTGGTATTTACTGACATAGCTGGCCGCTTCGATTAACGAGTCGATATCTAAATCAAGTTTCAGACTGGCATCATTTTTTAACAGATGCGCTATCACTTCGGTTCGTAAATTGCCGCCGCCTTTGCCCATGCCGAGCAAAGAGCCGTCAATGATGCTGGCGCCGGCTTTTATCGCCGTCAGGGCGTTAATACCGGCCAGCCCCAGGTTATCGTGAGGATGAAATCCCGTGTTCGTGTTCAGTAGGGCCTTCATACCCGCCATTAGCGCGGTCACATCCTTCGGCTGCATATTACCCAGCGAATCGGCAGCGTAGATAACGTCCGCGCCGCTTTCTTCACACCGGCGCATATTGTCGATCACTTCTTTCAGTTGGAAACGGCTCATGCGAACAAAGTTGGCGCAAACTTTCAGGTTCTGTTTTTTGCTCCATGTAATAAGCGTCAGCGCCTGTTCGATATTTTGCGGTGTGATACAGATACGGATTAAATCCAGACCAACGTCGACCAGCCGGGAAATATCCTCACTGACAACGTTTTTGGGATGTGCCATCACTCCCAGCTTCGCCTGTTTCGGCAGCGTTTTTAACCGTTGAAAAAGGTCGGGCGTAATATTTGAAGTTAAACCACAGTTTTTAATATTAAACGGCGAACCTTTAAGGTAGCCCAGCTCGATATAGTTAATATGCGCTTTATCCAGATGATAAACTATGCTCTGTACATCATCTTCAGAAAAGTGAAAGTTATTAACGTAACCGCCGTCCCGCAGCGTGACATCGATAATTTCCAGCGAGTTTTGCATTTTCACTTTAGCTCCTTATTTATGAGGGGATCTTAAGACCGTAGCGGTTATAATTAAGTTTTTCGCGAGCCTCTTTAAGCGCCATGCCTTGCTCAACTAAAGCTTCAACCTCTGTTTCCATCGTAATAATTTCGCTGACCAGCTTTTCTACCTGAGCCAGTTTATCCTGCGGAATAACCACCACGCCGGAGCTGTCGGCACAAACGATATCACCCGGCGCTACCGTAGTTTCGCCTATTTTTACCGGCACGTTGATGGCTTTCAGCATGGTTCGGCCTTTGCCTGATTTCATATAGGCCGCGCGCGCAAACACCGGATGACCGGAGGTGGCAATGCCGTCAGCATCACGGCAGGCGCCGTCAATCACGGTTCCCGCGATGCCTTTGCGTACGGCCAGCCGGGACAGAATATCGCCCCAGACGGTACTTTCGGTAACGCCGCGGTTAGCTATAACAATAACTTCGCCGGCGGCGACGTCGTCGATATAATCTGCGGCTTTTCCCGACTCTCCCGGCTGCACGGCTTCCACCTGTATGGTAAACGCCGGGCCGACGCACTGCATGCCGAATCGCAATGGATTAATAGCGCTGCCTAAGCCGTTATTAATATTCAGCATATCCAGGGCGTCGGAAACCGTGGCAGTACCTGCCTTTAATAATAATTCTTTGTTCATTGGTTACTCCAGTTTTAAATCAAAGGATAGGGAGGATGATATTTTTACTTCCGCCCTGGAAAATATTAACCTTCAGGTTTTTACTTATTTTTGAACCGAAGCCGGCAAACTTCCCGTTATACATAAAAAAGTCCAGGCTCATATTATAATTGGCGAGATTCTGCGTATTGGGCGAATAGACAGGGCACTGCTGAATAGCGATATACTCCTGTAAAATACTTCTGTTTTTACGCGCGTTTTCTACAGCCTGTCGCCATACTTCGTCGGTCGAGTCTTTGCCCAGAATGACGCCTTCACCGCGAATGTCGTAGGGCATTTTCAGCACGAAAGCGTCTTTATTCGCCAGGGCGTGCGCGACGGCACTCAGCCTACTGCCCCGGTAGCTTACTTCGGCCTCGCTGATGGCGCAGGCCCACGGCAGCAGCTTTTCAATCAGGGCATTTTCTTCCGCGGTAAACAGATGACGAAAACGAGCGTCCTTCATTAAAGCCAGCGAGCGTTTGCTTTCAGTTACATAACGGCTGGCGAAAGAGTTAACGTGGGTAACTTTATTTTCGCAAATGGCCCGAATCAGGGCAGCAGTTCTGCCGGGCTGCGTCAGCATTTCATCGAAATAGCAGGTATTGATCTTATTCCAGATAACCTCTATCGCCGTCTGTTCGTGATAAAGCTGCCCGTTTTTATAGGTCAGGCTTCCCGGATCGGCAATCACGCAGACAATGCCCATTCCTTCAAGCACCTGCTGCATCAGCTTAACTTCCGCGCTGATTTTTCCTTCAGGTTGAAGGATGCAAAAAGCCTTGCTGATTTGCCGTCCGGTCCGGTTTTCATGCGCCTGCAGCAGAGCATGGAAAAACGCTTCGTCTGACTGATTCAGCGTGCCCGCCACCTGCACATTGTCGCGCAAAAAGGACGAAATCAGCGGTAGTTCGGTAATCGCCTGACGATGATGATGAGTAAACAATACACCGGCCGGGCAGTCGGTATTATTTTCCAGTATTTTAAAGCCATCCTCCGTCGGGTAGCTGTCGAAGCGGCAGATAACGATCTCATTGTCGTAGCCTGGATCCAGCATACAGAGTGATTCTACCAGCGGGGGAAAGCTGAACCAGGAACGGACTTCAGGTCTTTCGCGGTAAAGCACCAGTAGTTTTCTTAGTAGCTGGTGATACTCTTCGGCCAGGCGAGCATATTTTTGATGCAGGCCGCTATCTATAAACGTCACGGCAGGCAAAAGATCGAAAGCTTTATTCCAGATGCTGATTTGGCCTTCGCGCAGGCTCTCTTCCAACAGGGAAATTTGTTGGCCAATAGCTTGTGGATTAAGCGCAATATATTGCTGAAGCTGATTATTTAGCGGATTGTTGGTCAGCATAGTATTTTCTCAGAGGCTGGTCAGATGGTAATAATCGGTAAAGCCGGCGTCTTCGGCGCAGGAAACCGTAAAATAGCCCTGATGAATTTGATGATAAATTTCATTCGTCAGGGTGGCGATAGTGAAGCCGTCAACGGAGCCGACCGGCAGAATTTCCGCGCCGGTGCCGGCGAAGAACAGTCCTTCGGCAAGATAAAGTTCCGTGCGATCGATTGAACGCTCGATAACTGTGTAGCCGAGGCGCTGCGCGAGACGGATAACAATATCGCGGGTGATGCTTTCAAGGATCCCATCGGTAACGGCTGGTGTAATTAATTTGCCGCCGCGGATTAGAAAAAAGGTCGCCGTCGGCGCCTCGCATACTTTTCCCCGGCTGTCCGTCAGCAGAACGTTATCGTAGCCGTCTTCTTTCGCCTGTAGCATCGCCAAACGGCCGTTTTGGTAATTCGCTACGCACTTTATTCTGGGCGGCATCTGCGCGTCGCTGATACGCTGCCAGCCGTTGATGCACACTTTTTGCCCCTCGGGGAAAGTTTTGCGCCCCTGAGCGAAAGCGGCTATCGACACCAGGATATCGCCGGTGCTGGTAATCGGCCCGTCTTCGCCTACTGAGCAGGCCAGTCGGATATAGCTATCGGCGGTCAGATTATTCGCTTTCAGCGTGGCGATAATCTGTGCCTTGATTTCTTCGGCGGTAAAAGGAATGGGCATGCGCATAATACGGGCAGAATCGAACAGCCGTTGAATATGCTGTTCCATTGCCAACACGTTATAAGCACCGTTACGCATTTTATAGCAGCGTATGCCTTCAAAAATTTGCGCACCATATTTAAGCGCCACGGCGCCGATACCTATGGTGGCGTTTTTATAGGGAACGATTTCCCCTGCCATGCAAATAAAACGACTATTTTTATCACTCATAGCATAAACTCATAAAATTGATGTGATTGACAGGGATTGCCAGCTACCGCGGCGACTTTGCCCTGACGTGGCATAAGCGCTATGCCCGCTATCGTATGTGCGTCGGAAGGCAGCAAGCCGTGACAGCAAATTGCGCCATCTCTGCCTTCATGATCGGATAAGGCCGCCAGCATATCGGCCTGTGTACAAAGCCCTACCTGGCGCGTCAGATCGCTCAGGCGGAAGAGCCTTTCCTCCGTCGAAGCCGTCTTCAGCCGCGCGTCCACCTCCCGAAAATCAGGATGCAGGTAATGATTGGTGTGGACGCAGCGCTCCTGCTGCCAATGACGAAGCTGTGTCGCCGTCAGCTCTACCGTTGTCAGCCTGTTTTCCTGCAACAGCGTCAGGCAGCGAGAGGAGGCGCGGGGAAGCCTCTCCAGCTCGGCAAGGCAGGCATCCATCGTCTTCAGCGATAGCAAATGACGCACCAGCAAATAAGGCGGGATCCCGGGCTGCCAGTCGTCAGATCGCACCATATTGATACCAACCGCCAGACCATGACAATTGATGCCAGCATAGCCAGCTAGTCCGGTCAGGGTATACATCAGAGAAAGCGGGTTTTGCTTTTCGTCCGACTCATGCAGCAGACAGCCGTAAGGCTCATTATATTTTGCAAGATCGATGGTTTGCGCTATAAAGCCGTTGTCAGCGTTATGTTGAGCGATCAGACTACAGTCATCTCCCGGCGCTGATAATTCGCGGCGGCATTGCAGCGCAATAATATCCTGCATACTACAGCCTGCGCCTTCGGCTATGCCGCGCAGAAAATCGCTTGTTTCCGGCAGATAGCTGGCGATAATGTCGCTGTAGCGCTGCCACTCGTTATCTCTGCGTTTTCTTGCCTTCGGAGTAGTGAAAATATGAGTTTTATCCTGCTCAATTAGCGCTTTAATCGCATTCCCCGCCAGCTCTCCCCATTTTTTGCCACGCAGATGCGGCGTGCCCGCTAGCGAGTAGTAATTCGGGCGCATAAATTTATTCCCTGGCCGTTAAGGGGCGAAAAAAATCGCTGATAGCGGGCCGGTATTTAGGCGAAACCGTATGCGTGTTTTTCCCCAGATAAAGTACGCCCGCTACCTGCTCATGCGGCGCCAGCGCCAGCGCGTTTTTAAAACCGGCGCTATAAACAATATTGCCAGTAGCCCAAAATGCATTGCCGCCCAGCAGGCTGGAAGCTACGATCATATTCTGGATAGCCGCGCCCGTACTTAACCATTGTTCGCTCTCGGGTACTTTGGTATGCGCTTTTGGCGAAAAAATACAGATAACAATATTCGGCGCCCGATTTAATTTGGCTCTGATGTTTTTTTTGGCCGCGTCATCGACAGTCATGCCTTCAGCCTGCTGCGCCTGAAAATAGCATTCCGCCAGTTTTTCTTTATGATCCTGCGCTACAGTAATAAAACGCCAGGGCGTCAATCCCTGATGATCGGGAGCGGTCAGGGCGCTTTGAAAAATCATTTCCAGCTCTGCCGGCTGACAGGCGAGAGGAAGAGAAGCGACGGAGCGTCGCTGCAATAATATGTTAATAGCCTTTTCCATATAAAGTCCTGGCTGATTATCTTTAAAACAGAAGCTGATTCAGAGAAGCTTTATTTCCATAGCGGTAAAAGCTTTGCCGGTCAGCACAATTTCTTTTCCTTTGACTTCCACGCCAATGCTGCCGCCGCGTCGAGAAAGCTGGGAAGCCGTCAGTTTATTTTTCAGATGCTCCGCGGCGAACAGCGGAGCAATGGTACAGTGCGCTGTGCCCGTTACCGGATCTTCATCTATTCCTTTTTGCGGCGCAAAATAACGGCAAACATAATCTTTATCGTTGCCGGGAGCGGCAATAATAACGCCGGGCAACGCCAGCTGGCGTAATTTTCCAACGTCAGGAGCAAAATCCGCGACCTCTTTTTCGCTTTTTAACCAGAGTAAATAAGAGCGGCCCTTATAGATTTTTTCCGCTGGTATTACCGCCTCTGTAACCGTTGCTATTTCTTGCGGATCGGTACAGGGTTCGCAGGTGATGGCCGGTAACGTCATTAAATAGTAGTCGTCCGCTTTGCGTACGCGTAGCTGCTGGTTCACCGTCTCAAATACTACCTCGTCGCAGTGCGGCTGGTAGATGCTGAAGACGATATGCGCGGCGCCCAGCGTACCATGGCCGCACATATCCAGCTCAACCTGCGAGGTAAACCAGCGTATCTTGTAGACGTTCGCACCCGCAGCCCTGCTGATAAAGCTTATTTCTGGCAGACGTGATTCGGCGACAATCTGCTTCAGGCTATCGCTTTCCATCTCTTGTTCCAGCAGGACTACGCCCGCCGGATTTCCAGTAAAAGCCCGATCGGAAAAAGCGTTCACGACATAAATTTTCAGGGACATGGCTACCTCGTTAAGGCAGGGCCAGGCGACCCTGCGAAAAATTGACTTATCAGAGATAGTAGCCCGCTGCGTCAGAAGGTTTCCAGCGATAAACAGGTTCGGACGAATCGTAGTGCTTGTCATAAATAGCCTGGAAATGGCGATGCCTTAATTCAATCGTATTTTCCAGCGCCATAATGGCTTTTTCCTGCAGCTCCGGCGTATTGCAATATTTCTCCAGAAGATTAACTACGTTTGCAGTATGCTCATCTTCTAATTCGCTGACCGCTTCATCTTCTTCGCCACCGGAAGCATGGTGAGTAAAGAAGTCATAGCCTTCCGCCGGCAGGCCGTAAACCTCTTTCATCACCACTTCCATACTGGTTTTGTTGCTGTTGATAATAGGCGGTTGGCCTTCCATTAAAAACAGTACAGATGCCAGTCCCTGAGTAAAATGCACGTCGGTATCATTACAGTCGCGCAAATTAGTTTCTACCAGCGCTTTTGTTTCCGGCATTAAAGGACTGGCGCTGACCTCTTCCGGCGTAACGCCGAGCGCAAGGCCAACATTCAGGAAAGAGTTTAAATGACGGCCGCCCCCAGAAAAATGGCCGGTTTCTTCTTCAAATGCATTTTCCACCAGCCCTGCGCGAAGTTTATAATCGCCTACGCGATGCGCAATGCCCATTAAATGACGTGGCCAGATTTCTTTAATTGGTACACGGTTAATTATAAATTCTTTCAGCAGACGATGAGTTGCTTTTCCCTCAACAATAACCTGATATAACGGGCTGGTCATTTTTTTACGCGCATTAATTCTGTTGCGCAGGCTTTCGATAAATTCAGACATCATCACTCCTTTTAAGAAAAAAACATTATCAGTAAACACGCCGCCAAAAGCGGATTAATAGAGGGTTAATTGGTAATTATTTTTAAGGTTTATTTCTGTGGGTTGGATAATAACACCGCATTTTTAAAAACCTCAATGTATTAATGGGTGAAATAGTGAAAACGATCGATTGTGCTAAATATAAAATAATTACATGAACGAAGTTTAAATATTGCTAAAGGCTATTTTATCGGATTAAACAGGTGTCTATATAATATATATTAGATGTTTGTTCTTTGAACTAATTATTTTGCAGTTTTTTATATTTTTAGTTAACCTATTGTTAAGGAGTAAGTAAATCTGCTTAACGAGGAGGGAAGATGATTTTATGCTGTATAAGCAGGATAGTTGCTGTGCTGAATTGTTAGTTTTTTTATTATAAGATGCTGTATTAAAAAAGAGATTTCAGTATTAATTAAAGGCCAGGAATTAATGGGTTTATTTGCGCGTTAAGCGCATGCGGCAGGTTATTTGCCGCAGTTTTTATTTTATTGATTGGTTGCATGGCGAGGCGCGCTAAACCGGCCTTTGTCTTTAAAGAAGGTGTATAATGGATGTTTCGTCAGTCATTACAGAGAATTATAGAGCGATGGGTCAGCTGGCGACGGGAAGAGATGGTATTTTATGCTGACCAGGAAGAAACGGTTGCAGGCGCTGATACAAATGTCGACAGCGATCGCAATCTTGCTGCCAGGCTACATTGAATCCGGCTTTACCCGTGGCCGTTTTGCAGCGCCCAGACGGCCGCTTCCACCCGGGATTTCAGCTTCATTTTTTTCAGCAGATGTTTAACGTGCACTTTTACCGTGCTTTCCGTAATCGACAGCTTGCGGGCAATGGCCTTATTGGTCATCCCCAGCGTGATTAGCTTCAGAATATCGCGTTCGCGGCGCGTCAGCTGTTCCACATCGCGCGCTTCTGTCGGGCGTGATTCACGCAGGCTGGCCACCAGCACGTTGGTCAGCTTTTCGCTTAACACCATCTGGCCGGCGGCGGCCTGATGCAGCGCTTTCAGCAACGCTTCCGGCTCCATATCCTTCAGCAGATAACCATCCGCGCCGTGTTTTAACGCGTTTACCACGTCATCTTCATGATCGGAAACGCTGAATACCACGATGCGCCCGGAAAGCTCGATGGTGCGCAGCTGCACCAGCGTATCCAGCCCGTTCATGCCTGGCATATTCAGATCCAAAAGGATCAGGTCGGGGTCATGCTGTTCCGCCAGTACGACGCCCTGCGCGCCGTCGCTGGCTTCTGCGATAACCTGCAAACTTTCTTCCATTTCAATCAACTGTTTAACGCCGTTCCGCAGCAGCGGATGATCGTCAATCAGCAGGATAGTGGCGGCTTCTTCTTTCACGCTTGGATTTTCCACAGTCAGAGGGCGGCGAATGATTCCCGGTTAGCTTCTTAATCTTACCGATTAAAAACGTTAACCCTATACCACTAAGGGAGTAACCATAAATTTCTTCCTTCCGCAGTCTAACTGAAAAAAGCGCCCGCTGTGCGTAGTAATTACATGAATTTTATAAATATGTTTCCGATATGTCTCTACTCATCCAGGCGCAGCGGCAGCACGGAGGCAAAAGATCACCTGCATCCACGTTGATTTGCGTCAACCCGGCGTCAGAAGCGGTTAAGCAGAATGCGCTCCATTCAAACCGGAGATGACTATGACGCAACTTGCCCCTCTTCAACCCGAAGAAAACGGTGCCGTTATCCAGGACTGGCAGCCGGAAAACGAGCGGTTCTGGCAGCAGCGTGGAAAACGCATCGCCAACCGTAACCTGTGGATTTCCGTTTTCTGTTTGCTGCTCGCTTTCTGCGTCTGGATGCTGTTCAGCGCCGTTGCAGTGAACCTGAACAAAGTTGGCTTCACCTTTACCACCGAGCAGCTTTTTCTGCTGACGGCGCTGCCTTCCATTTCAGGCGCGCTGCTGCGGATCCCTTACTCTTTTGTGATCCCCGTGTTCGGCGGACGGCGCTGGACGGCTTTCAGCACCGGTATCCTGCTGGTCCCTTGCCTGTGGCTTGGGTTTGCCGTGCAGGACACCAGCACCGCTTTCAGCATTTTTGTGCTGATCGCGCTGCTGTGCGGCTTTGCGGGCGCGAACTTTGCCTCCAGCATGGGCAATATCAGCTTCTTTTTTCCTAAAGCGCAGCAGGGCGGGGCGCTGGGCATCAACGGCGGTCTGGGCAACCTGGGCGTCAGCGTAATGCAGTTCGCCGCCCCGCTGGCCGTTTCCATTGCCGTTTTCGGCGCCTTCGGCGGCGGCGCGCAGCACACCAGCAGCGGCGAAACGATCTGGCTGCAAAACGCCGCGTGGATCTGGGTGCCGTTCCTGCTTGTCGCGACGCTGGCGGCCTGGTTCGGCATGAACGACCTGGCGGCGGCGAAATCTTCTCTGCGCGAGCAGCTGCCGGTGTTGAAACGCGGCCACCTGTGGGTGATGGCGCTGCTTTACCTGGCGACTTTTGGCTCTTTTATCGGCTTTTCCGCCGGTTTCGCCATGCTCGCCAAAACGCAGTTTCCGGATATCAGCATTCTTCACTACGCCTTTTTCGGCCCGCTGCTGGGCGCGCTGGCGCGGTCGGCGGGCGGCATTATTTCCGACAGGCTGGGCGGCGTACGCGTGACGCTGGCTAACTTTGTGCTGATGGCGCTGTTTGCCGCGCTGCTGTTCCTGACGCTGCCGGGGGAAGGAACCAGCGGATCCTTTAGCGCCTTTTTCGCCGTGTTTATGGGATTGTTTTTAACCGCCGGCCTGGGTAGCGGCTCGACCTATCAGATGATCGCCGTGATTTTCCGCAAGCTCACCCTGGAGAAGGCGAGCGCGGAAGGGAAAGGCATAGAGACTGCGCAGCGGGAAGCAGTGACCGAAACCTCCGCCGCGCTCGGTTTTATCTCCGCTATCGGCGCGCTGGGCGGCTTTTTCATTCCGCAGACGTTTGGCCTTTCGCTGTCCATGCTGGGTACGCCGACGGGCGCGATGAAAATCTTCCTCGCCTTCTATCTGCTTTGCGTTGGCGTCACCTGGCTGGTTTACGGCCGCAAAAATAAATTTTGATAACGTGCGGAGGCAATGTCCCTCCGCCGCCTGAGCAATATCACCTAAGCCTTCAGGAGTTTTCCGGATGAGCAAATTTCTCGACAGGTTTCGCTACTTTAAACAGCTGGCGGAACCCTTTGCTGGTCAACATGGCCAGACACTCAACACCAATCGCGACTGGGAAGAGGGCTACCGTAGCCGCTGGCAGCACGATAAAATCGTGCGCTCCACGCATGGCGTAAACTGCACCGGCTCCTGCAGCTGGAAAATTTACGTCAAAAATGGCCTCGTCACGTGGGAAACACAGCAAACCGACTATCCGCGCACCCGACCGGATTTGCCGAATCACGAGCCGCGCGGCTGTCCTCGCGGCGCCAGCTACTCCTGGTATCTCTACAGCGCCAACCGCCTGAAATATCCGCTGATGCGCAAAAAGCTGCTCAAGCTGTGGCGCGAAGCCAAAGCGGATCATCAGGATCCGGTCGCGGCCTGGGGATCGATCGTCAGCGATCCGCAAAAAGCGCAGAGCTATAAGATCGCTCGCGGTCGCGGCGGCTTCGTCCGGTCAAGCTGGCAGGAGGTCAACGAGCTGATCGCGGCATCCAATATCTATACGGCGAAAACCTTCGGCCCGGATCGCATTATCGGCTTTTCACCGATCCCGGCGATGTCGATGGTTTCCTATGCCGCAGGCGCGCGCTATCTGTCGCTGATCGGCGGCGTCTGCCTGAGTTTTTATGACTGGTATTGCGATTTGCCGCCCGCTTCGCCCATGACCTGGGGCGAGCAGACCGACGTGCCGGAATCGGCCGACTGGTATAACTCTTCTTATATTATCGCCTGGGGCTCTAACGTGCCGCAGACGCGCACGCCGGATGCTCATTTCTTTACCGAGGTGCGCTACAAGGGCACCAAAACCGTGGCGATCACGCCTGACTATGCCGAGGTCGCCAAGCTGTGCGATCAGTGGCTGAATCCTAAGCAGGGCACCGACAGCGCGCTGGCGCTGGCTTTAGGACACGTGATGCTGAAGGAGTTTCACCTTGAGCGCGAGGTGCCTTATTTCCGTGACTACGTGCGCCGCTATACCGATATGCCGATGCTGGTGCTGCTGGAGCCGCGCGAGGGCGGCTACTACGCCGCCGGACGCCAGCTCCGCGCCAGCGATCTGATTGATAACCTGGGGCAGGAAAACAACCCGCAGTGGAAAACCATCGCCATAGACCAGGAGAGCGGTGAGCTGGTGGCGCCGCAGGGATCCATCGGCTATCGCTGGGGAGAAAAAGGCAAGTGGAACCTGGAGTCGCGTGAAGGTGGCTCGCAGCGGGAAGTCACGCTTCAGCTTAGCCTGCTGGGCAGCCATGACGAGATCGCCGAGGTCGGCTTTCCCTATTTCGGCGGCCTGGAAAGCGAAAACTTCAGCAGCGTGCCGCTGGAGGAGATCCTGCTGCACAAGCTGCCGGTGAAGCGTTTGCAGCTGGCCGACGGCAGCGCTGCGCTGGTCGCCAGCGTGTATGATCTGACGCTGGCGAACTACGGGCTGGATCGTGGTCTGCACGACGAAAACTGCGCAGGCAGCTATGACGAGATCAAAGCCTACAGCCCGGCCTGGGCCGAGCAGATCACCGGCGTGTCGCGGCAGAATATCATTCGGCTGGCGCGCGAGTTTGCCGACAACGCGGAAAAAACGCGCGGCCGCTCGATGATTATCGTTGGCGCCGGGATGAACCACTGGTATCACATGGATATGAACTACCGTGGGCTGATCAATATGCTGATCTTCTGCGGCTGCGTGGGGCAGAGCGGCGGCGGCTGGGCGCACTATGTCGGTCAGGAAAAACTGCGGCCGCAGACCGGCTGGACGCCGCTGGCTTTCGCGCTCGACTGGCAGCGTCCGCCGCGCCATATGAACAGCACCTCGTTCTTCTATAACCATTCCAGCCAGTGGCGCTACGAAACCGTGCAGACCAGCGAGCTGCTCTCGCCGCTGGCCGATAAAAAGCGCTACGGCGGCAGTTTAATCGACTTTAACGTGCGTTCCGAGCGCATGGGCTGGCTGCCTTCCGCGCCGCAGCTGAACGGCAATCCGCTGAACATCGCCGCGCAGGCGAAAGCGGCCGGGATGCCGCCGGTGGATTTCACCGTGGAAAGCCTGAAAACCGGCACGCTGCGCTTTGCCGCCGAGCAGCCGGACAATCCGCAGAACTTCCCGCGTAACCTGTTTGTCTGGCGCTCCAACCTGCTGGGATCGTCCGGCAAAGGCCATGAGTACATGCTCAAATATCTGCTGGGCACGGAAAACAGCATTCAGGGTAAAGATTTAGGCGTGCAGGGCGGCGTGAAGCCGGAAGAAGTGGAATGGCAGGAGAAAGGCGGCGAGGGCAAGCTGGATCTGGTGGTAACGCTGGATTTCCGCCTGTCCAGTACCTGTCTCTATTCCGATATCGTGCTGCCTACCGCCACCTGGTATGAAAAGGACGATATGAATACTTCGGATATGCATCCGTTTATTCATCCGCTGTCGGCGGCGGTCGATCCGGCCTGGGAAGCGAAAAGCGACTGGGAGATCTATAAAGGCATCGCCAAACGCTTCTCGGAGCTTTGTCCGGGGCATCTCGGTGTGGAAACCGATATCGTCACGCTGCCGGTGCAGCACGATTCGCCGGCGGAGCTGGCGCAGCCTTTTGACGTTAAAGAGTGGAAAAAAGGCGAGTGCGACCTGATCCCCGGCAAAACCGCGCCGCACATTATTGCCGTAGAGCGCGACTATCCGGCCACCTGGGAACGCTTTACCTCGCTTGGCCCGCTGCTGGACAAGCTGGGCAACGGCGGTAAGGGCATCAGCTGGAACACGCAAAAAGAGGTCGATTTCCTTAAAGAGCTGAACTACGTCAAGACGGATGGCCCGGCCGTCGGTCGGCCGAATATCGACAGCGCCATCGATGCGGCCGAGGTCATTTTATCCCTCGCGCCGGAAACCAACGGTCAGGTAGCGGTAAAAGCCTGGCAGGCGCTGAGCGACATTACCGGCCGCGACCACACCCATCTGGCGCTGAACAAAGAAGACGAAAAAATTCGCTTCCGCGATATCCAGGCGCAGCCGCGCAAAATTATCTCCAGCCCCACCTGGTCGGGACTGGAAGACGAGCACGTCTCCTACAACGCCTGTTATACCAACGTGCATGAGCTGATCCCGTGGCGCACGCTCAGCGGACGCCAGCAGCTTTATCAGGATCACGAGTGGATGCGCGCCTTTGGCGAAAGCCTGCTGGTTTATCGTCCCCCTATTGATACCAGGGCGGCCAAACCGTTGCTGAACAAAAAGCCGAACGGCAATCCGGAAAAGGCGCTGAACTTCCTGACGCCGCACCAGAAATGGGGCATTCACTCTACCTACAGCGACAACCTGCTAATGCTGACGCTGTCGCGCGGCGGGCCAATCGTCTGGATGAGCGAAGAGGATGCGCAGGAACTGGGGATTGCGGACAACGACTGGATTGAAGCCTTTAACGCCAACGGATCGCTGACCGCTCGCGCAGTGGTCAGCCAGCGCGTACCGGCGGGCATGACCATGATGTACCACGCGCAGGAACGCATTGTGAACATTCCCGGTTCGGAAATTACCGGCCAGCGCGGCGGCATTCATAACTCCGTGACCCGCGCCTGTCCTAAACCAACTCATATGATCGGCGGCTACGCGCAGCTTTCCTACGGCTTTAACTATTACGGCACCGTAGGGTCCAATCGCGATGAGTTCGTGGTGGTGCGCAAAATGAATCACGTTCACTGGCTGGACGGTGAAGGTAACGACGACTGCCAGGGCGGCAAGGGGAGAAAATCATGAAAATTCGCTCGCAGGTCGGCATGGTGCTGAATCTGGATAAATGTATCGGCTGCCACACCTGTTCCGTGACCTGTAAAAACGTCTGGACCAGCCGTGAAGGGATGGAATACGCCTGGTTTAACAACGTTGAAAGCAAGCCGGGCGTCGGCTATCCGCAGGCATGGGAAGATCAGGAAAAATGGAAGGGCGGCTGGATCCGTAAAATCAACGGCAGGCTGGTGCCGCGAATGGGCAACCGCGTCGGGCTGCTGTCGAAAATTTTCGCTAACCCGGATGTGCCCGCGCTGGACGATTACTATGAGCCGTTCGACTACGACTATCAGCATTTACACAATGCGCCCGCTGGTAAACATCAGCCGATAGCGCGGCCGCGCTCGCTGATCACCGGCAAGCGGATGAAAAAAATCGAAAATGGCCCGAACTGGGAAGAGATCCTTGGCGGCGAGTTTTCCAAACGCTCGCAGGATAAAAATTTCGATAACATCCAGAAAGAGATGTACGGCCAGTTTGAACACACCTTTATGGCCTATCTGCCGCGCCTGTGCGAGCACTGCCTGAACCCGGCGTGCGTGGCGACCTGCCCAAGCGGTGCCATCTATAAGCGCGGCGAAGACGGTATCGTGCTGATCGATCAGGACAAGTGTCGCGGCTGGCGCATGTGCCTGACCGGCTGTCCCTATAAAAAAATCTACTTCAACTGGAAAAGCGGCAAATCGGAGAAGTGTATTTTCTGCTATCCGCGTATTGAAGCGGGCCAGCCCACGGTCTGTTCCGAAACCTGCGTAGGGCGCATCCGCTATCTTGGCGTGCTTTTGTACGACGCGGATCGTATTGAAGAAGCGGCAGCGAGCGAGCATGAACAGGATCTTTATGAAAGCCAGAGGGCGATCTTCCTCGATCCCCACGATCCCGATGTGATTGCCGAAGCGTTAAAAGAAGGTATCCCGCAAAGCGTGATTGACGCAGCGCAACGCTCGCCGGTTTATAAAATGGCGATGGAGTGGAAGCTGGCGCTGCCGCTGCATCCGGAATACCGCACGCTGCCGATGGTCTGGTACGTGCCGCCGCTGTCGCCCATTCAGAGCGCGGCGGACGCGGGCGACCTGCCGCACAACGGTATTCTGCCGGACGTGGAAAGCCTGCGCATTCCCGTGCAGTACCTGGCGAACCTGCTGACGGCGGGCGATACCGCGCCGGTTTTGCTGGCGCTAAAGAGAATGCTGGCCATGCGTCATTATAAACGCGCGGAAACCGTCGATAACCTTGTCGACACGCGGGCGCTGAAACAGGTCGGCTTAAGCGAAGCGCAGGCGCAGGAGATGTACCGCTATCTGGCCATCGCCAATTATGAAGATCGTTTCGTGGTGCCTTCCAGCCATCGTGAACTGGCGCGGGAAGCTTTCCCTGAAAGCAAAGGCTGCGGCTTCAGCTTCGGCGATGGCTGCCACGGCAGCGACGGTCGCTTCAACCTGTTTAACAGCCGCCGTATCGACGCGATTGATATTGGCAAAAAAACGCAGGAGGAGCAGCCATGATCACGCTACGTATCGTCGCCCGGCTGCTGGATTATCCCGATGAAGCGCTCTTTACGCATCAGGCTGAAATGCTGGCGGCGCTGAAAGCGGGCAGCGAGCTTGATGCCGCGCAGCGCGCGCAGCTCACCGATTTTATTACGGAATTCTGCGCAGGCTCGCTGCTGGACAGGCAGGCCGACTATTGCGAGCTGTTCGATCGCGGTCGGGCCACCTCTTTGCTGCTGTTCGAGCATGTTCACGGCGAGTCGCGCGATCGCGGCCAGGCAATGGTCGATCTGCTGGAGCAATATCGCGCCGACGGCCTGGAGCTGAGCGCGAAAGAGCTGCCCGATTTTCTGCCGCTCTATCTGGAGTATCTGGCCAGCCTTGACGTCACCCGCGCCCGCGCTGGCCTGGCCGACGTGGCGCCAATCCTCGCGCTGCTGGCCGCCAGGCTAAAACAGCGTCAAAGCCGCTATAGCGAGCTGTTCACCGTGCTGCTGGCGCTCTCCGGGGCCGGGCTGGCGGTAGATGACCTGACGCCGAAAATCCATAAAGAGGCCCGCGACGATACGCCAGCGGCGCTGGATGCGGTCTGGGAAGAGGAGCAGATCAAATTTCTCGGCGAGCAGGGTTGTGCTTCCGCCCAGCAGGCCGCGCATCAGCGCCGCTTTGCCGACGCCGTCGCGCCGCAGTATCTGGACGTGGCGGCAATGACAACATCCACGGGGCGTTCATCATGAATTTTCTCTCAGGTTTCTTTTTCGATATTTATCCTTATATCGCAGGCAGCGTTTTCCTGATTGGCAGCTGGCTGCGCTACGACTATGGCCAGTACAGCTGGCGCGCCGGCTCCAGCCAGATGCTGGATAAAAAAGGGATGCGGCTCGCCTCCAACCTGTTTCATATCGGCATCATTGGTATTCTCTTCGGCCATTTCGTCGGCCTGCTGACGCCGCACTGGATGTACGAGGCTTTTCTGCCGATCGCCGCCAAGCAGAAGCTGGCGATGGTGGCCGGCGGCGTTTGCGGTTTGCTGACGCTGGCGGGCGGCGGGCTGCTGCTTAAGCGTCGCCTGCTCAATCCGCGCGTCAGGGCCACCAGCAGCGCCGGCGATATCCTGATCCTGACGCTGCTGGTAGCGCAGGCCACGCTGGGGCTGCTGACCATTCCTTTCTCCGCGCAGCATATGGATGGCAGCGAAATGATGAAGCTGGTCGGCTGGGCGCAGGCGATCGTGACCTTCCATGCGGGCGCGTCGCAGCATCTGGAAGGCGTGGCGCTGATTTACCGCGTGCATATGGTACTGGGCATGACGCTGTTCCTGCTGTTTCCGTTCTGCCGCCTGGTGCATATCTGGAGCGTGCCGCTGGAATATTTGACGCGGCGCTATCAGCTGGTACGCAATCGCCGTTAGTTGTGCGGCGTTACCTTGTGCAAAAAAGGCGATCGTCTGGTTTGTTGCCAAAATGTTGAGATGTGGGTCAGCGTATCCGTTTTCCGTCTCGACTACACTGCCTGTTCTTCCGGGCCGCTCTCGCGGCTCGTTTACTTTGCTTCGCGATGAAGCCGAGCGTTTTAACAAGGCAGGAAACCAGATGATCATTTCCGCATCAACGGATTACCGGGCAGCGGCACGGCGCAGGCTGCCGCCTTTCCTTTTCCACTATATCGACGGCGGTGCCTATAGCGAGCACACCCTCAGGCGCAATACGGCCGATCTGGCCGATATCGCGCTACGCCAGCGCATCCTGAAAAATATGGCCGAGCTGAGCCTGGAAACCACGCTGTTCGACGAGAAGCTGGCGATGCCGGTCATTCTCGCGCCGGTAGGACTGACGGGCATGTATGCACGGCGTGGCGAAGTGCAGGCGGCGCGCGCGGCGGCAAAAATGGGCATTCCCTTTACGCTTTCCACCGTTTCCGTCTGTCCCATCGAAGAGGTCGCGCCGGCGATTTCACGGCCTATGTGGTTCCAGCTTTACGTCTTAAAAGACCGTGGCTTTATGCGAAACGCGCTGGAGCGGGCCAAAGCCGCAGGGGTAAAAACGCTGGTCTTTACCGTGGATATGCCGGTGCCTGGCGCGCGCTACCGCGATGCGCATTCCGGCATGAGCGGGCCGAACGCGGCTTTCCGCCGGATGGTGCAGGCCATGCTGCATCCGCAGTGGGCGTGGGATGTGGGCCTGAACGGCAAGCCGCACGATCTGGGCAATGTCTCGGCCTATCGCGGCCATCCGACCACGCTGGAAGACTACATTGGCTGGCTGGGCGCCAACTTCGATCCCTCTATCTGCTGGAAAGATTTGGAGTGGATCCGTGAGTTCTGGCAAGGGCCAATGATCATTAAGGGCATTCTCGATCCGCAGGATGCGAAGGATGCCGTGAGCTTCGGCGCCGATGGCATTGTGGTGTCTAACCACGGCGGCCGTCAGCTGGACGGCGTGCTTTCTACCGCGCGTGCGCTGCCCGCCATTGCCGATGCGGTAAAAGGCGACATTAAGATCCTGGCGGATTCAGGGATACGAACCGGGCTGGACGTGGTGCGGATGCTGGCGCTGGGCGCGGACAGCGTGCTGCTGGGCCGAGCCTTTGTCTATGCGCTGGCCGCAGCGGGCGAAGCTGGCGTGGTGAATCTGCTCTCGCTGATGGAAAAAGAGATGCGCGTGGCGATGACGCTGACCGGCGCGAAATCGGTAGCCGACATCAGCCGCGAGTCGCTGACGCTGTAAAGGTTGGCGGGCGAGGATGCTGACCGGGGCGAAATCGGTAGCCGCTATCAGCCGCGAGTCGCTGACGCTGTAGAGGTTGGCGGGCGAGGATGCTGACCGGGGCGAAATCGGTAGCCGCTATCAGCCGCGAGTTGCTGACGCTGTAAAGGTCGGCGGGCGAGGGCGCCTGCCGACAGCACAGACTAGCTGGCGTTTAGCCCGCTGTAAGAGCGCCAGTGGTCAAAATAGATGTGGTCAGCCTGGAAATCGGCCGTTTCGGTATCGTCGGTCAGGCGCCAGGCCAGCTGAAAGGCGAACTCAAAACTTTTGCCCAGCCCTTTGCCGCTCAGCAGGTTGCCGTCTTCCACCACCTCCTCCGCACTATAAACGCCATCGGTAACGCCCTTATACAAATCACCTGAGCAGGTATAGCGACGGCCCTTCAACAGATGATTGCCGCCCAGCACGCGCGCGGCAGCGGAACAGATCGGCGCAATCCATTTTCCCGCTTCGTCATGACGGCGAATAAACGCCGTGACCAGCGGGTTGGCCGCCAGGTTAACGGTGCCTTCCGGCCCGCCAGGGATAACCACGGCGTCAAACTCTTTATCCAGGCCCGCCAGCAGAACATCCGCTACCACCGGCACGGCATGGTAGCTGGGCACCTCACGCGTATCATGGCAGGCGACAGTCGTTACCTTAACGTGCAGACGGTTTAATATATCAATAATAATAAAGGCCTCCGCCTCTTCGAATCCCGGCGCCAGCAGCACCGCAGCCTGTTTGCTCATTACTCCTCCTGATTTGATAAAATGCTATTTTCTATTAAATGAAATGGCGTTTTATTTTAATGGCAGCAGCGAGTTTACGCCGTCTGGCCGCGCAGGAAAAGAGAAAGGAAAAAAGCGGCAGATTTACATAACATCTGTTTTCAGAATGGCTGGCGATGTTCTAACATGAATGCTACTTTTCCGTTTTGCACTCTGGATATTCAATGCGTTATCTGGCCTCATTTTTGCCCGCGCTGCTGCTGCTTTCCGCCTGCAGCAGTAAAGCCCCTGCGCCTGAGCCTCACGGCAATCCTTTTCGGGGCAACAACAGCTTTTTACTGGATCCCGAGCATAACGTAGCGCCGCTGGACGGCGATTTCGCCAACAGCCCGACGGCCGAAGCCTTTATCGATAAAATGGTGCGCGAACACGGTTTTAACCGTCAGCAGCTGCATAACGTGCTGGCGCAGGCGAAGCGGCTGGATTGGGTGCTGCGGCTGATGGATCGGCAGGCGCCTTCTTATCAGGCACCCTCCGGCCCGAACGGCGCCTGGATCCGCTATCGCAAAAAATTTATCGTGCCGGATAACGTGCAGAACGGCGTCCAGTTCTGGAATCAATATCAGGACGCGCTCAATCGCGCCTCGGAAGTTTACGGCGTGCCGCCGGAAATCATCGTCGGCATTATCGGCGTCGAAACCCGCTGGGGACGCGTAATGGGTAAAACGCGTATTATCGATGCGCTGGCGACGCTGGCGTTCGCCTATCCTCGTCGCGCCGAGTACTTTAGCGGCGAGCTGGAAACCTTCCTGCTGATGGCGAAAGAAGAGAACGACGATCCGCTTGATTTACGCGGCTCGTTCGCTGGCGCCATGGGCTACGGCCAGTTTATGCCTTCTGCCTTTAAGCAATACGCCGTTGATTTCAATGGCGACGGCCATATCAATCTTTGGGATCCTGTAGATGCAATAGGCAGCGTGGCCCACTATTTCAGCGCGCACGGCTGGATAAAAGGCGGCACCGTAGCCGTACCGGCTAACGGCGAAGCGTCGCAGCTGGAAACGGGCTTCAAAACCCGCTATACGGCCGCGCAGCTCTCTGCCGCCGGTTTGTCGCCGCAGGTGCCGCTACAGGACAATCAGCAGGTCAGCCTGCTGCGTTTTGATATGGGCACTTACTATCAATACTGGTACGGGTTGCCGAATTTTTACGTTATTACCCGCTATAACCACAGCAATCACTATGCGATGGCCGTGTGGCAGCTGGGCCAGGCCGTACGCGACGCCCGTCAGTAACGCCAGTTTTACCTCCCGATCGCCCGGCGGCGCGTTGCCGGGCAATCGCCTGTTTCTACAACGCTTTTCCTGACTGACTTTATGAAAGCGGTTCGCAAATCCCGCCTTTGTCTCTTCGCGCCTGGCTAAAAAGTGCTAATCTTCATTCTTACGATAAGCAAGCAGGGAACAAGAATGACGGACAGCGAATTGCGCCTGTTAAGCCAGGAAATCGGTCAGCATTTACAGCGCCTTAATGCCACGGTTACCGCGGCGGAATCCTGTACGGGCGGTTGGATAGCAAAAGTGATTACCGACGTCGCCGGCAGTTCACAATGGTTTGAGCGGGGCTTTGTCACCTACAGCAATGAGGCCAAGCAGACGCTGGTGGGCGTGACGGCCGCCTCGCTGGAAAGCTTTGGCGCGGTCAGCGAACAGGTGGTGACAGAGATGGCGGAAGGGGCGCTTAAACAGGCCTGCGCGCAGTATGCCGTAGCCGTCAGCGGCATCGCTGGCCCCGATGGCGGAACGGCAGGAAAACCGGTGGGAACGGTGTGGTTCGGCTTCGCAGCGGAAGGCGCTAACTCGCTGGCGCAGCGCAAAATTTTTGCGGGCGACAGAGAGGCCGTTCGACGTCAGGCCACGGCTTATGCGCTGTTGACGCTACGTGACCATTTTCTTAAAAATTAAGCTTGATACTGTATGACTATACAGTATAATTGCACCCATATTGATTGAGACACGAAGCCGCGAAAGCGTGCTTTACCCCCGCGTGATTAGGAGTGGAAATGGCTATTGACGAAAACAAGCAAAAAGCACTGGCAGCAGCGCTGGGCCAGATTGAAAAGCAATTTGGTAAAGGCTCCATCATGCGCCTGGGTGAAGACCGCACTATGGATGTGGAAACCATCTCTACCGGTTCGCTTTCGCTGGATATCGCGCTGGGCGCGGGCGGCCTGCCAATGGGCCGTATCGTCGAAATTTACGGGCCGGAATCTTCCGGTAAAACCACGCTGACGTTACAGGTTATCGCGTCTGCACAGCGCAAGGGCAAAACCTGCGCCTTTATCGATGCCGAGCATGCGCTCGATCCGGTTTACGCTAAAAAGCTGGGCGTGGACATTGATAATCTGCTCTGCTCGCAGCCGGACACCGGTGAGCAGGCGCTGGAAATCTGTGATGCGCTGGCGCGTTCCGGCGCGGTTGACGTAATCATCGTTGACTCCGTGGCGGCGCTGACGCCGAAAGCGGAAATCGAAGGCGAAATCGGCGACTCGCATATGGGTCTGGCGGCTCGTATGATGAGCCAGGCTATGCGTAAGCTGGCCGGTAACCTGAAGAACTCCAACACGCTGCTGATCTTCATCAACCAGATCCGTATGAAAATCGGCGTGATGTTCGGTAACCCGGAAACCACTACCGGCGGTAACGCGCTGAAATTCTACGCCTCTGTCCGTCTGGATATCCGCCGTATCGGCGCGATTAAAGAGGGTGACGAAGTCGTCGGTAGCGAAACCCGCGTGAAAGTGGTGAAAAACAAAATCGCCGCGCCGTTCAAGCAGGCTGAGTTCCAGATTATGTACGGCGAAGGCATCAATATCTACGGCGAGCTGGTAGACCTTGGCGTGAAGCACAAGCTGATTGAAAAAGCGGGTGCCTGGTACAGCTACAACGGCGATAAAATCGGTCAGGGTAAGGCAAACGCCGGCAACTTCCTGAAAGAGAACCCGGCTGTGGCTACCGAGATCGAAAACAAGCTGCGCGCTACGCTGATGAACAATCCGGACACGACGCCAGACTTCGTGGCTGACAAAGATGATGCCAACGAAGCCAGCGAAACTAACGAAAACTTCTGATTAGCAGCCCGCGAGGGCAGATAGTCGGAAAGCGCTGAAAAGGAGTGGCCCTGTGCCGCTCCTTTTTTATTTTCGACTTACGCTTTCTGAACCAGCTTGTTACGGCAGCAGCCAGGTTCGTTCTATAGCGCACGCGCGTAAAAGAGCATTGTTTTCAGCGCTATGAACCGCCCAGGCGAGTTTTTTCCAGCGAACGAGCTGCCTTGTACTGATTTTTCCAGGGTACGAGTCGCCAGGCGCTACCTGTTTTAGCGTTACGAAACGCCTTGTATCACCTGTTTCCCGCTTACAAATCGCCTTTGCCGCCTTTCTCCACACATTAGCCAAAGCGCTTTGTTTCTTTTGCGGTTCCTCGCTACCCTTACCATGAGTTAATTTTTTGCATAACCGGAGCAAGATGTCTGACGCCACCGAACGAAGCCAGTTTACCCGCCTGTTAGATCGGGCCATGCGCATTCTGGCCATGCGCGATCACAGCGAGGCGGAATTTCGCCGCAAGCTTTCGCTCTCTGCAGAGCGGGCCGCGATGTATGCTAAAACGCAGGCGCAGCAGCCTGAACCCGTTACGCCAGAGCAAATCGATCGGGTCGTCGCCTGGTGTTATGAAAGCAATTACCTGGACGATGCCCGCTTTGCGGAGCGCTTTGTCGCCAGCCGCAGCCGTAAGGGCTACGGCCCGCAGCGTATCCGTATGGAGCTGGGGCAGAAGGGCGTGGCGAAGCCGCTGATCGATGAAACGCTGGCCAAAACGGAAATTGACTGGCAGCAAATGGCGTTCGACTCGGCGGAGCGGAAGTTTGGCCTGCCGCTGCCGACCGAATGGAAGGAAAAAGCCAAAGTGCAGCGCTATTTAATGACTAAAGGCTTCTTTTCCGAAGATATCCGCAGCGTTTTTTCAAATTTTGAAGATTGAGCGCCAATGGGATTTTACTTCGCACCGAAGAAAATTTATCTTATTCACCACTTTTTGTTCGTGTGTTGCTTAGCCTTACGGCAGGTTTAAACCCACGAAACGTTCGTTAGCGTGATTCCAGGACAATTATGAGCAAGAGCACTGCGGAGATTCGCCAGGCGTTTCTCGACTTTTTCCATAGCAAGGGACATCAGGTTGTAGCCAGTAGCTCCCTCGTCCCGACTAATGACCCGACGCTGCTGTTTACCAACGCCGGGATGAACCAGTTCAAAGACGTTTTCCTGGGCCAGGACAAGCGCAGCTACTCGCGCGCAACCACCTCGCAGCGCTGCGTGCGCGCAGGCGGTAAACATAATGACCTGGAAAACGTTGGCTATACCGCCCGTCACCATACCTTCTTTGAAATGCTGGGCAACTTCAGCTTCGGCGACTATTTCAAACGCGAAGCTATCGGTTTTGCGTGGGAGCTGCTGACCAGCGCGCAGTGGTTTAACCTGCCGAAAGAGAAGCTGTGGGTTACCGTCTACGAAACCGATGATGAAGCCTTCAATATCTGGGCAGATGAAATCGGCGTGCCGCGTGAGCGTATTATCCGCATTGGCGATAACAAGGGCGGTGCTTACGCCTCTGATAACTTCTGGCAGATGGGCGACACCGGCCCGTGCGGCCCGTGCAGCGAAATCTTCTTTGACCACGGCGACCATATCTGGGGCGGCCCGCCGGGCAGTCCGGAGGAAGACGGCGATCGCTTTATTGAGATCTGGAACATCGTCTTTATGCAGTTCAACCGTCAGCCTGACGGCACCATGCTGCCGCTGCCGAAGCCTTCCGTCGATACCGGTATGGGCCTGGAGCGTATCTCCGCCGTGTTGCAGCACGTTAACTCCAACTACGAAATCGATCTGTTCCAGAAGCTGATCAAGGCTGTTGCAGAAGCGACTGGTGCCACCGATCTGAGCAGCAAATCACTGCGCGTCATTGCCGACCATATCCGTTCCTGCGCTTTCCTGATTTGCGATGGCGTGATCCCATCCAACGAAAACCGCGGCTACGTGCTGCGCCGCATTATTCGCCGCGCTATTCGTCACGGCAACATGCTGGGCGCGCAGGGGTCCTTCTTCTGGAAACTGGTAGCGCCGCTGATTGACGTTATGGGCGCAGCGGGCGAAGAGCTGGCGAAGCAGCAGGCTCAGGTTGAGCAGGTGCTGAAAACCGAAGAAGAGCAGTTTGCGAAAACGCTGGAGCGCGGTCTGGCGCTGCTGGACGAAGAGCTGGAGAAGCTGCAGGGCGACACGCTGGACGGTGAAACCGTTTTCCGCCTGTATGACACCTTTGGCTTCCCGGTCGATTTAACCGCCGACGTCTGTCGCGAGCGTAATCTGAAAATTGACGAAGCGGGCTTCGAGAAAGCGATGGAGCAGCAGCGTCAGCGTGCTCGTGAAGCCAGTGGCTTTGGCGCGGACTACAGCAACGTTATCCGCATTGATGAAGCCTCGACCTTCAAAGGTTATGACCAGCTTGAGCTGAGCGCGACCGTTACCGCTATCTTTGTGGACGGTCAGCCTGCAAATGCGATTGCCGCCGGTCAGGAAGGCGTTATCGTGCTGGATGAAACGCCATTCTACGGCGAATCAGGCGGCCAGGTAGGCGATACCGGCGAGCTGCGTAACAACGACGCGGTGTTCACCGTTACCGACACGCAAAAATATGCGCAGGCGATTGGTCATATCGGCAAGCTGGCTTCCGGTCAGCTGCGGGTCGGCGATCGTCTGGCCGCGCACGTGGACGAAGAGCGTCGCGCGCGTATTCGTCTGAATCACTCAGCGACGCACCTGTTACACGCTGCGCTACGTCAGGTTCTGGGCCATCATGTGGCACAGAAAGGCTCACTGGTGAACGATAAATATCTGCGCTTCGACTTCTCCCATTCTGAAGCGATGAAGCCGCAGGAAATCCGTCAGGTTGAGGAAATCGTCAACGCACAGATCCGCCGTAACCTGGCGGTCGACACCAACGTGATGGAGCTGGAAAAAGCGAAAGCGCTGGGCGCGATGGCGCTGTTTGGCGAAAAATATGACGATCGCGTCCGCGTGCTGACGATGGGCGATTTCTCTACCGAACTTTGCGGCGGCACGCACGCCAGCCGCACGGGCGATATCGGCCTGTTCCGCATCACCTCTGAAGCCGGTACGGCGGCAGGTATTCGCCGTATTGAAGCGGTGACGGGCGAAGGCGCGTTAAAGCAGATGTATGCCCAGAGCGAGCAGCTGCAGGAGATCGCTCACCTGGTGAAAGCCAACAGCAGCAATCTGAATGAAAAAGTGCGTGGCCTGATGGATAACGTCCGCGCGCTGGAAAAAGAACTGCAGCAGCTGAAAGATCAGCAGGCCGCGCAGGAGAGCGCTTCTCTCAGCAGTAAAGCTATCGACGTCAAGGGCGTTAAGCTGCTGGTAAGCGAGTTGACCAACGTCGAGCCGAAAATGCTGCGTACGATGGTGGACGATCTGAAGAACCAGCTGAAGTCAGCCGTTATCGTGCTGGCTACCGTTGCGGAAGGAAAGGTTTCGCTGATTGCCGGCGTAACCAAAGATGTAACCGATCGCGTGAAAGCCGGCGAGCTGGTGGGCGAGCTGGCTCAGCAGGTTGGCGGTAAGGGCGGCGGCCGCCCGGATATGGCTCAGGCCGGCGGCACCGATGCCGGAGCACTACCAGGGGCTCTGGCCGGTGTTGAAAGCTGGGTGGCGGCAAAACTGTAACACTATAAAAAGGCATCCCGGAAAGCGCGGTGGGGCAGGGCTTCACCGCGTCATTCTGTCAGATGTTATCGCAAAAAACACAAAGTCAGGTTGATGGTGTGTATTTCGGCTAAACTAAGTATCAGCAGAATGTATTACCGTGATGATGCACTTGTTGTGCATTTGTCATAGTCTATATTTAGCGTTATATGATGGATAATGCCGGGCGACAGTTAACCCGACTCTTTTAATCTTTCAAGGAGCAAAGAATGCTTATTCTAACTCGTCGAGTTGGTGAAACCCTCATGATCGGTGATGAGGTGACTGTAACGGTGCTGGGAGTAAAAGGGAATCAGGTTCGCATCGGTGTGAATGCCCCTAAAGAAGTTTCGGTTCATCGCGAAGAGATTTATCAGCGTATTCAGGCCGAAAAAACTCAGCAAACGAGTTACTAACGGATCCAGCGCCTTGCCGTCCAGGCGAGGCGCTACCGGTTTTGTCCTTCTTTCCCGCCTTTCTTTGTTTTTCTTTCGCTGTATCTCTTCGGGCCTGTACACACTTCCTTGCTGTGAAAGGGCCGATTATTGTTGATAAATCACTCTTTTTGCTTTCCAAATACCCATTTTGGCTGGGAAATGCGCAATCAAACGCGAGAGTGAAAAAATATGTTTGACTTATAAGGCCCAGAAAGTAATATGTGCGCCACGCAGTGCCGATGAGCAGAAACAAGTTCAGAAGCACAGCTCGATAAGAGCGCGTATGGTGAGGTGGCCGAGAGGCTGAAGGCGCTCCCCTGCTAAGGGAGTATGCGGTCAAAAGCTGCATCCGGGGTTCGAATCCCCGCCTCACCGCCATTTGCATCCGTAGCTCAGCTGGATAGAGTACTCGGCTACGAACCGAGCGGTCGGAGGTTCGAATCCTCCCGGATGCACCATATTTAAGAAGTGTTGCAGCCATTGTGTTCTGGCAAAGCAGTAAGTATTAGCCGCCAGCACAAGGGATGATAACGTTGCTTTAGCAACGGCCCGTAAGGGTAAGGCGTAAGCCGAATCATCCTCCTGGATGCACCATATTTTATAAAGTGGCTTAGCAAGTCGCCGCTTTGTTTAAGTAGTACCGATACAGCGTTAGCAGCCTGTATCAAGGTGAGTCGTCAGCACCCCTGCGTTATACCAGAATTTGTTATGCATCCGTAGCTCAGCTGGATAGAGTACTCGGCTACGAACCGAGCGGTCGGAGGTTCGAATCCTCCCGGATGCACCATATTTTGTAGAAGTCGGCAGTAGCCTCTTCTGAGAAATGAAAAGATTTAAACGTCTGTCAGTTTCTTCTGTATCTCCTCAGGTTTGTCGCGTTATCTCCCCACTGTTTCTCAATGCATCCGTAGCTCAGCTGGATAGAGTACTCGGCTACGAACCGAGCGGTCGGAGGTTCGAATCCTCCCGGATGCACCATATTTTAGTAATGTGGCAGCAATATCTTAACTGACATACTGTGAAAAGCTTGCAGCGTGTACAGGGAGGATAACATCGCTAAGCGATGGCCCGAAGGGTGAGGCGTAAGCCGAATCATCCTCCCGGATGCACCCTATTCAGTTGTACCAGGCAGTATCTTTAGCTTTCCTCAATGCATCCGTAGCTCAGCTGGATAGAGTACTCGGCTACGAACCGAGCGGTCGGAGGTTCGAATCCTCCCGGATGCACCATATTTTAGTAATGCGGCAGCAATATCTTAACTGACATACTGTGAAAAGGTTGCAGCGTGTACAGGGAGGATAACATCGCTAAGCGATGGCCCGAAGGGTGAGGCGTAAGCCGAATCATCCTCCCGGATGCACCATATTTTGCAAATCTGGTCGCAATAACGTACTGGCATAGCGCAAGCAGTTACCGCCAGCACAAGGGATGATAACGTTGCTTTAGCAACGGCCCGTAAGGGTGAGGCGCCAGCCGAATCATCCTCCCGGATGCACCATCTTCTGAATATCTCGTCGTAACACCTTTACTGACATACTGTGAAAAGCTTGCAGCTTGTACAGGAAGAGTAAAAACGCTTAGCAATGACCCGAAGCGCAAGCGCATTATCCTCATCTTCTGTTATTCCAACTCATAGCCATTCTGAACAGCCATACCGTATAAAGCTTATAGCGCTGATGCTACAGCAATCCTTTACGATCGAATTGTAAAAAACCTGCCTGATGCTTTTCCAATACCCTTTCCGTATCCTCATACTTGCTGCCTTAACAAGGCGAAATTATCACGCCGCTTTATAATATACATTTCCTCACTTTCTGCTTTTGCCGTTATATACCCCGTTAATTGCCGGTCCAGAGTCGGTTCCATAGTTACACTTTTGTGCTTTTTGGCCTCAATTAAGGCCATCTGTTAACAAGGATATAATCTGATAATAAAAAACCCTATATGTTTCAAGGCATTTGCGGATCCAAGCTGACAGCGACAAGTTCGGTGCTTTACGCTAAAGTAAACGTTCGTTGATTCAGGGACGGAGGCTTCCGTGTACGACAGTTATGACGGCTTGATATTTGATATGGACGGCACGATTCTGGATACGGAACCTACGCATCGTAAAGCCTGGCGAACCGTTCTGGCGCGCTACGATATGCGCTTTGACGACCTGTCGCTGATTAAGCTGAACGGCTCGCCAACGTGGCGGATAGCGGAAGCTATCATCAACAGCTATCAGAGCAGCCTGGATCCCCATCAGCTGGCCGCAGAAAAAACCGCGGCGCTGAAAGAGATGCTTTTCGATAGCGTCCAGCCGCTGCCGCTGGTTGACGTCGTTAAAGCTTACCGCGGTAAACGGCCTATGGCGGTCGGTACCGGCAGCGAGCACGCCGTAGCCGAAGCGCTGCTGCAACATTTAGGGCTTCGCGACTATTTTGACGCGGTTGTCGGCGCTGATGACGTTAAGCGTCATAAGCCGGAACCGGATACGTTTCTGCGCTGCGCCGAATTAATCGGTGTTGCGCCTGAGCGCTGTATCGTGTTTGAAGACGCCGATTTCGGTATTCAGGCCGCGCAGGCGGCAGGCATGGCTTTTGTCGACGTCAGGCGTCTGTGAGCGACTGGCTATACGGTTCAATGTTTGTCAGCGGTTTCCTGAGCGCCACGCTGCTGCCAGGAAACTCAGAAGTGCTGCTGGTTTCGCTGCTGCTGTCGGGAAAAGCTTCCGCGCTCGGCGTGACCGGCATTGCTGCCCTGGGGAATACCCTCGGCGGTTTAACCAACGTTATCATCGGCCGCTGTCTGCCGCTAAAACAGCAGGGGCGATGGCATAACACAGCAACAGCGTGGCTGCACCGCTGGGGGCCTGCTGCGTTACTTCTTAGCTGGTTGCCGGTTATTGGCGATCTGCTTTGCGTTCTCGCGGGGTGGCTTCGCTTCGCCTGGCTTCCGGTTGCGCTCTGGCTCGCCGTGGGCAAGACGTTGCGCTATGGCGTGCTGGCTTTCGCAACATTACAGGGCATGGAATGGTGGCAGTGATTCGCTAAGCGTCGCTATCATGATTAACATTATGCTGAACAATAATAAATTTTTCCCCAAGCGGGAGGTCAATTTGATCCCGGACGTATCACAGGCGCTTTCCTGGCTGGAAGCTCACCCTGAGGCAATGAAAGGTATTGGTCGCGGCATTGAACGCGAAACGCTGCGTGTTAAACCTGATGGCCATCTGGCCACCAGCGGACACCCTAAATCGCTGGGTTCAGCCTTGACCCATAAGTGGATTACCACTGATTTTGCTGAAACGCTGCTGGAATTTATTACGCCGGTAGATCGTGACATCGATCATCTGCTGGCTTTTCTGCGCGATATTCATCGTCACGTCTCACGCGATCTCGGCGCGGAGCGGATGTGGCCAATGAGTATGCCGTGCCTGATCGACGACAGCGATAAAATAGAGCTGGCGCAGTACGGGCGCTCCAATATCGGGCAGATGAAAACGCTCTATCGGCAGGGCCTGAAGAACCGCTATGGCGCGCTGATGCAGGTCATTTCCGGCGTGCACTATAACTTCTCGCTGCCGCTCTCTTTCTGGCAGGCCTGGACGGATGGCAAAGAAGGGCAGAGCAGCACCGATGCGATCTCGGAAGGCTATCTGCGCCTGATCCGTAACTACTATCGCTTTGGCTGGATCATTCCCTATCTGTTTGGCGCTTCGCCGGCCGTTTGTTCTTCTTTCCTGCAGGGGAAAGAGACGGACTTACCGTTTGAGCGTACCGAAAATGGTCTGCTCTATCTGCCTTACGCTACCTCTTTGCGCCTGAGTGACCTGGGTTATACCAATAAATCGCAGAGCGGACTGGGCATCACCTTCAATAATCTTCCTGACTATGTCAAAGCGCTGAAGGCGGCGATTAAAACGCCTTCGGAAGAGTACGCGCGCATGGGCGTGAAGGATGAGCAGGGCAACTGGCTGCAGCTCAACACTAACGTGTTGCAGATTGAAAACGAGCTGTATGCGCCGATCCGCCCGAAACGCGTTACGCGCTCCGGCGAAAATCCCTCCGATGCGCTGCTGCGCGGCGGCATCGAGTACATTGAAGTGCGCTCGCTGGATATTAACCCGTTCTCGCCGACAGGCGTGGATGAAAATCAGGTGCGCTTCCTCGATCTGTTCCTGATCTGGTGTACGCTGGCCGACGCGCCGGAAATGAGCAGCGAAGAGCTGCTCTGCACGCGCGCCAACTGGAACCGGGTCATTCTGGAAGGGCGCAAGCCGGGCCTGATGCTGGGTATCGGCTGCGAAGAAGCGCAGTTCCCGCTGGCGGAAGTCGGCAAAAACCTGTTTAAAGATCTGCAGCGCGTGGCGGAAACGCTCGATCGTCAGCAGGGCGATCGCCATTATCAGGCCGCCTGTGACCGTCTGGCCGCCTCGTTTGACGATCCTGACCTGACCTATTCGGCGCGTTTTTTGACAGCGCTGAAAGAAAACGGGCTGGCGGGTACGGGCCTGGCGCTGGCAGAGCAGTATCATGCTCAGTTGGCGAACGAGCAGCTGGAGATCCTGACGGAGAGCGACTTTGAGCAGGAGGCTATCCGTTCAAACGTTAGCCAGCAGGAAATCGAAGAAAGTGATACGCTTAGCTTTGAAGACTTTCTGAAAAGCCGAAGCTAACGCAAAAGAAAAAGGCCACATCAATGTGGCCAAATTAACATCTCTGTTGTCAGGGATGATGATAACAAAATGCGCGTCTTTCATAGATTCAGACCACGAGTCGACAGAGAAAGTTTCATCACTGCGAAAATAAATTTATCAGAGGTAACCATATGCCATTGCTGGATAGCTTTACCGTCGATCATACCATCATGGCGGCGCCTGCGGTTCGCGTAGCGAAAACCATGAACACGCCGCACGGCGATACCATTACCGTTTTCGATCTGCGCTTCTGCCGGCCAAACAAAGAAGTGATGCCGGAGCGCGGTATCCACACGCTGGAACATCTGTTTGCCGGTTTTATGCGTAACCATCTGAACGGCGACGGCGTTGAAATCATCGATATCTCGCCAATGGGCTGCCGCACCGGTTTCTATATGAGCCTGATTGGCACGCCGGACGAGCAGCGCGTGGCGAAAGCCTGGAAAGCCGCGATGCAGGACGTGCTGAAAGTGACCGATCAGCGCAAAATTCCTGAGCTGAACGAGTACCAGTGCGGCACCTATGAAATGCACTCTCTGGATGAAGCGCAGGATATCGCGCGTCACATCATTGAGCATGATATCGGCGTGAACCACAACGACGAGCTGGCACTGCCGCAGGATAAACTGCAGGAACTGCACATCTAGTCAGTTAACCGGGCTTCCCTTGCAGAAACCCGGTTGTTTATCCCCTGGCGGCAGGGGATAGCTATCAGGAACCCACCGACTCCTTCAGCGGCTTTTGCGGCGTAACGCGAACCTGTTTAATCATATTCTCCTGCACGTCGAGGATATCGATCGCATAGTGACCGATATGCACCGTAGTGTTGGGCAGCGGAATATCTTCCAGCACTTCCAGAATCATGCCGTTAACCGTACGCGCTTCCTCTTCCGGCAGCTGCCAGTTAAAGGCCTTGTTCAGCTCGCGCACGTTAGCGCTGCCTTCAATCAGCACCGAGCCGTCATTCTGTGGCATCACTTCTTCCGCCAGCGTCGGGGACATGGAGGTGGTGAAATCGCCGACTATCTCTTCCAGAATGTCTTCAATGGTGATCAGGCCTTTAATATCGCCATATTCATCGACAACCAGACCTACTTTCTTCTTATTGCGCTGGAACTTCACCAGCTGGATGTTCAGCGGCGTGCCTTCCGGCACGTAGTAAATCTCATCCGCCGCGCGCAGCATGACTTCTTTGGTGAACTCTTTTTTCTCGGTCATCAGGCGGTAGGCTTCCCGCACGCGCAGCATACTGATGGTATCGTCCAGCGAATCGCGATAGAGCACGATGCGGCCATGCGGTGAGTGCGTCAGCTGCCGCACGATGGATTTCCAGTCATCGTTGATATTAATGCCCACGATTTCATTGCGCGGCACCATAATGTCGTCAACGTTCACTTTTTCCAGATCCAGCACGGACAGCAGCATATCCTGATTGCGGTGCGACATCAGCGTGCGCGATTCATACACGATGGTGCGCAGCTCTTCTTTGCTCAGCGCGGAGGTGGCGGCGCTGTCGGTTTTCATGCCGACCATCCGCATCAGAACGCGGGTAATGGTATTCAGCAGCCAGACCAGCGGCATCATGATGATTTGCAGCGGGCCTAATAGCAGGCTGCTGGGGAAAGCGACTTTTTCAGGATAAAGCGCGGCAACGGTTTTCGGCAGTACTTCCGCAAACACCAGCACCACAAACGTCAGGATGCCGGTAGCGATGGCTACGCCTTCATCGCCGTGCAGGCGCATCCCGACGATGGTTGCCAGCGCGGAGGCGAGGATATTAACGAGGTTGTTGCCGATCAGCACCAGGCTGAGCAGGCGATCGGGGCGACGCAGCAGTTTCTCTACCCGACGGGCGGCGCGATCGCCGTTTTTAGCCTGATGGCGCAGCTTATAGCGGTTGAGCGTCATCATGCCGGTTTCGGAGCCGGCAAACCACGCCGACACCAGCACCATAACGAAAAGAATAATAATCAGCGTGGTGGTTGAAACTTGTTCCAACGAGGGAATTCCTTGTAGTGGAGGATCAGGAGGACAAAAAGTGTTGCAGCATACGGCTGCCGAAATAGGCCATGGTCAGCAGGAACGCGCCGCCGAAATTGAACCAGGCCACGCGGCGACCGCGCCACCCTTCATGATAGTGACCCCAGAGCAAAACGATATAGACAAACCAGGCCAGAATCGACAGCACGGCTTTATCCACGTTTTCACGGCTGAACAGATCCTGCATATAAAACAGACCGGTACACAGCACCAGCGTCAGCAACACTACCCCGATCTGAGTGATATGGAACATTTTGCGCTCGATGGTCATCAGCGGCGGAATGTCCTTGCTGAAAGCCAGCTTTTTGTTTTTCAGCAGCCAGTCTATCCACGCCAGCTGTAGCGCATAAAGCGCCGCAATCATTAGCGTAGCATAGGCAAACAGCGCCAGCCCGATGTGCACCATCATGCCGGGCGTGGTTTCCAGATGCGTGATAAACGCGTTGGGCACAAAGGTGGCGAAAGCCAGGTTGATCAGCGCGAAGCTGTAGACCAAAGGCAGCAGGATCCAGCCGCGATTGCGCGAGGCCACGATGGTCATAATGGCGCAGATCAGCAGGCTGACCAGCGATCCGATATTCAACAGGCTAAGGTTCTGACCGCCTTCCGCTGTGAAAATACGCTGTTCCAGCGCGACGCCATGACACACCAGCGCGACGACGGCGGAGATAACGGCCATGCCTCGCCACGCGCTCTGCTTGCGCAGCAGGCTGGGAATAATCAGGGCAAGGCTGAAAGAGTAGGCGAGCAGCGCCAGGATCGCAAAAACGGACATAGGTGGTACCGGCAAGGCTATGAAAAAAAGCAGTATAGCGCCAGCGGCCGCTGGCTCCAAACGATCTCAACGCGGATGGCTGAGATCGCCGCGTCTTCATGTTATAATCTGCGCCATTGTGTCGCCTGGCGACCTCTCATTACGTTGAGCGAGAGACGATGTTTGATAATTTAACCGACAGATTGTCGCAGACCCTGCGCAATATCAGTGGCCGTGGACGGCTGACAGAAGACAACATTAAGGACACCCTGCGCGAAGTGCGCATGGCGCTGCTTGAGGCAGACGTTGCGCTGCCGGTAGTGCGTGACTTTATCGGCCGCGTTAAAGAGCGCGCCGTGGGTCACGACGTCAACAAGAGCCTGACGCCGGGTCAGGAATTTGTGAAGATCGTTCAGAATGAGCTGGTTGCCGCCATGGGCGCCGAGAACAACACGCTCAATCTGGCCGCTCAGCCACCGGCCGTGGTGCTGATGGCGGGCTTGCAGGGTGCGGGTAAAACCACCAGCGTCGGCAAGCTGGGTAAATTCCTGCGCGAGAAGCACAAGAAGAAAGTGCTGGTGGTGTCTGCCGACGTCTATCGCCCGGCGGCGATCAAACAGCTGGAAACCCTGGCGGAGCAGGTTGGCGTCGATTTCTGTCCGTCCGACCTGAGTCAGAAGCCGGTCGACATCGTTAAAAATGCGCTTCAGCAGGCAAAACTGAAGTTCTACGACGTGCTGCTGGTGGATACCGCCGGTCGTCTGCACGTTGACGAAGCGATGATGGACGAGATCAAACAGGTCCACGCTGCCATTAATCCGGTGGAAACGCTGTTTGTGGTCGACGCCATGACCGGTCAGGATGCGGCGAACACGGCGAAAGCCTTTAACGAAGCGCTGCCGCTGACCGGCGTTATCCTGACCAAGGTTGACGGTGACGCGCGCGGCGGTGCAGCGCTTTCTATCCGCCATATCACCGGCAAGCCGATTAAGTTTATGGGCGTCGGCGAAAAAACCGAGGCGCTGGAGCCGTTCTATCCGGACCGTATCGCTTCCCGTATTCTGGGCATGGGCGACGTCCTGTCACTGATTGAAGATATCGAAAGCAAAGTCGACCGCGCGCAGGCAGAGAAACTCGCCAGCAAGCTGAAAAAAGGCGACGGCTTCGATCTCAACGACTTCCTGGAGCAGCTCAAGCAGATGCGCAACATGGGCGGCATGGCCAGCCTGATGGGCAAACTGCCGGGCATGGGCCAGCTGCCGGACAACGTTAAATCGCAGATGGATGACAAAGTGCTGGTGCGCATGGAGGCGATGATCAACTCCATGACGCGCAAAGAGCGCGAGAAGCCGGAAATTATCAAAGGGTCCCGCAAGCGTCGTATCGCGACGGGTTCCGGTATGCAGGTGCAGGACGTCAACCGTTTGCTTAAGCAGTTTGACGACATGCAGCGCATGATGAAAAAGATGAAGAAGGGCGGAATGGCGAAGATGATGCGCGGCATGAAAGGTATGATGCCGCCGGGCTTCCCGGGCCGTTAATCGAGTCGGAAAAGCGCTCAGGCGAATTAGATTGCTTTTTACGCCAAAATGAGTAAAATTTTCGGGCTTTTTATATTGCACCCGGGCCCCGTTCCCTCAATGGGGCCCGGTTGTTTTATTAACTAAAGAGGATGTTATGGTAACAATTCGTTTGGCACGTCACGGCGCTAAAAAGCGTCCGTTTTATCAGGTAGTTGTCACTGACAGCCGCAACGCTCGCAACGGCCGCTTCATCGAGCGCGTTGGTTTCTTCAACCCGATCGCTTCTGGTCAGGCTGAAGCACTGCGTCTGGATCTGGACCGCATTGAGCACTGGGTTGGCCAGGGCGCTACTCTCTCTGATCGCGTTAACGCGCTGATCAAAGAAGCTAAGAAAGCAGCTTAATCTGTCACGGTGGTCAACATGAGCAAGCAACTCACCGCCCAGCCGCCCGCTAACCCGTTAACTCTGGGAAAGATGGGGTCGGCCTACGGTATTCGTGGTTGGCTCAAAGTGTTTTCCTCCACCGAAGATGCTGAAAGCATTTTTGACTACCAACCCTGGTTTATCCAGCGGGCGGGTCAATGGCAGCTTATCGAGCTGGAAGGCTGGAAGCGCCACAATCAGGACATGATCATCAAAGTCAAAGGCATTGACGATCGTGATGCGGCCACGCTACTTACCAATTGCGAAATTGTGGTAGACGCGGAGCAGCTGCCTCCTCTGGAAAGCGGTGACTATTACTGGAAAGACCTGATGGGCTGCCAGGTAGTAACCACGCAAGGATACGAGCTGGGCAAAGTCATTGATATGATGGAAACCGGTTCAAACGACGTTCTCGTCGTGAAGGCAAACCTGAAGGATGCGTTTGGTGCGAAGGAGCGGCTGATTCCGTTCCTTGATGGACAGGTTATCAAGAATGTCGATCTCACTACCGGCACCATCGAAGTAGATTGGGATCCTGGTTTTTGAGCTCCGGACAAGACGGTAACACTCCGGCGCAGTCGATGTGGATTGGCATAATCAGCCTGTTCCCTGAGATGTTTAGCGCAATTACCGAATACGGAGTAACTGGCCGGGCAGTAAAAAATGGCCTGCTCAGCATTCAGAGCTGGAGTCCTCGCGACTTCACTCATGACCGGCACCGTACCGTGGACGATCGTCCTTACGGCGGCGGACCGGGAATGCTAATGATGGTTCAGCCCTTACGGGATGCCATCCACGCAGCAAAAGCGGCGGCAGGAGAAGGCGCTAAGGTGATTTATCTTTCACCTCAGGGACGCAAACTCGATCAAGTGGGGGTTTGCGAGCTGGCGACCAGCGAGAAGTTAATTCTGGTGTGTGGTCGCTATGAAGGGATTGATGAGCGCGTCATCCAAACCGAAATCGATGAAGAGTGGTCGATCGGGGATTACGTGCTCAGCGGTGGGGAACTGCCGGCAATGACGCTGATTGATTCGGTCGCCCGGTTTATACCTGGCGTACTGGGCAAGCAGGCGTCCGCCGAGGAAGATTCGTTTTCCGAGGGGCTGCTGGACTGTCCGCACTACACCCGACCTGAAGTGTTAGAAGGGATGGAGGTTCCGCCAGTTCTGCTGTCGGGCAACCATGCCGAAATTCGCCGCTGGCGCCTGAAACAGTCGCTGGGCCGTACCTGGCTAAGAAGACCTGAACTTCTGGAAAACCTGGCTCTGACTGAAGAGCAAGCAAAGTTGCTGAAGGAGTTCCAAAAGGAATTCAGACGGCAACATAACGATGATGGGCAGTCCGGGCAGTAGCCGCGGCGCCTGAATATCAGTTTACCCAGGATAAGAGATTTAATTATGAGCAACATTATCAAGCAAATCGAACAAGAGCAGATGAAACAGGACGTACCTTCATTCCGTCCGGGCGATTCCGTGGAAGTGAAAGTATGGGTTGTTGAAGGCTCCAAGAAGCGTCTGCAGGCATTCGAGGGCGTGGTTATCGCTATTCGTAACCGCGGTCTGCACTCTGCATTCACCGTTCGTAAAATTTCTAACGGCGAAGGTGTTGAGCGTGTATTCCAGACTCACTCACCTGTAATCGACAGCATTGCTGTTAAACGTCGTGGTGCCGTACGTAAGGCCAAACTGTACTACCTGCGTGAGCGTACCGGTAAGTCTGCACGTATCAAAGAACGTCTGGGCGCTAAAGCAGCATCCTAAGTTAATACGAAACAGGGGGCCGGTCGAAAGACCGGCCCTTTTTTTTGCCTGCCGTAACGCGTCAGGCCGTGCGGTTATTCCTCTCCAGCGCCTTGCTGAACGCTTCCCGTCGCTGACATCTTGCTACGTAACGGGTCAATTTATCGTTAACCGGCAATGCGCACAGTTGCGCCCACATCAGCGTATGCGAGAAGAAAATATCGGCCAGCGTAAAATGCTCACCTGCAATCCACTCTTGTTCAGCTGAAAAACGGATAGCGTCAAGCGTCTTGCTGGCGTCACGGAAAGTTGTCTCAATCACTGCTGGCGAACGTAGAGCCTCGGGCAGTAAAAATTTATGTTTAAGCAAATACCAGACTGGCGATTCAAGGTCTGTCAGAGAAAAGCTGAGCCACTCATTGACTTTGGCTTTTTGCAGCGCATCCGTCGGGTAAAGTTTCCCATCCCCTTTTTTTTCGCCCAGATACTGGCAGATAGCTGCCGTTTCAAAAATAAGGCTACCTTCGTCCTCCAGTACGGGCACTTTATGTAAGGGATGAGGAGAAGAGGCCGCTGGTTCTGTGGAAAAGAGCGCTACCGGAGAAGTGGTGTAATCTAATTTTAGCTCTTCCAGAGTCCATAGCACCCTCAAGGAGCGGCTTTTAGGAAATGTATAAACGTTCATTTAGCGCCCGGCCTCCGTAAGCAAAGCGACGACCAGCGGCGAAAGCGCATGACGCAGCGACGCCCGTTCGGATTGAAACAGCGTAGCGACAAAAAATCGGTGATGGGGCAATTCTATGCCGCGCACATCGCCTTGCCGATCTCTCGCGCTGATGCGCAGCGGAAAATCGGCCAGTTCGTTCCCGAAATCAGGGTTAACGCCAAAGTTACAATGATAGCCTTCATGCGTGCTGAGTTTGCCGTAGGCTTTTGCTATCGTCGAACCGGGTTCAATGACGATGTCGCCTGTTTGTTCAACCAGCGAGCAGCTAAGCGGCGCAATCACCATACGGCCTTCCGTATCCGTTTCCGCATGTGCCGCATCTTGCCAGCCCATCACGTTGCGCGCGTACTCAATAAGCGCATACTGAAAACCGCCGCAGGAACCAAGAAAAGGGATATTGTTTTCGCGCGCCCAGGTGATAGCCATAAAAGCGCCCTGGTCATGCTGATAAGGGCTGCCCGGCACGACCCAGATCGCATTAAAATTATGCAATACGTCGGTCGAGGTAATCGCTGGGGTGGGCAACCATTCTGCCTCTACCGAAATATTGAGCGAGTCGGCGGCAAGCTTGATAGCGGGTGGGATGGCCTGGTGCGCCACGGCATCAGGACGGAAATCGCCCACCAGGGCAAGACGGACAGATTGGTGCATGTTGTTTCCTGTTTGCAGAAAAAAGAGGCTATACGTTAGCCAGCAATCTGGCTTACGCTTTTGACTATTGAGCGCAGCCGTCAGGCGTATCGGCCCGATGAGTCATGGAAATATAAAACAACCCGAAGCACAGGGTTGCGGGTTTTCAGAAAATCAGCGCGTTCGATGAAAGCGGTAAATGGCCGTATCCGCCGGCCCACTATCCAGCACGATCAATCCATGCTTAATGCCCATAAAGGCTGCGCCGCATTTTTCCGCCACGCGGCGGCTGGCCATATTTTCCGCCACTGCCAGGATTTCTACCGTATCTTTTTCCTGATCCTGCCACGCCAGATCGAGAAGATAACGCACGGCCTGGCTGGCGATGCCCTGTCGCTGCTCGCTGCTGCGTACCCAGTAGCCTATCGAGCACAGGTTTTTCTGATCGCTGGAATAGCGCAGTCCGGCACCGCCCAGCAAGCGGCCATCCCCGGCGAAAAGCCCCAGCTCGTTGGCTTCGCCTGTCTCACGCAGCATGTGGGTAGCGGCAAACCAGCGGCGAGCTTCTGCTGGACTAAAACCTTCATGCGCCCAGAGCAGCCAGGGACGCAACGTATCCAGTGAGGCATTCACGGCTTGCGCAAATTCAATGGCGTCGTCGTGACGGTAAGGGCGGTAAAGCACCTGCATATGGCTTTTCCTTCAGGCTTATTAATATTTATACGGCGTTATTAATGCAGACAGAAGCCCGAAAAAAGCGGCGGCTTAAGGCAATACGGCGGATGATGCAGGTTTTTAAAGCGACGCTGCCTTTATAAAATCCCAGGGTTATTTATAAACATTTCAACAGCGACAGATCAATCAATAAAAGTAGCTATGGCTAACCTGCTGATAGCCGTACGACGTCCTTTACTTCAGGTTATCGGGTAGACGTAAGGTTAACGCATATATTGGTGTAAATTTAACTTTACATGTAGGCGTTTTGGTTTCTGGTCTTATTTTTTTATTAACTATCTGATTAAAAATCATTTATTTTTGTTTTTTTTCTTGTTTATCTTTTGTGGTAATAAAAGTGTACATAGGAAGATTGAGTTTTGTACCGCTTCTGATACAGTATTCAAACCTTGATGACAGGCTGACGGGACCACTAGAGAGCTGACGACCATGCAAAAAGATGCGCTGAACAACGTTCATATCGCCGACGAACAGATTTTAATTACGCCGCAGGAGCTGAAAAACAAGTTCCCCCTGACCGACGCGCAGCAGACGCAGATCGCTGCTTCCCGTCAGACTATTTCAGACATTATCAGCGGAAAAGATCACCGTTTGCTGGTGGTGTGCGGCCCCTGTTCGATCCACGATACCGAAGCAGCGCTGGACTATGCGCGGCATCTGAAAGCGCTCTCTGACGATCTCAAAGACCAGCTCTATATCGTGATGCGCGTCTATTTTGAAAAGCCTCGCACCACCGTTGGCTGGAAAGGGCTGATCAACGATCCCTACATGGATAACTCTTTCGATATGGAAGCCGGTCTGCATATCGCCCGTCAGCTGCTGGTTGAACTGGTCGAGATGGGGCTGCCGCTGGCAACGGAAGCGCTGGATCCTAACAGTCCGCAATACCTGGGCGATCTGTTCAGCTGGTCGGCCATCGGCGCACGTACTACCGAGTCGCAAACGCACCGGGAAATGGCTTCCGGCCTCTCTATGCCGGTCGGCTTTAAAAACGGCACGGACGGCAGTCTGGGCACGGCGATTAACGCAATGCGCGCCGCCTCTATGCCGCACCGCTTTGTGGGTATCAACCAGAGCGGCCAGGTCTGCCTGTTGCAGACCCAGGGTAATCCGGATGGCCACGTCATCCTGCGCGGCGGCAAACAGCCAAACTACGGGCCGGAAGATGTCGCGCAGTGTGAAAAAGAGATGCTTCAGGCGGGACTCCGTCCGGCGCTGATGATAGATTGCAGCCATGGTAATTCTAACAAAGACTTCCGTCGCCAGTCCGGCGTAGCCGAGTCCGCCGTCTCGCAAATCAGAGACGGCAACCGTTCCGTGATTGGGCTGATGCTGGAAAGCCATCTGCACGAAGGCAGCCAGTCGTCCGAACAGCCCAAAAGCGCCATGCGCTACGGCGTTTCCGTGACCGATGCCTGCATCAACTGGGAAACGACCGAAACGCTGTTGCGAACAATTCATCAGGAACTGGACGGAGTACTGGCGGCGCGTCTGTCGCAAGAGGGTTAATTATGGTGGCTGAACTGACCGCGCTGCGCGATCAAATTGATGAAGTGGACAAAGCCCTGCTCGATCTGCTGGCCAAAAGGCTGAGTCTGGTCGCCGAGGTGGGCGAAGTAAAAAGCCGCTACGGTCTGCCGATTTACGTGCCGGAGCGCGAAGCTTCCATGCTGGCGTCACGGCGTAAAGAGGCGGAGACGCTTGGCGTGCCGCCAGACCTGATCGAAGATGTGCTGCGCCGCGTTATGCGCGAATCCTACGCCAGTGAAAACGATAAAGGCTTCAAAACGCTGCATCCGCAGCTTCGACCGGTAGTCATCGTTGGCGGCAAGGGCAAAATGGGGCGGCTGTTTGAAAAGATGCTGACCCTTTCCGGTTATCAGGTGAAAATCCTGGATAAAGAGGAGTGGGCGCAGGCGGAAAGCCTGCTGGCGGATGCGGGAATGGTGATCATCAGCGTGCCGATCCACCTGACGGAAAAAGCGATTGCCGATCTGCCGCCGCTGCCGGAAGACTGTATTCTTGTGGATCTGGCCTCGGTAAAAAATGGCCCGCTTCAGGCGATGCTGGCCGCGCACAGCGGCCCGGTGCTGGGGCTGCATCCGATGTTCGGCCCGGACAGCGGTAGCCTGGCGAAACAGGTGGTGGTCTGGTGCGACGGCCGTCAGCCGGAAGCCTATCAGTGGTTTCTGGAACAGATCCAGGTCTGGGGCGCACGTCTGCACCGCATCAGCGCGGTAGAGCATGATCAGAACATGGCCTTTATTCAGGCGCTGCGTCACTTCGCCACCTTTGCCTATGGCCTGCATCTGGCGGAAGAGAACGTGAATCTTGAGCAGCTGCTGGCGCTTTCATCGCCTATTTACCGCCTGGAGCTGGCGATGGTGGGCAGACTCTTTGCGCAGGATCCTCAGCTCTATGCGGACATCATCATGTCCTCAGAAAATAATCTGGCGCTGATTAAACGTTACTATCAGCGCTTCGGCGAGGCTATTCAGCTGCTGGAGCGGGGCGACAAGCAGGCGTTCGTCGACAGTTTCCGTCGCGTAGAGCATTGGTTTGGCGATTACGCCCAGAGCTTTATGCTGGAAAGTCGTTCGCTGCTGCGTCAGGCCAACGACAGCCGCCGATAACGGCTTTGGATAAAATGCAGGCCCGATCGCGGCCTGTATTCTCGCCTCAGGCTCTCTTCTCCAGCGGAAGAAAGCCGTCTTTCGCTAAAATTCCCTGCGCCTCGGCGCTCAGTAAGAAATCTGCCAGCGGCTGTGCTTTTGCATGACACAGGGCAAAAGCATAGTCTGCGCGGATATGGAAAGGCGGCGGGATAGTAATAGTTTTAATCCCGGGCCGCGCGGCATAGCTCTGATAGCCGATAAAAATATCCGCCCGATCGCCGTTCAGCACCCAATTCGCTGCCGGTTCCCCAGCCGGAACAGCCGGGCTGAATGGGCCGCCAACCAGCTGTAGCGCCCGCTGTTTCAGCGCGGTTCCCACTCCCGCATAGCGACGTTCAATACGATCGAAAAGCTGCCAGGCGTAGTCGCCGGATGGATCGCTTAACGGCGTAGAGGTGGCGACGCGTAAGTGCGGATGGCTTAGCAGCTCCAGCCAGCTTTTGTTCGACGCGGCCAGGGCAGCAGGCACGCTCAGGCAGAGCTGATTGTGGACAAAGACGGCGCTGTCGAGTGCGATACCTGCCGCGATCAAAGATTGCGGATGCGTCAGATTGGCCGATAAAAAGAGATCGCAGCGCTTGCCCTGCTTAATTCGCTCGCACAGTAGCCCGGCCGGGCCAAACGCTACCCTGATTGGTTGACCATACGCTGAGGCCAGCGCCGGCCACACGGCGCGCAGGCTTCCGGCAGCCAGAACGGTAAGGCTCATCAGTTGCTACCCGTATAGTGGGTACGATAGAAGTGCTGATACCAGGCGTCCGCTTTTTTCTGCATATCGACATCCCGGAATTTTTCCGGGTAAAGCTTTTTCGCCATCCATAATTCGCCCAGCGCCAGCGCTTCTGGCATCGGATAGCCCCAGGCCTTGGCATATTCAGGCATCAAATAAACGCGATGATGCTTAACGGCATCCACAGCCTGCCAGGCGGGCTGCTGGTTGATCTCGTCGATCACCTGCGGATAGCGATCCTGCACGAAGATCACCTGCGGATCCCAGGCGAGGATCTGCTCCATAGAAACCTGCTTATACCCTTTCACCGCTGCGGCGGCGACGTTCAGCGCACCGGCATGCGCCATCATCAGGCCGGTATATTTGCCGGAGCCGTAGGTCGTAAGGTCGGGATTAGCCATATAGACCCGAATGCGCTGCGAAGCAGGGATCGCCTGTAACCGGTTGCCCGTTTGCTGCCGCTGATTGAAAGTGGCTTTAATCAGCGTTTCGGCCTGCTGCTGGTGGTTTACCACCTCGCCGATCAGGCGAACGCCTTCTTTTAATCCTTCACTATAAGCCTGCTCTTCGTCAGCCAGATCGGGATTCAGACGGTTTTGCTGTTGATTATCGGCACGCAGCGAGATGGCGATAACGGCGATGCCGAGTTTCTGGATCTGGTCAATCATCTCCTGCGGCGCATAGTTAGTGACAAAAACCACCTGCGGATGTAGCGCAACCAGCTTTTCTACATCCACATGAGTTAAATCACCCAGCGTCGGCAGACGCGTCAGTTCCGGCGCCAGCCGCGAATAGCCGTCGCCGAGCTGCTGCTTCCAGTTGCCAAGGATGCCAACAAGGGTATTGGTGGCATCCAGCTGCACCAGAATATTGAGGGTTTGATGCTGCAAGACCACGACGCGATCGACGCGATCGGGAAGCGTGACCTGGCGGCCCAGCTGATCGGTAACCTGACGATCGGCAAAAGCGGAAAAGGCCAACAGGCCAAGCGAAAGCAACACTGCGGAGCGTAAAAAGTTGCGCATAAATTTCCCTGAGAAACGTTATATAGTCGATGATATAGCGTCAGGGCAGTGCAGGTAAATGATCCAGGCGAGGTATAGGCCAAAAGTTTCAGCCGCCTCTGAAAGCGGCTGAGGCGGTATTCAGGAAGGGTCGACCGGCAGCACGTTTTCGCTTGGGTAACAGCCCAGCACTTTCAGCGAACGCGTAATCGGTGCCAGTTCGCGTAACGCCTGCTGTACTTCTTCCGAGCGCAGGTTGCCCTGAAAATCGATATAAAACATCTCTTCCCATGGATTGCCGTTAATCGGGCGTGATTCCAGTTTGCTCATCACCAGATTATGCTGACGCAGCACCAACAGTGCTTCTACCAGCGCACCAGCCTGCTGTCCGGTCGCCATAATTAACGTGGTTTTGGCCGGAACCTGAAGCGTGACCTCAATGGGTTTGCGCGCAAGGATAACAAAGCGGGTGATATTCTGCTGCTGGTTAGCCAGATTGCGTTCAAGCACCTGCAGGTTATACAGCTCGCCGCCCGCCTGGCTGCCCAGCGCTGCGACCTTCGGTGAATTCAGCGCTGCAACCTGCTCCATCGCGGCCGCGGTGCTTTCAGTATATTCAATCTTCCAGTGCGGATAGCGATGGATAAACTCGCTGCACTGCTGGAAAGGCTGAGGATGGCTGTAAACGGTTTCTATCTGCTGTAAGTCCGTGCTGCCGGTAACCAGCACGCAGTGATCGATTGGGAGCGTCATCTCGCCAACCAGCGAAAGGCTGGTCTGCTGCAGCAAATCGTACACCTCATTGATCGAGCCGGAACTGGTGTTTTCGATCGGCAATACCGCGTAGTCGGCCTGGCCTGTTTCCACCTGATTAAAGATGTCGCGGAAGTTCAGACAGCCGCACTCGATAAACCTATCGAAGTGGCGAGCGGCATAGTTACGTGAGGCAAGATGCGAATAAGAGCCTTTTGGGCCAAGGAAGGCAATACGCGCCGACTGCGCATTAGTCTGATTCAGATGCTTTTGCAGCAACGCCTGCTGCGTCAGCACGGAATCTTCAATAACCAGCTGAAAAAGTCGGGTGATGTAGTGCGCATCCAGCTGATGAGCTTTACCCAGCGTGACCAGATGTTCCAGCAGATCGCGCTCGCGATCGATATCGCGTACGGGGCGGTGCGTGGCCATTTTCGCCTTCGCAACCTCAATCGCCAGCGCCCGACGGTTAGCCAGCAGGCTCAGCAGTTGTTCATCCAGCGCGCTGATTTTTTCGCGCAGGCCCAGCAGGGGATTTTCGGTGGTCATAGGCTACCTGTCAGATGTTCATAAAAAAAAAGCCTCCCGGTTGGGAGGCCTTGTTATTCGTCTTCGCATGCTTTCTTATACGACGAATTGCCTCCCGGTCAACGGAAGGTAAAAAAGAAGGCGAAGAAGAACGGCAGCTGTTTCATCAGAGTATCCACGATTGTCAGAAGGTTAAAGTAACCGCAGCGATTTAATGCTGTCAATAAAAAACGCGTTTCGGAGGGCGGAGCGGCAGGGCTGAAGGACTGGCGGAGACGCTGTGCTACCGGGATATGCTCTTCTCTGTGCTTGCAGAGGCGTCAGCTAGCCGAAATCGCGTATTTAAAGCAGCATTATCGCCTTAAAATATTGCCAGGAATGTGGGCTCAGGCGGCGTTTTTTTGCACGGCTGTTGGCCAATGACGATGCGCTGTGATGACTGCTACTACAAATTTATTATAACGGTGCGGGAAAGGCATGAGTGACAGAGCAAAGTGGGGCAGGGGACAATAATTTTCAGCCGCCAGCAGGCCTGGCGGCCAAACAAAAACGCGCCCGCAGGCGCGTTATTATCTTTAATCCAGTTCCTGATCGATAACGCTTATATCTTTAACGCTGGCCTGGGCGCGCTTCGCTTCGCCCTTGTGCTGAACCTTGTTCAGCTGACGCTCCAGCTTATTGATCAGTTCGTTGATGGCCGCATACATATCATCATGTTTGGCGCTGGCAATCAGCGGGCCGTTCGGCGTGTTGATAGTGGCATCGGCAACGTATTCTTTCGGCTCTTTGGAAAGCACGATATGCGGATTAATCAGATGGGTTTGCCATTTTTCCAGTTTGGCGAGACGCTCTTCGACATGTTGGCGGATAGCCGGGGTGATGTCCATTTGCTTGCTGGTAATGTTCAGAACCATAGTGCTTACCTCTAATCATTTCCGTCGAATGTAGGGTAAGCATATCCTGGAAAAGGGCGTAATGCGTGATTTGCATCACTTTATTTTGTCACTTTTTGTCAAAAGTGAAGATTTTGTGAGGCAGGCTGGTAATCGTAGCGAAGGCGCTTGTAGGGAGGTTTTTTCACAGGCATGATAGGTAAGTTAACTTACCGGTGAAACAGCGTAATATGCCAGACGCCGGTGAAAAAAAGGGCAGCGCGAACGCTGCCATTTTTATGTTAAGCCTGATTGGCCGCGATAAGTTTCGCTACTTTGTCCGCTTCTGCGGTCAGCTGCATCTTACGATAAGCATTTTCCATCAGCGGCAGCGCCTGGCGCGTCGCCTGCGTATCCGGATAATCTTTCATCATTTGCTCAACGCGATTAACAACAGCGACATAAGCTTCACGCTTGGTGTAGAATTGCGCCACGGAAAGCTCATACTTCGCCAGACGATCTTTCAGATAGATAAGGCGCTTTCTTGCGTCCGTCGCGTACTGACTGTTCGGGTAACCGCGCAGCAGCTGAGAGAAGTCGTGGAAGGCATCACGCGCGTGAGAAGGATCGCGATCGGAACGATCGATACCGAAAAAGCCCTGCAGCGCGCTGTCATCAAGCGCCATATCCGTCAGACCACGCATATAAATCACGTAATCGATATTCGGGTGGGTTGGATTCAGACGCATAAAGCGGTCGATCGCGGCCTGCGCCAGCGGTAAATCGGCATTTTTATAGTAAGCGTAGATCAGGTCCAGCTGAACTTGCTGGGAGTAAGGCCCGAACGGATAGCGGTTATCAAGCGCTTCCAGTTGCGTTATTGCTCCTTTAAAGTTACCGTCCTGCAGTTTTTGCTGGGCTGTGGCATAGATCTCGGAAGGCGGGCTATCGGGCACCGTATCCTTCGAGCCGGAACAACCCGCTAATGCCAGGCTCAACGTGGCTGCAGCCACCAGATATTTCATACGCGTCATGACGATTTGATTATCCTCAGAGTGTTATTCAGGAAGCTGTCCATGTAGCTCCCGATAGTGACCAGGTACAATAGCACATTATATTAAACGGCATCGCCGTGAAAACCCAACGTTAACGAAGAAGCTGTTTATGGCACAACAAGTAAAACTCAACGCAACGGTCTCCGAATCGCAACTCGGACAACGCTTAGATCAGGCTTTGGCCGAATTGTTCCCTGATTATTCAAGATCTCGTATAAAAGAGTGGATTCTCGACCGACGCATCAGCGTCAACGGCGTAATCATCGACAAACCGAGAGAAAAACTGCTCGGTGGCGAACAAATCGCTATCGAAGCGGAGATAGAAGAAGAAGCGCGCTGGGAAGCGCAAAACATCCCGCTGAACATCGTTTATGAAGATGACGATATTCTGGTTATCAACAAACCACGCGATCTGGTGGTGCATCCGGGCGCCGGTAATCCCGACGGTACGGTGCTGAACGCGCTGCTTTATCATTATCCGGCTATTGCAGATGTGCCGCGTGCGGGCATTGTGCACCGTCTGGACAAAGATACCACTGGCCTGATGGTGGTGGCTAAAACGGTACCTGCGCAGACGCACCTGGTAGAATCTTTACAGCTGCGTGAATTCACCCGTGAGTATGAAGCGGTGGCAATTGGCAGGATGACGGCGGGCGGCACGGTTAATGAGCCGATTAGCCGTCACTCGACCAAGCGGACGCATATGGCGGTTCATCCAATGGGCAAACCGGCTACCACGCACTATCGCATTATGGAGCATTTCCGTGCCCATACGCGCCTGCGTCTGCGTCTCGAAACGGGCCGTACTCACCAGATCCGCGTGCATATGTCTCATATCAGCCATCCGCTGGTGGGCGATCCGCTGTATGGCGGTCGTCCGCGTCCGCCAAAAGGTGCCTCGGAGAATTTTATCGGTACGCTGCGTAAATTCGATCGTCAGGCGCTGCACGCCACCATGCTACGTCTTTATCATCCCGTCACCGGTATTGAGATGGAATGGCATGCGCCGCTGCCGCAGGACATGGTCGAATTGATTGAGGCGTTAAAAGCGGATACCGAAGAATTTAAAGATCAGCTGGACTGGTAATGAGCCTGCTTACGCCTGAATGGAATGCGCCCGCCAACGTGCGGGCCTGTAGCACCACGCGCCGTGATGGCGTCAGCCATGCTCCCTGGGATTCGCTGAACCTCGGGACGCATGTCGGCGATCGGGCCGCAGCGGTGCAGCACAATCGCGAGCGTCTGGTTACGCTGGCGTCAATGCCCGCTATGCCAGTCTGGCTGGAGCAGGTTCACGGCGTCAATGTCCTTGCGCTTACCGGTGAAGCACCCGCTTCCCTACAGGCTGATGCCGTTTATACCCGTCAGCCCGGCGTGGTTTGCGCGGTAATGACGGCGGATTGCCTGCCGGTTTTGTTCTGCTCGCAGGATGGGAAAGAGGTTGCTGCGGCTCATGCCGGCTGGCGGGGATTGTGCGCAGGCGTGCTGGAGGCGACGCTGGCGGCCTTTACGGCCCCGTCGGAAGAGATCATGGTCTGGTTCGGGCCGGCAATTGGCCCGCAGGCTTTTGAGGTCGGCGCGGAAGTGCGGCAGGCATTTATAGCGCAGGATGCGGAAGATGCCGCTGCTTTTACGCCCTCGGGCGATAAATATTACGCCGATATCTGGCAGCTTGCGCGTCTGCGGCTACAGCGCAAAGGCGTGCGCCACTTCACTGGTGGCGGGCTGTGCACTTTCTCGCAGCCTGACCAATTTTTTTCCTACAGACGCGATGGCGTAACAGGTCGAATGGCAAGTTTGGTCTGGCTGAGTTAATCTGTCCGCATAAGACGATCCGGGTTGTGCTTTTTTTCACCAAAATATTCCGGTCATTTAACTTGAAAATTTGAGGGAAGACCTCATTTAATCTCCAGTAGCAATTTGACCTGAATGGGGGAATTATGCGTCTGGATCGTCTTACTAATAAATTCCAGCTTGCTCTCGCCGATGCCCAGTCTTTAGCGCTTGGGCGCGACAATCAATTTATTGAACCGCTGCATCTGATGAGCGCTCTGCTCAAACAGGAAGGCGGCTCTGTCTCTCCTTTACTGACTTCAGCCGGCGTGGATGTTGCCGCACTGCGCAACGGCGTTGAGCAGGCTATCAGCCGCTTGCCTCAGGTTGAAGGCGCGGATGGCGACGTACAGCCTTCCGCCGACCTGGTGCGCGTGCTGAATCTGTGCGACAAACTGGCGCAAAAGCGCGCCGACAACTTTATCTCATCGGAACTTTTTGTTCTGGCCGCGCTCGACTCGCGAGGCTCGCTGGCTGATTTGTTGAAATCTGCCGGGGCGACCAGCGAAAAACTCCAGCGCGCCATTGACCAGCTGCGTGGAGGCGAAACCGTGAACGATCAGGGAGCTGAAGATCAGCGCCAGGCCCTTAATAAATACACTATCGACCTGACCGAGCGAGCGGAGAAAGGAAAACTGGATCCGGTTATCGGCCGTGATGAGGAAATCCGTCGCACCATCCAGGTTCTGCAACGCCGTACCAAAAACAACCCGGTGCTGATTGGCGAGCCTGGCGTCGGTAAAACCGCAATTGTGGAAGGGCTGGCGCAGCGCATTATCAATGGCGAAGTGCCGGAAGGGCTGAAAGGTCGCCGGGTGCTGGCGCTGGATATGGGCGCGCTGGTGGCGGGCGCTAAGTATCGCGGCGAATTTGAAGAGCGCCTGAAAGGCGTGCTCAATGACCTGTCCAAACAGGAAGGCAACGTCATCCTGTTTATTGACGAGCTGCACACCATGGTTGGCGCGGGAAAAGCGGACGGCGCGATGGATGCCGGCAACATGCTGAAACCGGCGCTGGCTCGCGGTGAGCTGCACTGCGTCGGCGCCACCACGCTGGATGAGTATCGCCAGTATATAGAGAAGGATGCGGCGCTGGAGCGTCGTTTCCAGAAAGTCTTCGTGGCGGAGCCAAGCGTGGAAGACACCATCGCTATTCTGCGCGGGCTGAAAGAGCGCTACGAGCTGCATCACCATGTGCAGATTACCGACCCGGCTATCGTGGCTGCGGCTACGCTGTCGCACCGTTATATCGCCGACAGGCAGCTGCCGGATAAGGCTATCGACCTGATTGACGAGGCGGCTTCCAGCATTCGTATGCAGATTGACTCCAAGCCGGAAGCGCTGGATCGTCTGGAGCGTCGTATCATTCAGCTGAAGCTGGAACAGCAGGCGCTGAAAAAAGAGTCTGACGATGCCAGTATCAAACGGCTGGAGATGCTTGAAGAAGAGCTGAGTCAGAAAGAGCGCGACTATTCAGAGCTGGAAGAGGAATGGAAAGCAGAGAAGGCCTCGCTGTCCGGCACGCAAACTATTAAAGCGGATCTGGAACAGGCGAAGCTGTCGCTGGAGCAGGCGCGTCGCACTGGTGACCTGGCACAGATGTCGGAATTGCAATACGGCAAAATCCCGGAGCTGGAAAAACAGCTGGCTGCCGCCACGCAGGCGGAAGGGAAAACGATGCGGCTGCTGCGTAACCGCGTGACGGACGTCGAGATTGCGGACGTGCTGGCTCGCTGGACCGGTATCCCTGTGGATCGCATGATGGAAGGCGAGCGCGACAAGCTGCTGCGTATGGAACAGGAGCTGCATCAGCGCGTCATCGGACAGGATGAAGCTGTCGAAGCGGTTTCTAATGCAATCCGCCGCAGTCGTGCAGGTCTGGCCGATCCGAATCGCCCGATTGGCTCATTCCTGTTCCTTGGCCCGACGGGCGTGGGTAAAACCGAGCTGTGTAAAGCGCTGGCTAACTTTATGTTCGACAGCGATGACGCAATGGTGCGGCTGGATATGTCGGAGTTTATGGAAAAACATTCGGTATCGCGTCTGGTGGGCGCACCTCCTGGCTATGTTGGCTACGAAGAGGGCGGCTATCTGACCGAGGCCGTGCGCCGTCGCCCTTACTCCGTCATTTTGCTGGACGAGATAGAGAAAGCGCATCCGGACGTATTCAATATTCTGCTGCAGGTGCTGGATGACGGCCGCCTGACGGATGGACAGGGCAGAACGGTTGATTTCCGCAATACCGTGGTCATTATGACCTCGAACCTGGGTTCCGATCTGATTCAGGAACGTTTTGGCGCGTTAAGCTATGCGGAAATGAAAGATGTCGTTATGAATGTGGTAGGGCAGCATTTCCGTCCGGAGTTTATCAACCGTATTGATGAGCTGGTGGTCTTCCATCCGCTGGGCGAAAAACACATTGCCTCTATTGCTAAAATTCAGCTGCAGCGTCTGTACGATCGTTTGACCGATCGCGGCTATGAACTACATATTTCTGATGCCGCTCTGCAGCTGCTGGGCGAAAACGGTTACGACCCGGTATATGGGGCAAGGCCGTTAAAACGCGCAATTCAGCAGCAGATCGAGAACCCGCTGGCACAACAGATACTTTCTGGCCAGCTGGTTCCGGGGAAAACGATAGAAATGGACGTGCAGGATGGCGCTATAGTGGCTACGCAGTAACAGTCATAGCAAATAAAAATGGGCCTTCGGGCCCATTTTTGCTTATTAAGCCACCAATAACAGTGCTTTTTAGCCGTCAGAGCGCGTTTTTTAGTCGATCGAATGTTTTTTTGTAATTAGGGGTTGTCAGCCGTCAAGAACTCCCTATAATGCGCAACCACTGAGACGGCACAACGGCTTACAGGCCAGCGGCTCAGGAGGTTCAGGAAGCTGAATCGCCGGAGAAAACTTCTGAAAAAGAGGTTGACTCTGAAGGAGGAAAGCGTA
>NZ_JAUJUH010000004.1:0-156065 GCF_030484085.1 Erwinia wuhanensis
ACGTCATAATGAATTTCATTATGTGTTCACTCTTAAGACTTGATATTTTTTTGCGTCCGGAGACGCTTGATATCAATCCTGCGAGTGCCCACACAGATTGTCTGATAAATTGTTAAAGAGCGTTGCGAGCAGTGCTTTCGCTTCCTGCCGCGAGGTGGCGTATATTACGCTTTCCTCCTTCAGAGTCAACCTCTTTTTCAGAAGTTTTCTCCGGCGATTCAGCTTCCTGAACCTCCTGAGCCGCTGGCCTGTAAGCCGTTGTGCCGTCTCAGTGGTTGCGCATTATAGGGAGGCGCCGCGGAAAGGCAAGCGTAAAAATAAACTTTTTTATCGTTCGCTCTATTTTTACTCGCAACGCTGCTTTTTAGCGCTTTTTGATGCGCGAAGGCAGGTCAGCAAGGCTATCTATCACCCAATCTGCTGCATTTTCGCCCTCTTCCGTCACCGGCTTGCCGCTGCGCACTAATACCTTTGTGCCTACACCTGCCGCTTTACCTGCCAGCAGGTCATCAATTTTGTCGCCTACTATATAAGAAGCCGCCATATCGATATTCAGCTCTTTTTGGGCAGAGAGCAGCATGCCCGGCTGCGGCTTACGGCAGTCGCATTCCTGACGATACTCTTCCACTACGCCTTCCGGATGGTGAGGACAATAATAGATGCCGTCCAGGTCGACTTCGCGATCGGCCAGCGACCAGTCCATCCACTCCGTTAACTGCATAAAGGTATCTTCCGTAAAGAGGCCGCGAGCGATACCAGATTGGTTGGTGACCACCACCAGCGCGAAACCCATTTTTTTCAGTTCCTGCATCGCTTCGATAACACCGTCGATAAACTGAAAGTTGTCGATCTCATGGACATAGCCGCGATCGATATTCATGGTACCGTCACGGTCGAGAAATATTGCGGGGACTTTGTTCGTCACGTGGAAACTCCTGCTACTAATGTTAAGACAGAGTATCGCACGTTTGTATCCGCAGAGAGAATGCCCCTTAAGCGCGCATTGATTGATTCAGACGTCTGGATGCCTTACCATCCACTCGCAGCTCTCTGCAGGAAAGTGCAGACGAATATTTGCCACGGCCCACTCTATTACGATAATAAAATGATAAAACTTCAAAATATCAGCAAAGTGTTCCGACAGGGCACCCGCACTATTACCGCGCTGACGGATGTCAGCCTGGAAGTGCCCGCCGGACAAATTTATGGCGTAATCGGCTCGTCCGGCGCCGGGAAAAGCACGCTTATCCGCTGCGTGAATCTGCTTGAGCGTCCTACCTCAGGCACCGTGTTAGTGGATAGCCAGGATTTAACCGCCTTTTCAGAAAGCCAGCTGACCCAGGCGCGCCGCCAAATCGGTATGATCTTCCAGCACTTTAACCTGCTGAACTCCCGTACCGTTGCGGGCAATGTCGCGCTGCCGCTGGAGCTGGGCAAGCTTTCCCGCAGCGAGATCGACTCGCGGGTTAACGAGCTGCTGGAACTGGTTGGTCTGGCGGATAAAAAGGACGCCTGGCCTGCCAATCTTTCCGGCGGACAAAAGCAGCGCGTCGCTATCGCCCGCGCGCTGGCCACCAATCCTAAAGTGCTGCTGTGCGACGAAGCCACCAGCGCCCTCGATCCGGCGACGACCAGAGCGATTCTGGAGCTGCTGAAAGATATCAACCGTCGCCTGGGGATCACTATCCTGCTAATCACCCATGAAATGGACGTGGTGAAACGCATCTGCGATCGCGTCGCCGTGATCAGCAACGGCAAGCTGATTGAACAGGACACGGTCAGCGAAGTCTTTTCTCATCCCAAGACGCCGCTGGCACAGCAGTTTATTCAGTCCACGCTGCATCTGGATATTCCGGAGGATTATGCCGCGCGGCTGTCGGCAACGGCGAAACCGGAAAGCGTCCCTTTATTACGTCTGGAATTTACCGGCAAGTCCGTAGATGCTCCGCTGCTGTCGGAAGCAGCCCGCCGTTTTAACGTTAACAACAATATTATCAGCGCGCAGATGGATTACGCGGGCGGCGTTAAGTTCGGCATTATGCTGACGGAAATGCACGGCGCAGCGGCTGATACGCAGACAGCAATCGCTTTTCTGCAGGAACACCATGTAAAGGTAGAGGTATTAGGTTATGTCTGAGGCAATGATTCTGCTGCTCTGCCGTGGCGTATGGGAAACGCTGGTCATGACTTTTGTTTCCGGTTTCTTTGGCTTCGTGCTCGGCCTGCCGCTTGGCGTGCTGCTGTACGTAACGCGTCCGGGCCAGATTATCGAAAACCGCGGGCTGTATCGCTTTTTATCCGCGCTGGTGAATATTTTCCGCGCCATTCCTTTTATTATCCTGCTGGTCTGGATGATCCCGTTTACCCGCATGATCGTCGGCACCTCGATTGGCTTACAGGCGGCTATCGTACCGTTAACCATCGGCGCCGCGCCTTTTATCGCGCGCATGGTAGAGAACACGCTGCTGGAGCTGCCGCATGGCCTGATTGAGGCCTCGCGGGCGATGGGCGCGACGCCGTTGCAGATTGTGAAAAAAGTGCTGCTGCCGGAAGCCCTTCCCGGCCTGATCAATGCGGCGACCATTACGCTTATTACCCTGGTCGGCTATTCGGCCATGGGCGGCGCCGTCGGCGCGGGCGGTCTGGGACAAATCGGTATTCAGTATGGTTATATCGGCTACAACGCCACCGTGATGAATACCGTATTGGTGCTGTTAGTGGTTCTGGTTTATTTGATTCAGTTCTGTGGCGACCGCATTGTTCGTGCTGTCACCCACAAGTAAATAACGCTTCTTACAGATTAAGGAAAGGATATGTTTAATTTTAAAACGATTGCCGCTGTGGGTGCGCTGATTGGTTCGCTGGCGCTGGTCGGGTGCGATCAGAAAGAGAAGGATCCTAACCATATTAAGGTCGGCGTGATTGTAGGTTCCGAGCAGCAGGTTGCCGAAGTCGCCAAAAAGGTCGCCAAAGATAAATATGGTCTGGATGTAGAGCTGGTCACCTTTAATGATTATGTCCTGCCGAACGAAGCGTTGAGCAAGGGCGATATCGACGTTAATGCTTTCCAGCACAAGCCTTATCTGGATCAGCAGATCAAAGATCGCAACTATAAGCTGGTGCCTGTTGGCAGCACCTTCGTTTATCCAATTGCGGGCTACTCGAAAAAGATCAAGTCGCTGGACGAGCTGCAGAATGGCGCGCAGGTTGCCATTCCGAACGATCCCACTAATCTTGGCCGCTCACTGCTGCTGCTGCAGAAAGTAGGTCTGATTAAGCTGAAAGACGGCATCGGCCTGCTGCCGACCGTGCTGGACGTGGTAGAAAACCCGAAAAACATTAAGCTGGTTGAGCTGGAAGCGCCGCAGCTGCCACGTTCACTGGACGATCAGCAAATTGCGCTGGCGGTGATCAACACTACCTATGCCAGCCAGATCAACCTGACGCCGGCCAAAGACGGCATCTTCGTTGAGGATAAAGATTCTCCTTACGTGAACCTGATCGTGGCGCGTGAAGATAACAAAGATGCTGAAAACGTGAAGAAATTCGTTGAAGCCTATCAGTCCGACGAAGTCAGCGAAGCGGCTAATAAGATTTTCAACGGCGGCGCGGTGAAAGGCTGGTAATTTCCTTTCAGTACCACACTATTCTGGCGGTCACCTGGCCGTCACCTCAGCAAAGCGGGCAATAGCCCGCTTTGTTCATTTATGCGCGCTTGTTATTTGCCGCCGGGCTTGCTTCAATAACGCCTCTTTTACCGACAATGAGGATGTTCCCATGCGTGTTGTACCGCTCTGTTTGTTAGCCCTTTCGCTGACAGGGTGTTCATTGCTGCATAAGCCTTATAAGCCCGTAGAGCCTTTTAAGCAGCCTGCACAAACTGAGCCAGTCAGGAGCAAACCCGCGCCGCGTCCCGCACCGGTAAAACTTTACAGCGACGCCAGCGATCTGGTCAGCAAGCCTTTCCGCGATCTGGGCGAAGTCTATGGCGAAGATTGCCAGAGCAGCAGACAAAGCTCGCCGCCGGCTATCGCCACCGCCCGTAAAAGAATGCAGATCCGCGCCTCCGCGATGAAAGCCAATGCGGTGCTGCTGCACAAGTGTGAAATCGTCACCAATTCCCAGGGCTGCTACCGCCAGGCGGTGTGCCAGGGTTCGGCCCTGAAAGTCAGCGGCCAATGAGTTTTACCTTCCAGCCAATTGGCACTATCCATTCGCCGTGGAAAGAGAAGTTCGCGGTTCCGCGTCAGCCAGGCCTGATCCAGGACGGCGGCGGCGAGCTGCGGCTGCTGTCGCCCTATAATCAGCCGGAAGCGGTGCGCGGGCTGGAAGCGTTCAGCCATCTGTGGCTGCTGTTTGTGTTTCACCAGACGATGGCAGGCGGCTGGCGACCCACCGTTCGCCCTCCCCGGCTGGGCGGCAATGCGCGCATGGGCGTCTTCGCCACCCGATCCACCTTTCGTCCCAACCCGATCGGCATGTCGCTGGTAGAGCTGAAGGGTATCCGCACGGGAAAAGGCGAGGTGGTGCTGGAACTGGGCAGTCTGGATCTGGTCGACGGCACGCCGATAGTGGATATCAAGCCCTATCTGCCTTTCGCCGAGTCGATCCCCACGGCGCGGGCGGGCTTTGCGCAGGAAGCGCCGGAAGCCGCCATGCCGGTAGCCTTCTCGCCGCAGGCGACCCAACAGATTGCGCAGCACGGCGCGCGCTATCCGCATCTGCAACGCTTTATCGCCGAAGTGCTGGCCCAGGATCCGCGTCCGGCCTACCGGAAAGGCGAAGAGCCGGAGCGGCAATACGCCGCCTGGCTGCTGGATTTCAACGTGCGCTGGCGCGTCGACGCCTCGGGCACGCTGGTGACCGCCGTAGAGCGTCGTTAATTTATCTTCTGTCTCTTTTGAGTCTCTGACCACGCTGGTACACTAGCCGCCAGCAATTATTTAGCCTGGCTTAATGTAGCTTTCTGCTTAACTGGAATCGTAACTCATGCGTACTACTCAATATCTGCTCTCCACCCAGAAGGAGACGCCTGCCGACGCTGAAGTGATCAGCCACCAGCTGATGCTGCGCGCCGGGATGATCCGCAAACTGGCTTCCGGGCTTTACACCTGGCTGCCAACCGGCCTGCGCGTTCTGAAAAAAGTCGAAAACATCGTGCGTGAAGAGATGAACAACGCCGGTGCTATCGAAATCTCTATGCCGGTCGTGCAGCCCGCCGATCTGTGGCAGGAGAGCGGACGCTGGGAGCAGTACGGACCGGAGCTGCTGCGCCTGGTCGATCGCGGCGACCGTCCTTTCGTGCTTGGCCCAACGCACGAGGAAGTGATCACCGATCTGATCCGCAACGAGCTGAGCTCTTACAAGCAGCTGCCGCTGAATCTTTTCCAGATCCAGACCAAGTTCCGCGATGAGGTACGTCCTCGCTTCGGCGTGATGCGCTCGCGCGAGTTCATCATGAAGGATGCCTACTCGTTCCATACCTCGCAGGAATCGCTACAGGCGACCTACGACGATATGTATCGCGCTTACAGCCAGAGCTTTGCGCGTATGGGGCTGGATTTCCGTGCCGTGCAGGCCGATACCGGCTCCATCGGCGGCAGCGCCTCACATGAGTTCCAGGTACTGGCCGAGAGCGGCGAAGACGATATCGTGTTCTCTACCGGCTCCGACTACGCGGCGAATATCGAACTGGCCGAGGCCGTTGCGCCAGCCGGCAGCCGTGCAGACGCCACCCAGCCAATGGTGGAAATCGACACGCCGAACGCGAAAACCATCGCGGCGCTGGTTGAACAGCATAAGCTGCCGATTGAGAAGACCGTGAAGACGCTGCTGGTACAGGCAACCAAAGAGAGCGGCCATTCGCTGGTTGCGCTGATTGTGCGCGGCGACCATGAGCTTAACGAAATCAAAGCCGAAAAAATTGATATCGTCGCCGCGCCGCTGACCTTTGCAAGCGAAGAGGAGATTCGCGCGGCAACGGGCGCAGGCCCTGGCTCCCTTGGCCCGGTCGGCCTGACGCTGCCAATCGTGGTTGACCGCACCGTCGCGATGATGAGCGATTTCTGCGCCGGTGCGAACCAGGACGGCAAGCACCTGACCGGCATCAACTGGCAGCGCGATCTGCCGCTGCCGCGCGTGGCCGATCTGCGCAACGTGGTGGAAGGCGACGCCAGCCCGGATGGAAAAGGCACGCTGCTGATCAAGCGCGGCATCGAAGTTGGTCATATCTTCCAGCTCGGCACCAAGTATTCCGAAGCGATGAAAGCCTCCGTGCAGGGCGAAGACGGCCGCAATCAGGTGCTGACCATGGGCTGTTACGGCATCGGCATCACGCGTATCGTGGCTGCCGCTATCGAGCAAAACCATGACGAGCGCGGCATTATCTGGCCTGCGGCGCTGGCGCCGTTCCAGGTGGCTATTCTGCCGATGAATATGCACAAATCCTTCCGCGTGAAGGAGCTGGCGGAAGAGCTGTACGCTCAGCTGCGCGCTAAAGGCATCGACGTGATCCTTGACGATCGCAAAGAGCGTCCTGGCGTGATGTTTGCCGATATGGAACTGATTGGCGTGCCGCACACCGTCGTCATCGGCGACCGTAATCTCGACAGCGAGGAAGTGGAGTACAAATCCCGCCGCGCGGGCGAGAAGCAGATGATTAAAACAGGCGAAATCCTGGATTTCCTGCTGGCCGAAATCAACAAGTAGTCGTCAGGCGGCGGGCGTTCTGTCCGCCGCTTCAGCTGCCCGTTTCTACCGGCGCCAGCCGATAGTTCAGCGTGGTCGATAGCGCTTCGCCGCTCGCGTCCGTCATCTCCAGCCCGCTGTCGCGCGGCCGAAAATAGCGCTTCTCTCCCTGATCCGATACCAACACCAGTTTTTCCGCCGTGCGCGACCAGTGGCCCTGCTGCTGATTTTCAACGTGTTCGTCGGTCAGATAGCGCTCCTGCAAACGGTAGCGCCCGCCCTGCTCTAAAGAGAGCGTGACCTGGATGCCTTCACAGTCGGCGCAGGGAATAACGCCGCGATAGTTCTGCACCTGTGCCTCGCGCGGCTGCACCGTTGCCGCCGCATCGTAGTTCTGACAGCCCATCAGCGGGCCAAAGAACAGCGATATCACCAGAACAATCAGAACCTTTTTCACTTTCCCTCCTCTGTCATACGATCAGTCAGGCACGCGTCGCATTTTGCCGCGCAGCGATTTGGTGGTGGCTTTGCGCGCCTTGCCCTCCAGCCGCCGCTTTTTAGACGCCAGCGTGGGCCGCGTGGCCCGCCTTGTTTTTTCGACTACCGTCAGCTCCTGGATCAGGTTTTCCAGCCTTTTCAGCGCCGCTTCACGATTCATCTCCTGGCTGCGATACTCCTGCGCCTTGATAATCACTATCCCTTCCGGCGTAATCAGATGGTGACTGGCCGACAGCAGCCGCTCTTTATAAAACTCCGGCAGGCTGGAGGCGCGAATATCAAACCGTAAATGGATCGCCGTAGAGCTTTTATTCACGTTCTGACCGCCGTTCCCCTGCGCTCGGATAGCGGTTAATTCCAGCTCGCTATCGGGAATGGTCGCGTGGCGTGACAGGACGATCATGCCGGTTTACCGTCGAGCAGCCAGTCGGTAAAGCGCAGTTCCAGATGCTGCTGCTCGTCGGAAAGCCAGATGGTGCCGTCCTGAATGGTCGCCTGGAGCGTCATGGAGCGTGAGGCAAGCTGCGTCAGCGCCTTCAGCTGCTCATCATCCAGGAAACGCACGGTCAGGTTCGCCTGCTGAAGCTTATTCTGGTTTTGCAGCCACCAAATCTGCGCGGCGCGGGCGTTATAAGTATACAAGTATACGCGGGCTGCGCGATTGCACGCTTTTTTTAGCCGCCGCTCGTCCGGCAGCCCCAGCTCTATCCAGACCTCAATGCCGTTGTGATCGTTCATCAGCCAGATTTCCGGCTCGTCTTCCGCGCTCAGGCCGCGCGTAAAGGTCAGCCTTTCATGCGCGTTAACCAGCCACGCCAGCAGACGCAGCATCAGCCTTTCTTCCGTTTCGGAAGGATGTCGGGCCAGCGTCAGCACGCTGTCCAGAAACACGTTTTTGTCCATATCGGCCACGTTGACGGTGGCTTTATAAATTGTCGCTTTAAGTGCCATGGTATTCCTTATAGTCGTTGTCGGGCATTGTAACCCGTGCGGGCAGCAAATCACGCTCCGCCTGGCTGATTTCCCGTGAAATCCTGTGTTATAGTCGTCAGGTCGCCAAAGAAAATTCTTGAGGTGCATGTGCAAAAGTATTGTGAATTAGTTCGTCGTAAATATGCTGAAATCGGCAGCGGCGATCTGGGATACGTGCCGGACGCGATAGCTTGCGTTTTAAAAGCACTGAATGAGGTAGCCGCAAATCCTGAGCTACACTCTTCAATCAGGGAACAGGCAGCTTTTGCTGCTGCTAACTTATTGGTGAGCGATTATGTTGACGAATGAATACCAACCGATCAACTGCGATGATTACGACAATCTGGAACTTGCCTGCCAGAAACAGCTGACGCTGGCGCTGGCGCTGAAGGACGGCGAGCAGTTGAAGGCAAAGGCCATAGATATGCTGTTGCGCAAGAAGGTGGAATACCTGGTCGTCGATCTCTCAGGCGAGATCCGCGAGCTGCGTCTGGATCATATCGCCAGTTTCAGCCACCCTGAACTGGGTACCGTCGTGGTCAGCGAGTCTGACTAACCCCCAATCGGGCGGAAGCTATTCCGCCCTCCGTCGTCAGGGCTTCAGGCCCGCATAGTAAGCCGCCAGATCCGCCATATCCTCATCGCTCAGTCCCGCTACGAAAGCTTTCATCACCTCTGCCTGGCCGCCGCTGCGCTCGCCTTTTTGATAGGCGTGGAGCGAGTGAGCGAGATAGTCTGCATTCTGGCCCGCCAGATTGGGATACAGCGACACGGCGGCTTTGCCTGCGGCGCCGTGACAGCCCTGACAGCTGGCGGCTTTTTGCTGGCCGCTCTGCGCGTTGCCCGCCAGCGCGGAGAAACTGATCGCCAGCAGCAGCGCCGACGCGATTACTTTTTTCATTGCTCATCCTGTTGCCAGCTGATTTGCCAGCCGGGTTGCTCTTTCGGATCGCCTTCACGGGTAACGAAGACGCCCACGGCGGCAATCAGCTGATTGCCATAAAACAGCAGCGGCGTACGCTCGCGCAGCCACGGGGCCACACCAAGCTCCTGCCAGATTTTTTTTATCGGCCGACTGCCCGCGCGTCCGACAATATGTATTTTCCCCTGCGCCTGGAAGCGCACGCTGACCGCCTCGTCAGCCTGCGGCACCCGCACTTTTGTGCCTGTGTCACCGCGTACCAGCCTGCCCATTTTAGCCGGCAGCGCCAGCGATAAAGACGTCAAAGGCCAGGCAAGCACCTCATCACGGACAGATACGGCGACCGGTAGCCAGTACAGGCGGCCGCGAAAGCGCCGGATTTCAACATTGCCCAACAGCAGGCGCGGCTCCGCATCTTCACGGCTACAGGCCACTTCCTGCCAGATACGCGCCAGCGCATCCCGCGAAGGCATCAGCCCCTGATGCTGCGCTATCCAGCGTCGCAGCAGCGCGGCGCGTCGGCTGTCGCTCATCGCGGCCAGCGGCGCTATCGCCAGCGCGCCCTTTTCATCCATTAGCGAACGGAGCGATTCAGCCAGCAGCTCATCCAGCAGCTGTTCCTGCTCGCCGCACAGGGCCGCGCTGCGCGCCGCCGCGCGGGCAAAATGAGGCCAGCGCGCGCTCAGTTCGGGCAGAATAACCTGACGCAGGAAATTACGGTCGTAGCGCGTATCCTGATTGCTGTCGTCCTCAACCCAGCTCAGCTGATGTTCTGCCGCCCACTGCTCCAGCTGCGCTCGCGTCTGCGTCAACAGCGGCCGTAGGTGCAGATGCGAATCAAGTCTGCCGCTGACGGGCATAGCGGCCAGCCCGGCCGGCCCGCTGCCTCTTTTCAGCGCCAGCAGCAGCGTTTCGCACTGATCGTCCAGATGCTGCGCGGTCAACAGGCATTCGCCGGGCTGAAGGTGCTGACGAAACGCCTGATAGCGCGCCTCGCGGGCAGCCGCCTCTATGCCTTTTTCCCGCCCGTCGACCTGCACATACACCACTTCCAGCGCCACCTGCCAGCGCGCGCACTGCTGCCGACAGTGCGTCGCCCAGCTTTCCGCCAGCGGATTAAGGCCGTGATGAATATGAATGGCGCGTAAAGTGAGGGCGTGCTGCTGACGCAGGCAGACCAGCTGGTGCAGCAGCACGCTGGAATCCAGGCCGCCGCTGAAGGCCACCAGCAGCTGCCGTTGTCCGGCAAGATGGTGTTGAAGATCGGACAGTGACATGCAAATCCCTGAAGCAAAAAGGCCCGGCCGACAGCGGCCAGGCGCTATTTTACGCCTGATACAGCTCCAGCGGCAAACCGTCCGGATCTTTAAAGAAGGTATAGCGCTTGTCGGTCAGCGGATCGACGCGGATCGCCTCGCAGCTGACGCCCTTCTCTTCAAGATGCTGCTTTGCCGCCTCGATATCCTCCACGCTGAACGCCAGATGGCGCAGGCCGCAGGCTTCCGGGCCGTCCGGCCGCGCAGGCGGAAAAGGAAACGAAAACAGTTCAATAGCGTACTCGCCGTTCAGCGCCAGATCGCCTTTCCAGGAATCCCGCGCTTCCCGATACACTTCACCCATCAGCGTAAAACCCAGCACGTCGCAATAGAAAGCCTTACTGGTTTCATAATGGCTGGCGATAATGGCGATATGGTGCACTTTCCTGATAAACATGTCTTTCTCCTGAATAAAAGCTTCCGGCTACCTTACGCAGGCCGGAAGCACAGGACAATGGCACAATTCCGGAACTACGCTTTCAGCACGCGAACCAGATACTGCCCTTCGTCGGTCAGGGTGGCGCCATGAATATCGGTTTCGAAACCGGGATAGTGACGACCGATGGTGCAGAGCATCAGCAGGAAGTCGAGCACCGCGCGGCTCTCTTCGGTGATCATCTCGCCCGGCATCACCACCGGCACGCCCGGCGGATAAGGCAGGATCATATTGGCCGATACTCGCCCGACTAATTTGCTGAGGTCTACCGTTTCCACATTGCCTTTCACCTGCTGCTGGAACATCTGGTGCGGCGTCAGCTTCATTTCCGGCAGCTTATCGAAGGCCTGAAGCATCAGCCTTGGCAAATCGTGATCGCGGATCAGCTTATGGATGCCCTGAGCCAGCGTCTGAATGCGCATATTGCGATAAAACTCCGGCGCCTGCGCGTAGAGGTCCGGCAGCATGTTTCTGACCCGCAGATTAAGGTCGTAGGCGCGCTTAAACTCGGTCAGGCCGCGCAGCACGCTCATCGCCTTGGTTTTATCAATGCCGATGCTGAACAGGAACAGCAGATTGTAAGGCCCGGTTTTTTCCACCACCACGCCGCGCTCGTCGAGGTATTTCGCCACCAGCGCCGCCGGGATCCCTTCATCCGCCATCACGCCCTGCTCGCTCATGCCCGGCGTCAGGATCGTTACCTTAATAGGATCGAGGTACATATGATCGGCGTCGGCATCGTTAAAGCCGTGCCAGTCTTCCTCGCCCGGCTGGATAGGCCAGCACTGCGGCTCGTCGACGCCTTCCGGCTGCCAGATATCGAAGAACCAGCCTTCCGACTCTTCCCGCAGCCGCTGAACTTCGCGCCGGAAATGCAGCGCGCGCTCTACGGAACGATTAATCAGCCGCTTGCCCGGATTGCCGCGCAGCATCGCCGCCGCCGTTTCTATCGACGCCACGATGGGATAGTTCGGCGAGGTGGTGGTGTGCATCATATAGGCTTCATTAAAGGTTTGTTCGTCGTACTCCCCTTTAATATGGATCAGCGAGGCCTGCGAAAAAGCGGCCAGCAGCTTATGGGTGGACTGGGTTTCGTAGATGATCTTACCCGGCGTGCGGTCACCGCTCATGCCGCTCAGCCCGTTATAGATAGGATGGAAATTGGTGTACGGCACCCAGGCGGAATCAAAGTGGATCGACGGCACGTCCAGCGTCTCTTTGATGTAGCGGGTGCTGTAGAGCAGCCCGTCATAGGTGGAATTAGTGATAACCGCGTGCACCGGCCAGCTGGCGCGTTCGGTCTGCTCCACCTTTTGCGCTATGCTCTCGCGGGTAAACTCCCGCTTAGGGATGCCGCCCAGAATGCCCAGCGCGTTGCGCGTTGGCTTCAGCCAGATGGGTACGATATCGCTCATCATCAGCAGGTGCGTTAAGGATTTATGGCAGTTGCGATCGATCAACACCGTGCTGCCCGACGGTGCGGCGTACATGCCGACGATTTTGTTGGAGGTCGAGGTGCCGTTGGTCACCATATAGCTTTGCTCGGCGCCGAAGGTGCGGGCGACATACTCTTCCGCCTCCAGGTGTGGCCCGGTGTGGTCAAGCAGCGAGCCCAGCTCCGTGACCGAAATCGACACGTCCGCTTTTAACGCGTTGCCGCCGAAGAAATCGTAAAACAAACTGCCGACCGGGCTTTTCTGAAACGCAGTGCCCGCCATATGGCCCGGCGTGCAGAAGGTATATTTCCCTTCTTTCACATAGGTGAACAGGGCCTTCGTCAGCGGTGGTGTAATGGTATCGATATATTCATCGGTGTACTGGCGGATACGCTGCCCGATATCTTCCGCCGCGCCCAGACCATATTCAAAAAACCAGATGGCCATGCGCATCTGATTAACGCTGACGTCCATCGTCGAGTGCGTATTAATAAACGCGTACAGCGGCAGATACTCATTCAGCTGATTTATTTCGCTGCACAGATCGAAGCCGTGCTCGTCCCAGTCGAAAATTACGCCGCAGATACGCGGATTGTGTTCAATCAGCTTGAGCAGATCGCCAGCGTCTTTAGGATAAATAGTTTGAAAACCCTGGGCGGCCAGCGCGCCATCCAGTTCGCGGATGGGTTCATCCTTATAGAACGCGTGGTGCGGTCCCATAATCGCGATAATATTCAATGCGGACTCCTTACAATAACGGCAAGGAGTAAGCATAGCGAAGTTGAACAGCGGAGGCAGAAAAATCGCCTCCGCCGGGGTTAGCTCCTGTCGCGCACCTCTTCGGAAGGCGCATTGGCCCGTACGGACTTAATGCCGTTCAGCGCGCCCTGCTTGCTGGCGTACATCTCGCTGGTGGCGATAATTTCATGATTGTTGGCGACCAGCACAAAATACCAGGGCTGATCCGTCTGCTTGTCTGATTTTCTTACTTCGTAGTGACCCATATTTCCCTCCTGTTTTTACTGTTCCTGACGCTATAACAAACAGCTTCGCTCACGGAATCAAGCCAAAACATTAGAAAAGTTGATCTGTTTAACTTTTTATTACGCAGAGAAAGTCGGAGAGACTGAATAAGAGGCGTGATGAGGCAGAATAAAAAAAGCCCGAAGCGAAAACGATATTAATGTTTCCCTTCGGGCTGTAGCGAACGGTCAGGCGTTAGTCGACCTGCTTAACGTCCACGCGCAGTTCTTTCGGCACTTCAAACACGATATTCTCTTCACGGCCGATCAGCTCGATGGCCGCTTCGCCGCCCAGCTCGCGCAGACGCTGGATAACCTGCTGCACCAGAATATCCGGTGCGGAAGCGCCCGCCGTGACGCCCACGCAGCCGACGTCCTTGATCCAGGCTTCCTGAATATCGTCCGCCGAATCGATCAGCCGCGCCAGTTTGCCCGCGCGCTGGGCCAGCTCGGCCAGACGGTTGGAGTTGGAAGAGTTGCGTGAACCGACCACCAGCACCACGTCCGCATCCTTCGCCAGCGTGCGTACCGCTTCCTGACGGTTAGTGGTGGCGTAGCAGATATCATCTTTACGCGGCCCGACGATCTTCGGGAAGCGATCGCGTAGCGCGTCGATCACTTCGGAAGTGTCATCCACGGAAAGCGTGGTCTGGGTCATAAAGCAAAGGTTATCTTCGTTTTTGACCTGGAGCTTGTATACGTCCGCAGGCGACTCCACCAAATACATGCCGCCAGCCGGATTGCTGTACTGACCCATGGTGCCTTCCACTTCCGGGTGCCCGGCATGACCAATCAGGATCGCTTCCGTGCCCTTACGGCTGGCGCGCGCCACTTCCATATGCACCTTGGTCACCAGCGGACAGGTGGCGTCAAACAGCATGGTCAGGTTGCGCGCTTTGGCTTCCGCCCGCACCGCTTGAGAAACGCCGTGCGCGGAGAAGATCAGGATCGAGTCGTCCGGCACTTCGCTGATTTCTTCAATGAAGATAGCGCCGCGCTCGCGCAGGCTGTTAACCACGTAACGGTTGTGCACCACTTCATGCCGCACGTAGATAGGCGCGCCATACATCTCCAGCGCGCGCTCTACGATGCTGATGGCGCGATCGACGCCGGCACAAAAGCCACGTGGATTAGCCAGCAGGATTTGCATGGTTCGCCTCCAGTACCGGATCAATTTCCAGCACTTCTACATCAAAGTGAATCGTTTGTCCGGCCAGCGGATGGTTGAAGTCCACGGTAATCGAATCCCCGGAGATTTCGCGGATTACGCCCGGCATTTCGTTGCCGTCCATGCCGCTGAACAGCATGATGGCGCCGACTTCCGGTTCGCCCGCTTCCGTAAAGTCACGGCGCGAAAAATACTGGATCAGATCCGGGCTGGCCTGGCCGAAAGCGGCATCCGGGCCGAGCGAAAACGCTTTTTTGTCGCCGGGCTTCAGGCCCAGCAGCTGCTCTTCCAGCTCGCCGGAAAGGCTGCCGTCGCCCAGGCTGAACAGCGCGGGCTTGCCGTTATCCCGCGTTGATTCCGCCGTGGAGCCGTCGGCGAGTTTTAAGGTGAAATGCACCAGCACCGCGCTGTTACGCTGTACAGAATCAGTCATGCCCTGCCCTTTTGGCTTTGCCGGCGGGCGTTAAAAAGCCCTCCAGCACGATCAGCGCGGCACCGATACAGATGCCGCAGTCTGCAATATTAAACGTGGCAAAATGCCAGTCGCCCACGTAGAAGTCGATAAAATCGACCACAAAGCCGTGGTAAGCGCGATCGAACAGATTGCCCAACGCGCCGCCAATAATCAGCGCGTAAGCGATATTGTTCAGCTTCTTGCTGGCTTCGGTGCGGTACATCATCACCAGCAGCGCGACGGCAATCGCCACCGCAATCGCGGCGAAGAACCAACGCTGCCAGCCGCCTTTATCCGCCAGGAAGCTGAACGCCGCACCGTAGTTGTGCGCGTAGAAAAAGTTAAAGAACGGCATCACCGACATCGACTCGTGCAGCATCAGCGTATTCATAATCCACTGCTTGCTGCCGAAGTCGACGGCGATCACCACCAGCACCAGCCACAGCCAGCGCAGTCCGGTCGAAAAAATCGGCCTGTTCATCAGGCGAACTTACGCTGTTCGCCAGCGCCGCTGACGTTGGTGACGCAGCGGCCACAGATTTGCGCTTCCCGATCGATATCGGTCGCGTAGTGCCAGCAGCGCGGGCACTTCTCGCCTTCCGCTTTATGCAGCGCGATCTTCAGGCCTTTTACCAGCTCGCTTTGCTGAGCTTCGGACGTGGCCAGCGCATAATCCGCGACCTGGGTGCCGGAAGTCAGCAGCACGAAACGCAGCTCGTCGCCCAGGCTGGTCAGCTTCTGCGCCAGGTCGGCGTCGGCATACAGCGTGACGGTCGCTTCCAGCGAGCCGCCCACGCGCTTGTCGGCGCGCGCCTGCTCAATGACCTTGTTGACTTCGCCGCGCACTTTCAGCAGCTCCGCCCAGAAACCATCGTTCATCGACTCGCTTTCCGCCAGACCAAACAGCCCGTCGAACCACTCTTCGGTAAAGACATACTTCTCACGTTTGCCCGGCAGCTCGTTCCAGATTTCATCCGCGGTAAACGACATGATCGGCGCCATCCAGCGCACCAGCGCTTCCGCGATGTAGTAGAGCGCGGTCTGGCAGCTGCGACGCGCCAGGCCGTCGGCTTTGGCGGTGTACTGACGGTCTTTGATGATATCCAGGTAGAAGGAGCCCATCTCAACCGAGCAGAACTGCATCAGACGCTGCACCACTTCGTGGAAGTCGTAGCTGTCGTAAGAGGCGACAATCGCATCCTGCGCGGCTTTCGCGCGGCCTACGGCCCAGCGATCCAGCACCACCATCTCTTCCGGGCTGACCATATCCGTTTCCGGGTTGAAGCCGTTCAGGTTAGCCAGCAGGAAGCGCGCGGTGTTACGGATACGACGATAGGCATCCGCAGAGCGCTTCAGGATTTCGTCCGATACTGCCATTTCGCCGGAGTAGTCGGTAGAAGCCACCCACAGGCGCAGAATATCGCCGCCCAGCTTGTTCATTACGTCCTGCGGCGACACGGTGTTGCCGATCGACTTGGACATCTTGCGGCCCTGACCGTCCACGGTAAAACCGTGCGTCAGCACCTGGCGATAAGGCGCCTTGCCTTTCATCGCCGTGGAAATCATCAGCGAGGACATAAACCAGCCGCGATGCTGATCCGAGCCTTCCAGATACATATCCGGCGTGTGGCCTTCAAATTCCGGACGCGCATCCACCACCGAATAGCTGGTGGAGCCGGAATCGAACCATACGTCCAGCGTATCCGGCACCTTGACGTAGTTTTCCGCGTCGTCGCCCATCAGCTCCTTCGCGTCCAGATCCCACCAGGCCTGGATGCCGTCCTGCTCGACGCGCTGCGCCACTTTTTCCATCAGCGCCAGCGTATCCGGATGCAGCTGCTCGGTCTCTTTATGCACGAACAGCGCCATCGGCACGCCCCAGGTGCGCTGGCGTGAAATACACCAGTCGGGACGGTTGGCAACCATAGATTCGATCCGCGCCTGGCCCCAGTCCGGGATCCACTGCACGCCTTTGATCTCTTTCAGCGACTGCTCGCGCAGGCCTTTCTGATCCATGCTGATAAACCACTGCGGCGTGGCGCGGAAAATGATGGGCGTTTTGTGACGCCAGCAGTGCGGATAGCTGTGCAGCAGTTTTTCCACGTGCAGCAGCGCGCCTTTTTCACGCAGCAGCTCAACGATCATATCGTTGGCTTTAAAGACGTTTACGCCATCCAGCGTCGGGTAAGTGCCCGGCAGGTAGCGTCCATCCGGGCCGACCGGGTTGGCCGCTTCGATACCGTATTTCTGTCCGATAACGTAGTCGTCCGGGCCGTGGCCTGGTGCCGTATGCACCGCACCGGTACCCGCTTCCAGCGTTACGTGCTCGCCCAGCACCACCGGAGAAGTGATGTCGAGGAAAGGATGACGGAAAGGCTGCAGCTCCAGCGCCGCGCCTTTGGCTTCGCCCAGCACCTGCCAGTCGCTGACGCCGGCACGTTTCATCACGCTTGCCACCAGATCTTTCGCCAGGATCAGCGCGCGCCCTTCGATCTGCACCAGCTGGTAGTCAAATTCAGGGTGCAGAGAGATAGCGCGGTTAGCCGGCATGGTCCACGGCGTGGTGGTCCAGATAACCAGCGAGATCGGGCCTTCTACGCTGTCAGCGCCGAATTTAGCACGCACGGCGTCGGCATCTACCGCGTTGAACATCACGTCGATAGAAGGCGAGGTTTTGTCGTAGTACTCCACTTCTGCTTCCGCCAGCGCGGAGCGGCAGTCCAGGCACCAGTGCACCGGCTTGGCGCCTTTATGCAGGTGGCCGTTGCCGATGATTTTGCCCAGCGCGCGAATGATATTGGCTTCGGTCTGGAAATTCATCGTCAGGTAAGGACGATCCCAGTCGCCCAGCACGCCAAGACGGATAAAGTCTTTTTTCTGGCCTTCAACCTGCTCTGCCGCATAGTTACGGCACGCCTCGCGGAATTCAGCCGCCGTGACCTTCTCGCCCGGCTTGCCGATCATCTGCTCGACCTTGTGTTCGATAGGCAGACCGTGGCAGTCCCAGCCCGGCACATAAGGCGAATCGAAGCCCGCCAGGCCTTTGGACTTAACGATAATGTCTTTCAGAATCTTGTTGACGGAGTGACCAATATGAATGCTGCCGTTCGCGTAGGGAGGGCCGTCATGCAGGATAAAGGTTTTTTTCCCTTTTTTGGCTTCGCGGATGATGCCGTACAGATTGTCAGCATACCAACGTTGCAGCATTCCCGGTTCGCGTTTGGCCAGATCGCCACGCATCGGGAACCCCGTTTCCGGCAAATTCAGGGTAGATTTATAGTCACTCATCAGATTCTCGATTCCGTATTCCGCTTCTGTTTAAACCGGTGCGCTCAGCCCAAAAAAAGTTCGGGCCGCCACCACGTCTTTAGCAATTTGCTCTTTGAGCGCGTCAAGCGAGGAAAAACGCTGCTCGTTTCGTATTTTTTCGCACAGCACCACTTCTATATGGCGCCCGTACAGGTCAATTGCAACGTCCAGCAGATGCACTTCCAGCTGCTGACGTATGCCCGCTACCGTGGGACGCGTGCCGATATTGGCGACGCCGGGCAGCGGCTTGTCGCCCAGGCCGCGGACCTCGACGGCATACACGCCTTTTACCGGCGAAACATAGCGTCTTAACGGCAGGTTAGCGGTGGGAAAGCCGATGGTGCGGCCCAGCGCGTCGCCGTGCACTACGCGGCCGGAGATGCTGAAAGGGTGCCCCAGAAGCGTGGCCGCCAGCGGCAGATTGTCTTCCGCCAGCGCCTGGCGCACCGCCGTGCTGCTGATGCGCTTGCCGTCGTCGCAAAAAGTCTGGGTGCTGATAACGTCAAAACCGTAGTCGGCGCCCGCTTTCTGTAATAACAGGAAATCCCCTTCGCGACCAGCGCCAAAGCGGAAATCGTCGCCGACCGCCAGCAACCGTACACCCAGCTTATCGACCAGCAGATCGGCGACAAAACTGTGTGCCGACAGCGCGGCAAAGCGTCGGTCGAAACGCAGGCAAAGCACCGCGTCCACGCCCGCCTCGTCCAGGTAGCGAAGTTTTTCGCGCAGTCGCGTCAGCCGCGCAGGCGCTTTATCGGCCGCAAACAGCTCCAGCGGCTGCGGCTCGAACAGCATCACCACCACCGGTAAATTACGTTTACGCCCTTCTTCGCGCAGCCGGGACAGCAGCGCCTGATGGCCGCGATGTACGCCATCGAAATTGCCAATGGTGAGAACGCAGCCGCGATGCTGCTCCCGGAGGTTATGTATGCCGCGGATAAACTTCATGGCTGGCTCAGGTTCGTGGAAATCGGCGGATTATACCAACTACCACCAGGAAGGTTAACCCGCGAATGCGCCTTTACCGCGTTAATGCGGGCTTTTTCTGTCGCGGCTGACGGGCGATACCATTTTTCTTGTGAATAAGCTGTATTCATCGCCATGAAGCTGGTAGAATCTTGCGCCATCGAAACGTAACCAGGTGTCGTTGTTTCAGCGGCGCTTATTTGCACAAATCCATTGACAACCACGGGCTAAAGAGGCATATTCCTCGGCCTTTGAATTGTCCTCATAGAACTATTTGGGAGTTGGACCTTGGCTAATATCAAATCAGCTAAGAAACGCGCCGTAACGTCTGAGAAGCGTCGTAAGCACAACGCTAGCCGTCGTTCAATGTTGCGTACTTTTATCAAGAAGGTATACGCGGCTATCGCTACTGGCGATAAAGCAGCTGCGCAGACTGCATTTAATGAAATGCAGCCTATTGTGGACCGTCAGGCAGCTAAAGGCCTGATCCACAAAAACAAAGCGGCACGTCATAAAGCAAACCTGACTGCTCAGATCAACAAACTGGCTTAATCGCCCGTCTGTTAATCAGCTTTGATAAAGAAACCTGCTCAGGCAGGTTTTTTTATGCCCGGCGTTTGGCTCCGGGCTTTTTTATGTCCGCCATTCGGCCCCGGCCTGAGTTTGCCGCCTCCTGAACGCCGGCCTTAGCCGCAAGAGACAACGGCAAGCGGTGAGCCTGCCGTCGTCCTCAATCAGCGCAGCTTGATACGCAGCAGCGTATAGCCTACCAGCGCAGAAACAATCGAGCCGGTAAGTATACCCAGCTTCGCCAGTGTCACCATCTCCTCATGCTGCGCATCGAAAGCCAGCGAGGCGATAAATATCGACATGGTAAAGCCAATCCCGCACAGCACGCCGATGGCGCAAATATCCTGCATGCGCGTATTTTCCGGCAGCGCCGCGATGCGCAGCCTGACGGCCAGCCAGCAGATTAGCGTGATACCTAACGGTTTGCCGATAAACAACCCTAAAATAATGCCCAGCGGCACGGCGGAGAACAAACCGTCCAGCGAGACGCCGCTCAGCGAAACGCCGGCATTGGCGAAGGCAAACAGCGGCAGGATCAGCCAGCTGACCCAGGGCGCAAGCCCGTGAGCCAGGTGGATAGCCGGAGAATGGCCGTTCTGTTTCTCCAGCGGCACAAAGAAGCCGACAATCACGCCGGCCAGCGTGGCGTGCACGCCCGACTTCAGCACCGCTACCCACAGCACCATGCCAACCAGCATATAAATAGCGATATTACGCACGCCCAGCCGGTTCAGTAACGCCAGCACCACGATAGCCCCGGCGGCCACGCCAAGCGAAGCCAGCGACAGATCCTGCGTATAAAAGAAGGCGATGATCAGGATAGCGCCCAGGTCATCAATCACCGCCAGCGCCATAAGAAACATTTTCAACGCTGGCGGCACGCGGCTGCCCAGCAGCGCCAGAATACCCAAAGCAAAAGCGATATCCGTGGCGGTAGGAATAGCCCAGCCGTGAACGGCCAGCGGATCGTTATGATTGAGCAGGGCAAAAATCGCGCCGGGCGCGATCATGCCGCCAATAGCCGCAATCAGCGGGAACATGGCCCGTTCACGCGTGGCCAGCGAGCCGGAAACCAGCTCGTGTTTGACTTCCAGCCCAATCATCAAAAAGAACAGCGCCATCAACGCATCGTTGATCCACAGCAGCAGATTTTTGCTGATATCCAGCGAGCCAAAACGGAATTCCACCGGCATGGCAAGAAGAGACTGGTAGGCTTGTTGGGTGCCGGCCGAATTGGCCAGATACATAGCGATAGCGGCAGCGATAATCAATACCACGCCGCCGGTTGCTTCATTATTGAGTAATCGCTTAATCGCGGATTTCATTGCAATCTTTCCTGATAAACAAATCGTGCGGCCTGACAGCATACGCGTTTCTGACGGCAGGAAAAACGGTTTGCGGTGGTTTATCGGGCAAAAAGGCTGCCGGAGAAATTATTTACGAGGCGCGCCGCATCGCGCTGTTAACGCCCTTAACCGGATAAAACGGGCATGACATGATGTCGGCATTATTTTTCTGATTCAGGATCGATGATGAAAACCCTTTCGCCTGTACCGCATGATGGACTATTTAAAACTTTTCTGACTAATACCGACACTGCGCGGGATTTTCTGTCGTTCTATCTGCCGCCGGAGCTGCTTGAAATCTGCGATATCACCACCTTGCAGCTGGAGTCGGGCAGCTTTATTGAAGAGAATTTGCGGACTTATTTCGCCGACGTGCTCTATTCATTGCGGACCAGTAACGGCACGGGCTATATCTATACGCTAATAGAGCACCAGAGCAGTTCGGATAAGCATATGGCCTTCCGCCTGATGCGCTACGCGATAGCGGCTATGCAGCGACATATAGAGGCGGGACACACGGCGCTGCCTTTGGTCGTCCCGCTGCTGTTTTGTCATGGTCGCGCCACGCCCTGGCCCTATACCACAGACTGGACGGCGCTGTTCGCTGAGCCGGAGCTGGCCCGACGGCTCTATACGCGAAGCTTTCCGCTGATTGACGTCGGCGCGATGGATGATGCGGATATCATGAAACACCGCCGGATGGCGATGCTGGAGCTGCTGCTGAAGCACGCCAGAACGCGCGACCTGGCGGAGCTGACGGAACAGTTGGTGACCCTGTTGCTTGCAGGTTATACTACGAACGAGCAGTTAGTAACCTCAATGAACTGGATGATGCAAACCGGCACGGCGGGTAATCCGGAAAAGCTGCTGCAGGAGCTGACCAGCCATTTATCGTCACAGGAGGACGTGTTGATGACTATTGCAGAATACCTTGAACAAAAAGGATTAACTAAAGGGCTTCAAAAAGGGCGAACCGAAGGCGAGCGCGAGGCCACGCTAAAAATTGCCCGCGCCTTGCTACAGAATGGCATTGCCCCCGACACGGTATCGAAAACAACCGGCCTGTCGGAGCAGGAACTCACCAGCCTCAGCCAGGCTAACCCAACGGCGTAGCTCCGGCGCTGACCCCTTTGCGCTTGCCATAAAAAACGGGCGGTTTAAGCCGCCCGTCTGGTTCTGCACGCTATAAAGGCTAGCGGGTCAGATCGTCAAAGAATTTCTTCACGCCGTCGAAAAAGCTTTTCGAACGCGGACTGTTCTTCTCGCCGCCCACGCCGCCAAAGCTCTCTTCCAGCTCGCGCAGCAGGCTTTTCTGCTTCTCGCTCAGGCTGACCGGCGTTTCCACGACCACACGGCACAGCAGGTCGCCCTGCGCGCCGCCGCGTACGGATTTAACGCCTTTGCCGCGCATACGAAACAGTTTACCGGTCTGCGTTTCCGCAGGCACTTTCAGCTTAACGCGCCCGTCCAGCGTCGGCACTTCGATTTCGCCGCCCAGCGCCGCCATTGCAAAGTTGATCGGCACTTCGCAGTACAGGTTATTCTCTTCACGTTCAAAGATAGGATGCTTGCGCACCTGCACCTGAACGTAAAGATCGCCCGCTGGTGCGCCGTGCTCGCCCGCTTCGCCTTCGCCTGAAAGACGGATGCGGTCACCGGTATCCACGCCTGCCGGAATTTTTACCGACAGCGTTTTAGAACGCTCTACGCGGCCATGTCCATGACAGGCGTTGCAGGGATCTTTGATAACGGAACCGCGACCGTGACAGGTCGGACACGCCTGCTGCACGGTGAAAAAGCCCTGACGCATCTGGACCTGACCCTGACCGTGACAGGTCGGACAGGTTTGCGGCTGCGTGCCCGCTTTGGCGCCGCTGCCGTGGCAGACGTCGCACTCTTCCAGCGTAGGGATGCGGATCTCTTTGGACACGCCGCGGACGGCTTCTTCAAGCGTCAGCTCCATGTTGTAGCGCAAATCGGCGCCGCGCGCAGCACGCTGCTGACGGCGTCCTCCGCCGAAGATATCGCCGAACACGTCGCCAAAGATATCGCTGAAGTCTGCGCCGCCGCCGCCAAAACCGCCGCCGCCGCCACCCATGCCGCCCTGTTCAAAGGCTGCGTGACCGTACTGGTCATAAGCCGCACGCTTCTGCGCGTCGGTCAGAATTTCGTAGGCTTCTTTGACTTCTTTAAATTTTGCTTCTGATTCTTTGTCGCCCGGATTGCGATCGGGGTGATGCTTCATCGCCAGGCGTTTATAGGCCTTTTTGATTTCGCGCTCGTCCGCCGATCGCGAAACGCCCAAAATCTCGTAGTAGTCTTGCTTCGCCATTATGGTGATCCTGCCCTAAATATGCGTGAACGGGCGTGGAGAACACTCCGACGCCCGTAGGTTTCACTGGGGGCCTTGCGGCCCGCCGTGCCCGCTCAAGGGCGATTATTTTTTGTCTTTAACTTCTTCGAACTCGGCGTCGACCACGTCGTCGTCTTTCTTCGCGGAAGCGTCGGCTGCATCAGCTGCGCCGCCGGCGGCCTGCTGCTGCTGAGCGAACTCCATCAGCTTGCTGGAGACTTCCATCAGCGCCTGCATTTTCGCTTCGATTTCCGCTTTGTCTTCGCCTTTCAGCGCGGTGTTCAGATCGGTCAGCGCGGCTTCGATTGGCGCTTTGTCGTCCGCAGGCAGTTTGTCGCCCGCTTCGTCCAGCTGCTTACGGGTGCTGTGCGACAGATGATCGGCCTGGTTGCGAACCTGTACCAGCTCTTCGAACTTACGGTCTGCTTCGGCGTTAGCCTCGGCGTCGCGCACCATTTTTTCGATTTCATCGTCGTTCAGACCAGAAGAAGCCTTGATGGTGATCTTCTGCTCTTTACCGCTGTTTTTGTCTTTCGCAGAGACATGCAGAATACCGTCGGCGTCGATATCGAAGGTCACTTCGATCTGCGGCATACCGCGTGGCGCTGCCTGAATGCCGTCCAGGTTAAACTGGCCCAGCGATTTGTTGTCCGCCGCGCGCTTACGCTCGCCCTGTACCACGTGAATGGTTACCGCAGACTGGTTGTCTTCCGCCGTTGAGAACACCTGGCTGTGCTTGGTCGGGATAGTGGTGTTCTTGGCAATCAGCGCGGTCATCACGCCACCCATGGTTTCGATACCCAGGGACAGAGGAGTAACGTCCAGCAGCAGCACGTCTTTCACGTCGCCTGCCAGCACGCCGCCCTGGACCGCTGCGCCTACCGCTACCGCTTCGTCCGGGTTCACGTCTTTACGCGGCTCTTTGCCGAAGAACTCGGCCACTTTCGCCTGCACCATTGGCATACGAGTCTGACCGCCGACCAGGATAACGTCGTTGATGTCGGAAACGGACAGGCCAGCATCCTGCAGAGCCACTTTCAGCGGCTCGATAGAACGGCTCACCAGATCTTCTACCAGCGATTCCAGCTTCGCACGTGTCACTTTGATGTTCAGGTGTTTAGGACCTGTTGCATCAGCAGTGATGTACGGCAGGTTAACGTCGGTCTGCTGTGCGGAAGAAAGCTCGATTTTCGCTTTTTCTGCCGCTTCTTTCAGACGCTGCATCGCCAGCGGATCGTTGTGCAGATCGATGCCCTGATCTTTCTTAAATTCTGCTACCAGATAGTTGATCATACGGCTGTCGAAGTCTTCGCCGCCCAGGTGGGTGTCACCGTTGGTCGCCAGCACTTCGAAAGTTTTTTCGCCGTCAACTTCATCGATTTCGATAATAGAGATATCGAACGTACCGCCGCCCAGGTCATATACCGCGATAGTACGGTTGCCCTGGCCTTTGTCCATACCGTAAGCCAGCGCGGCTGCGGTTGGTTCGTTGATGATACGTTTTACGTCCAGACCTGCGATACGGCCGGCATCTTTGGTCGCCTGACGCTGCGCATCGTTAAAGTAGGCTGGTACGGTGATAACCGCTTCGGTTACCGGCTCGCCCAGGTAATCTTCCGCCGTTTTCTTCATTTTTTTCAGCACTTCAGCAGAAACCTGCGGCGGTGCCATTTTCTGGCCTTTTACGTCCAGCCATGCGTCGCCGTTGTCGGCGCCAACGATCTGGTAAGGCATGATTTTAATATCACGCTGCACTTCTTCGTCCTGGAAGCGACGGCCAATCAGGCGCTTGATCGCAAACAGGGTGTTCTGTGGGTTAGTCACGGCCTGGCGTTTAGCAGGCTGACCAACCAGCGTTTCACCATCCTGGGTGTAAGCGATGATGGATGGCGTAGTGCGATCGCCTTCCGCATTCTCCAGTACACGCGCTTTGCCGCCATCCATGATCGCGACACAAGAGTTTGTTGTACCTAAGTCAATACCAATAATCTTGCCCATCTAAACGTCTCCCACTTAAATTCATTTCAAATCAGGTTATGCACACTTAATGCGGGCGGTTTTGGCCGTTTCAACTCCCGGCTTCACGCTTTTTTTCGCTACATAACCCTGGATGCCAAATAAGATGGGGCCTGCGCGCCCGGCATCAAGGGGCGAGTTAAAAAAAATTTCGTTTTTATCCTTATGGCAGATCAATGTCGCCCCGCCGATGGCTCTTTATGATGCCGCGCGCTTTGCAGGAAAGCGGCGGTCAGCCGCCCTGCCCGCGCCTCTTCTTAATTTCTGTTATAGCTGAGGACTTATGCATAACAACAAACTGGCCAATCCTGGGCCGCTGGGCCTGATGGGGTTTGGGATGACCACCATACTGCTGAACCTGCACAACGCAGGATTTTTCCCGTTAACGTCCGTGGTGCTCAGCATGGGCATTTTTTTGGGCGGCCTCGCGCAGATCCTGGCTGGCCTGCTGGAATATAAAAAAGGCAACACTTTCGGCCTGACGGCGTTTACCGCCTATAGCTGCTTCTGGCTTAGTCTGGTCGGCATTCTGCTGCTGCCGTCGCTGGGGCTGGCTGCGCCGACGGATGCGGTTTTTCTTGGCATCTGGCTGGCGCTGTGGGGCGTTTTCACCCTGTTTATGTTCTTCGGCACGTTGCAGGCCAACCGCGTCTTGCAGTTTGTTTTTGCCAGCCTGACGCTGCTGTTTGCGCTGCTGGCCGTCGGCAATATCACCGGCAGCGAGAGCATTCTGAAGCTGGCCGGTTACGAAGGCATTATTTGCGGCGCGAGCGCGATTTATCTGGCGATGGCGGAAGTGATTAACGAACAGCTGGGGCGCAAGGCGCTGCCAATTGGCGAGGTAACGCGGGCATAAAAAAAGCCCCGTGTGGATAATCACGGGGCCTGTCTTTTAGCGAACGCTGACCTGATTTAATAACGGTTGCCTGTCGCTACGCAGCAGCCAGCCGCCCAGCACAAAGCCCATCGCCGCCAGGCTCAGCACGTACCAGAGCGGCGCCATGGGTGTCAGCTTCATGATAAAAGTGACGCAAATGGGCGTCAGCCCACCAAAAATGGCGTAGGCGACGTTATAGGAGAACGAAATGCCAGTGAAACGCACGTCCGCCGGAAACGCTTTCACCATGATAAAAGGCGTGATGCCCACTACCCCTACGCACAGGCCAGCCAGCGCATAGGCGGCATAAAGATACTGTGGCGCAGCCGCGGCCACGTAAAAAAAGCAGGCGCTGCCGCCCGCCAGCAGCAGGCTGCCGACCATCAACGTCTTACCCGCGCCGAAACGATCTGCCGCCGCGCCCGCCACCACGCAGCCGATAAGCAGCATAACGGTCGCCAGGCTGTTGGCCTGTAAAGTTTGCGCCGCCGGTAGCCCATAGGTTTTTTGCAGCAGTGCGGGTGCCATCAAAATGACCACCACGATACAGGCGGAAAGCAGCCAGGTCAGCAGCATGGAAACGATCACGCTCCGACGATGCGCCCTGACGATGGTTTTCAGCGGCAGCTCCTGCGCCAGCGCCTTGCGTGCCTGCATTTCCGTAAAGACCGGTGTTTCATGCAGCCAGCGGCGCAGATAAAGCGCGATCAGGCCAAAAATCCCGCCCAGAAAAAAAGGAATGCGCCAGCCGAATGTCGCGATGCTTTGGGCCGACAGCGTGGTGGCGATCAGCGTGGCAACCAGCGATCCCAATAAAATACCCGCCGTCAGTCCGGCGGTCAGCGTGCCGCAGGCGAAACCGATCCGTTTTTCCGGCACGTGCTCCGCCACAAAAACCCAGGCACCGGGCACTTCGCCGCCGATGGCCGCGCCCTGTAACAGGCGCAACAGCAGCAGCAGTACGGGTGCCGCCACGCCCAGCGACGCATAGTCAGGCAGCAGCCCCATCGCCAGCGTCGGCAGGGCCATCAGCAGGATGCTCAGGCTGAACATTTTCTTCCTTCCCCTGCTGTCGCCAAAATGGGCCATGATAATGCCGCCAAGCGGCCGCGCCAGATAGCCTGCGGCAAAGATGCCGAAGGTCTGCATCTGTCGTAGCCAGTCGGGGATATCAGCCGGAAAGAAGCGTTCGCCTATGACCGCCGCGAAAAAAACGAAGATGATAAAATCATAGAACTCCAGCGCGCCGCCCAGGGCGGCCAGAGAGAGGGTTTTGTAATCCTGCCGGTTCAATCGGCGAGTGCTGTTATTGTGCATAATCGTCGCGCAGCCAGAAGTGAGGGAATAAGAGCGTGTAAAGCCAGCATGACTATACCGTTCATTTTCCGCTACACCAGCAGCGCTGAACTTTATGCCTGAATCCGGAAATTTTTAGCTGTTTGTTTCGCGTCTGGCGCTTTTAGGACGAAATGCTGCTACTACCGCCTCATGCGTTTCCACATAAGGGCCGTCCAGCAGCTGGATGCAGTAGGGCACGCTGGCGAAAATGCCGTGCACTTTCGCTTTGCCGTCCGCGTCCTTTAAGCCTTCCAGCGTCTCTTTGATCGATTTTGGCTGTCCCGGCAGATTAATCACCAGTGACTGCTTGCGGATCACGCCAACCTGGCGCGAAAGGATAGCGGTCGGCACAAAATTCAGGCTGATCTGACGCATCTGTTCGCCAAAGCCCGGCATTTCGCGATCGGCGATAGCCAGCGTAGCGTCCGGCGTCACGTCACGTCTGGCCGGCCCGGTTCCGCCGGTAGTCAACACCAGATGGCAAAACAGCTCGTCCACCAGCTCGCAAATGGCGTGCTCAATCATCGGCTGCTCGTCGGGCACCAGCCGTTTCTCAACGGTAAAAGGCGTCGCCAGCGCCGTAGAAAGCCAGGCTTCCAGCGCCGGTAAGCCTTCGTCCTGATAGATGCCGTTAGCCGCGCGATCGGAAACGGAGATCAATCCTATGCGTAAAGTATTCATTGTGTCGTCACTGTGAGGCCGGCCGCGGGAGGGCGCGGTTTTATAAGGGGAACAGGGGAAGGATAAACATTGCCACGCTTGATGTACAGGACGCGGCCGGCGAACCGACCGCGTGAGGGAATTACAGCAGTTCGGCGAGCATCTTATCCAGCTTGGCCTGGTCAAGCGCGAAGTTGCGAATGCCCTGCGCCAGCTTATCAACCGCCATTGGATCCTGGTTGTGCTCCCACAGGAATTCCGCTTCGGTCATTTTAGCGGGACGCGCTTTGACTTCGCCGGTGTAGGAGAGCTTACGCTCCAGCGTGCCTTCGCTTTCCGCCAGCTCTTTCAGCAGCGCCGGGGAGATGGTCAGACGGTCGCAGCCGGCCAGCTCAACGATCTCGCCTACGTTACGGAAGCTTGCGCCCATGACCACGGTTTCGTAACCGTGCTGCTTGTAGTACTGGTAGATTTCAGACACGGAAACCACGCCCGGATCTTCATGCGGCGCGTACTCTTTCTTGTCGGTATTGGCTTTGTACCAGTCCAGAATACGGCCAACGAAAGGAGAGATCAGGTAGACGCCCGCTTCGGCGCAGGCGCGGGCCTGAGCGAAGGAGAACAGCAGCGTCAGGTTACAGTTGATGCCTTCTTTTTCCAGCTGCTCGGCGGCACGAATGCCCTGCCAGGTGGAGGCCAGCTTGATCAGGATGCGGTCGTTGCTGATACCGGCATCGTTATAGAGCTTGATCAGCGCGCGCGCTTTATTGATGCTGCCTTCGGTGTCGTAAGAGAGACGCGCATCGACTTCCGTAGAGATACGACCCGGCACCAGCTTCAGGATCTCCAGACCAATTTTGACGTTCAGCATATCTGCCGCGTACTGGATCTGCTCTTCTTTGTTGCTGGTCTGCTCGCGCGCCCACGTTACGGCTTCATCGATCAGCTTACGGTATTCCGGGATCTGTGAGGCATTCAGGATCAGTGAAGGGTTAGTGGTAGCGTCTTGCGGTTGATACAGCTTCATCGCTGCGATGTCGCCGGTATCGGCAACAACGGTGGTGAGCTGGCGCAGGGAAGTCAGTTTGTCCGTCATGGTTGTCATTCTCTCAGAAGAGTTATCGGGTTCTTGAAACTGTCTGCCACGGATAATATCACGCGAGACCGACCATGCAAGGTAAGCTTGCGGCCAGGCCACTGAGTGCTAAATCGCGCCCTTTATTTAGCTAATTTGTCCGGGCCGATAGCAGTGATTTGTCGTGCCACGGCGCTTTTTTGCTACACTGCCTGCGCTTTTTTTTGCCCTCCGATGGCGTATTACATAAGGATTCTGTCATGTTGATGGTGATCTCCCCGGCCAAGACGCTGGATTTCGCAAGCCCGCTGGCGACCGCCCGCTTTACGCAGCCCGCGCTGCTGAATGATGCCAAAAAGCTGATTGACGTGGCGCGCGACTTGACGCCCGCGCAGATCGGCTCACTGATGAGCATCAGCGACAAGCTGGCCGATTTAAACGCCGGTCGTTTTCAGGCATGGCAAACGCCTTTTACGCCGGATAACGCGCGCCAGGCCATTCTGGCTTTTAAGGGCGACGTTTACGCCGGACTTCAGGCGGAGACCTTCAGCGAAGACGACTTCACCTTTGCCCAACAGCATCTGCGCATGCTTTCCGGGCTTTACGGCCTGCTGCGGCCGCTGGATCTGATGCAGCCTTACCGTCTGGAGATGGGCACTAAGCTGACCAACCCTGCCGGCAAAGATCTTTATGCCTTTTGGGGCGACAGGCTGACCGAAGCGCTGAACGCGGCGCTGGCGGAACAGGGCGACGACGTGCTGATTAACCTGGCTTCCGATGAGTATTTTAAAACGGTGAAGCCAGCGAAGCTGCAAGGCCGCATCGTCAAGCCGGTGTTCCTGGACGAGAAGAACGGCAAGTTTAAGGTCATCAGCTTCTACGCCAAAAAGGCCCGTGGCCTGATGAGCCGTTATATTATCGAGCGCCGCCTGACGCAGCCGGAACAGCTGAAAGCGTTCGACGTTGACGGCTACTTTTTCGTGGCTGACGAAAGCAGCGAGCGCGAGCTGGTGTTTAAACGTCACGAAATCGCCTGATACCGCTTTCGCAGGCGAGCCGCCTTTTCAGATCCAGCCATAGCGTTTTGTTATGGTGCCGAACCGCGCCGCCGATCGCTCTACTCAAGGTTTATCTGCATCAGCCTTGAGGTAATTATGGATCGGCAAGCGCTTCTTAAAACCGTCACTGACAGGGCCTGGCACGCCACGCATCCTCCCACCGTAAACGCCGCCGCGCCCACGCTGCAAAATCCGCTGCCCGTTGGCTCGCATGCCTGGCTGCAAGCGGCAGCGGCGCAGTTTGGCGTAGACGAAAAGGCGCAGCAGCAATTTGCCACAACCGGCCTGCTCCGCCTGGACGCGCTGCATGTAGTTATGATTTGCCAAAGCGAAGATCCCGTCCCGCTGTGGCTCGCCGTTGGCTATTTGCGCACGCCCCAGGCAATCCATTCTGAAACCTGGCAGCAGCTGTTGCTGCGCGCTAACGGCGTGGCGATGGCGATGAACGGCATCAGCCTCTCGCTGGATGAACAGGGTACGACGCTGCTGACCAGACGCCTGGCTTTTGACGCCGTTGATGATGCGCTGGCGCTGGCGGCCATCCTTAACGATATCGACGCCCTTGCCGCCAGCCTGATCGATTTACTGCTGTCTCTCGGCCAGCCCGAGGCAACGCAGCAAGCAGACAAAACGCCAGCACTGCCCGGCTGGGTCATGGGCTGGCAGCAGCAGACGGCTTTAAAAATCGATGCGCTGGCGGAACAGGCGCTGGCCGCCCGGTGGCACTACCCGCTGGTGCAGCAGGCTGTCGCCGCGTTAGAACTGCCCGCAACGCAATACCAGCTCAACGGCTGCCTCTGTTCGCTACGCTTTCCCGAGCGTGAGATAGCCATTACCGCCGACGGTGACGGCCGCCACCTTTTCCTTTCCACGCCGCTTGAGCTGAAGAAGGATGACGCCCGTCGGCTGCTGGTCGCCAACGGGGATTTACAGCCGCTGACGCACTGCTCGCTGGGGCTTTATCAGGAAGAGGTCAGCCTGCTCTGCCGCTGGGATTCCCTGGGGCTGGACGGCCTTGATTTAGGCGAATGGCTGGCAAATCTGATGACCCTGACCATGGCTTTCAGTAGCGATACACAGAGAGGCGACTTATGACTGATTCAATCCAGCGCGCGCCCGCCCTACAGCAGATGACCGTGCAGAACAGCCGGGGCGATATTGAAAGCGGCCCGCTGCCCACGGGGCCAGCGCGCGCGGCCAGGGCGAGCCACGCGGCAGGCCAGTTTTTTTCCGGCCTGGCGGAGGGCGCCAGAAAAGGGTTACAGACGACCTCGGGCGGCCTGCAAACCGTTGGCAACGCGGCATGGGGCGGCTTAAAAACCGGCGGCAGCTACGCCGCCGACAAAATGACGGTAGCGGGCAAAGCGGGCTGGCAGGGCACGAAGTATGTCGGTAATCAAAGCTGGAAAGGCGCAAAAATTGCCGGAAAAGCGGGCTGGAACGAAACCAAACACTCCGCCGTCACGCTGGGGAAATTCGCCTCTGCGCCGCTGCAAAACAAAGCCTGGGGCGCGCTGGGCGGCCATGCGCTACAGCAGATGGTGACCTGCGGGCTGCCGACGCTGATGCGCGAAGAGGTATTTATCGAGGCCTATAACATGATGCTGCCGCATCTGGCCGAGAAGCATCCGGCCGCCGCCGTGGGGCTTCAGGTCGCGGTGTCGCTGGCAAACATCGCCGCGCATCACCATATCAGGGAGCCGCGTCTGGCACGCGATCCGCAAAACAATGCCGTTGCCGTGCGCGGTCAGTTTGGCCTGAGTCCGGGCCAGGCAGACGTGATCCAGCGCGATAAGCCGCAGGAATGGCAAAATATGACGGACAAACACCAGCAGGACTCACAGCGCGTAACCGGGCAGCAGGTCGCCGCCGAACTGATGAATATAGGCATGTCGGCGGCTGGCGTGCTGACCGGCAACCCTGGCTTAACCACCCGCGTGCTCAGCACCCAGCTGCGCAACGTGCTTTACGCGGCCTCGCGCGAATCTTTGCAGGCGACCGGCAGCATGGTGGCCTCGCGCGACGGCAAACCAAGCCACGGCGTCAGCGATGGCGATATGCGTACCAACGGTGCCTGGTACACGCTGAATACGCTGGCGATGGGCATGTTGCAGGACGGTCTGATCCAGAAAGCGCTGCCGCAGGGCTATACCGTTTCCGGCCCTGAAATTCGCGATGCGGCCGGGCAGCGGCTCAGCGGGAAAGAGCTGCACGCGATGGCGGCGCTGGTTTCCGGCATCCGGGCAGCCTGCAACACCGTGATTGAGACGGGCGACGCCTTTCTGGGCAAGCATTATGACGCCAAACGCGCGGGCGACTCGCAGAAGTTCTCCCCTTCCCTGCCGATGAAAGATTATGGCCGCCTGCTGGATCACTCCATTGCCCGCCTGAGCTGGAATAACTTCGCCAATGCCAGCACCCTGGCCGCGCAGCAGGTGCTGAATGCGGCGACCAAAGGCTCGCTGTCGCCGCAGCTCTCCAGCCTGCTGAACAACGGCGGCACCGCAGCCGCGTTTGGCCTGACCTACAAGATGGTGAACCAGATCTATCAGGCGCACAGTAAAGTGCGCGCCGCCGTAGCAGCTGCCACCAGCGGGCCGGTGAATATCACCGCCGCCGGACAGCCGAATCCGGCAGCGGATAGCCGTAGCCAGCAGGCGATAGCCGCGCCGCCTTCCGGGCAGCAAACGGCCGCTATTCAGCCTTCAGGGTCACCACAATCAACCGGAAACTCAGGAGAGCCCTCCACCAGCGGGACGGCATAACAGGCAGGAAAAGACCCTTACGGGTAAGGGCCAATGTTTGATGACAGACTTAAAAGCCTGCGACTCTACACTGTCGTTTTTGATAGCGACACAACCGCTTCACAGCGGCAGAGGCTGAGCGGATAAGCGGACCGTTTTCGCGCATGGACGCGCGAAACGAGCCTACATGGACGTATTCACGGCGTGTCCGTGTTCCGATCTGCCTCCGCTGCTTTCCACCGGCCCCAATGCGACTTGATGACAGAGGATGAGTGTGTCAACAATCTCAGGCCCTTATGAATAAGGGCCGCAGGCGTTATTTGTAAAGCAGGAAGTCGCGCAGCTCGGCGAAATCGGCGGCCATCTTGTGCGACAGCAGCGGCAGATCGGCGCGATCCGCCAGCTCCTGCGGCAGCGGCAGCGTCTGGCCCAGGATTTCTTCCACGCTCTCCTTGAACTTGGCCGGATGCGCCGTCCCCAGGAACAGCCCGAACTCGCCTTCCTGTAGCTGATCGCGCAGCAGTCGGTAAGCGATAGCGGCGTGCGGCTCGGAGATATAGCCCAGATCCGCCAGCTCGCGCATAGTAGCGCGGGTGGTTTCATCATCTACCGCGCCAAAGCCCAGGTCGGTCAGGCGCCAGGTTTTGCGGCGGAACAACTCCTCAACGCGCGGCCAGTTGTTCGGCTGGCTGACGTCCATGGCGTTCGACAACGTGGAAACGGTAGCGGCAGGCAGCCACTCGCCGCCTTTCAGGAAGCGCGGCACGGTGTCGTTGGCATTGGTGGCGGCAATAAAACGCTTCACCGGCAGGCCCAGTGATTTCGCCAGCAGGCCCGCCGTCAGATCGCCGAAGTTACCGCTCGGCACCGACACCACCAGCTGATTGCGTTTTTCCTGCGGCAGCTGCGCCACCGCTTCAAAGTAGTAGCAAATCTGCGCCAGCAGGCGGCTGATATTGATCGAGTTCGCCGAGTTCAGGCCGATGGCCTTCTTCAGCAGCTCGTCGTCGAAGGCCTGCTTGACCAGCGACTGGCAGGTGTCGAAATCGCCGTCGATAGCGATCGTCTGGATATTGCCTCCCAGCGTACAGAACAGCTTCTCCTGCAACGGGCTAATTTTGCCCTGCGGATAGAGGATCACCACGCGCACGTTGTCCATGCCGTAAAACGCATGGGCTACGGCCGCACCGGTATCGCCAGAAGTGGCGGTCAGGATGGTGATCTTCTCGTCCGCGCCGCTGACGTAAGAGAGCATCTGCGCCATAAAGCGGCCGCCGAAGTCTTTAAAAGCCAGCGTCGGGCCGTGAAACAGCTCCAGCGCAGAAATATCGTCGGTGACTCTCGCTACCGGCGCGGGGAACGCAAACGCGTTTTTCACGCGCTCGTGCAGATGATGCGCGTCGATTTCGTCGCCGATAAAAGCAGAGAGAATTTTGCTGCTGCGGCTGACGAAATCCATCTCCAGCATGGCGTCGATATCGGTCAGCTCAAACTCCGGCAGCTCCAGCGGGAAAAACAGCCCCTGCTGGCTGCCCAGACCCTGTTTAACCGCCTGTGAAAAGCTGACCTGCTCGTTGTGATCTTTCAGATTATAAAGTTTCATGCGTTATCCCAGTTTACGTGCGCCAGCCGTGTCTAAGCGGCAAATATGGACGAAGCCTTCCTCGTTTTGCAGGTAGTGCTGGCGAAGCCAGTCTGCCATGCGCTGCGCCGTGTCGGCCTGATTACAGACGGCGAACAGCGTCGGCCCGGAGCCGGAAATGCCGCAGGCCAGCGCGCCGATATCCTGGGCGGCCTGGCGGGCATTGGCGAAGCCCGGTAACAGTTTAGTGCGGTAGGGTTCGGCGATCACGTCGCGCATCAGCTTCGCCGCCAGTTCCGGCTGCTGAGTGTGGCAGGCGTGAATAAAGCCGCCCAGATAGCGGCCGTGTTTGATGATATCTTCTTTGCGATATTGCGCAGGCAGGATCGCCCGCGCCTCGGCGGTGGAAACCTTGATGCCGGGATAGGCCATCACCCACAGCCAGTCATCAAAGCATGGCACCGGCTGGCTGATCGCGCCGTTCTCTTCCAGCATCAGCTGCAGGCCGCCCAGGAAACAGGGTGCCACGTTATCAAAGTGGACGCTGCCGGAAACCCGGCCTTCCAGCTCGCCCATCAGCGTCAGCAGCTGGTTGTCGTCAAGCGGCCTGCCGCAATGTTCGTTCATCGCCATCAGTCCGGCCACCACCGAACAGGCGCTAGATCCCAGACCGGAGCCGATCGGCATATTTTTTTCCAGCGTCATCGCTACCGGTACGCGTTTGCCTATCGCCTCGCAAAAGCGATCCCAGCACTGCCAGACGATATTTTCCTGCGGATCGGCAGGCAGCTTGCTGACGAAGCGTCCCTCGTTGCGCAGGCTGAACTCGCTGGCCGCCTCCACCGTTACGCAGTCGCCCAGCAGCGTTCCGTCGACGGGCGAAACCGCCGCGCCCAGCACGTCGAAGCCGACGCTGACGTTGCCAATTGAGGCTGGCGCATAGATCTTAACCATGTTTAAACTCCCAACTTCCATGACAAGGTGCGTAACAGATCGGCAAACACGCCCGCGGCGGTCACGTCGTTACCGGCACCGTAACCGCGCAGCACCAGCGGTATAGGCTGATAATAGCGGCTGTAAAAAGCTAAAGCATTTTCGCCGTTTTTGACTTTATACAGCGGATCGTTGCCGTCAACGGCGTCGATCTTCACGTGGCAGCGGCCGCCCTCTTCAATCACGCCGACAAAGCGCAACACTTTGTCCTCATCGGCCGCGCGGCGTACGCGGGCGGTAAAAGCGTCGTCCAGCTCCGGCAGCCGCTGCATAAAGGTTTCCACGTCCAGCGCGTTAAACGCCTCCGGCAGCACGGCTTCGATTTCGATATCGCTCAGCTCCAGCTGATAGCCCGCTTCACGCGCCAGAATCAGTAACTTGCGCGCCACGTCCATCCCGGAGAGATCGTCGCGCGGATCCGGCTCGGTAAAGCCCATTTCGCGCGCTGTACGGGTCGCTTCCGACAGCGACACGCCCTCGTCCAGCTTGCCGAAGATATAAGAGAGCGATCCGGACAGAATGCCGGAGAAACGCAGCAGCTCATCACCGGCGTTAAGCAGGTTTTGCAGATTTTCAATCACCGGCAGGCCCGCACCCACATTGGTATCGTACAGGAACTTGCGGCGCGATTTAGCCGCCGCCGCGCGCATCTGCTGATAGTACTGCCAGGATGAGGTATTGGCCTTTTTGTTAGGCGTGACCACGTGAAAACCATCGGCCAGAAAATCCGCATACTGATCGGCTACGGCCTGGCTGGAGGTACAGTCGACAATCACCGGGTTAAGCAAATGATACTCTTTCACCAGACGGTTCAGGCGCGCCAGGTTAAAAGGCTCTTTGGCTTCCTGGAGCGCGGCCTGCCAGTTGTCCAGCGGAATGCCGTGCACGTTGGTCAGCAGCGCTTTGGAGTTGGCGATGCCGCAGACGCGCAGATCGATATGCTTGTTCTTCAGCCACGCCTGCTGGCGGGAAAGCTGTTCGATCAGCGCGGCGCCCACGCCGCCGATGCCGATCACAAACACTTCGATCACTTGGTCGGTGGCGAACAGCATCTGATGCACCACGCGCACGCCGGTCGTGGCGTCGTCGTTATGCACCACCACGGAAATAGAGCGCTCTGAAGAGCCCTGCGCAATGGCTACGATATTGATATTGGCCCGCGCCAGCGCCGAGAAGAACTTCGCGGAGATACCGCGCAGCGTACGCATTCCGTCGCCCACCACCGAAATCACGGCCAGATTTTCCATTACGTCCAGCGGCTCCAGTAGCCCGTCTTTCAGCTCCAGGAAGAACTCGTCTTCCAGCACGCGACGGGCGCGCAGCTGATCGCTTTGCGGCACGCAGAAGCTGATGCTGTATTCGGAAGAAGACTGGGTGATCAGCACCACGGAAATGCCGCTGCGGGACATGGCGGCGAACACGCGCGCGGCCATGCCGATCATCCCTTTCATGCCGGGCCCGGAGACGTTAAACATCGCCATGTTATTCAGGTTGGTGATGCCTTTTACCGGGTTATCGTCGCTGGCGCTGTCGCCGCCGATCAGCGTGCCGGGCGCCTGCGGGTTGGCGGTATTTTTAATCAGGCAGGGAATTTGAAACTGGGCGATCGGCGTGATGGTGCGCGGATGCAGCACTTTAGCGCCGAAGTAGGAAAGCTCCATCGCCTCCTGATAGGACATGGTTTTCAGCAGGCGGGCGTCCGGCACCTGACGCGGATCGCAGGTGTAAACGCCATCGACATCGGTCCAGATTTCACAGCAGTCGGCGCGCAGACAGGCAGCCAGCACGGCGGCGGAGTAGTCGGAGCCGTTACGGCCCAGCACCACCAGCTCGCCCTTTTCGTTTCCGGCAGTAAAGCCCGCCATCAGGATCATATTTTCGGCAGGGATCTGCGCGGCGGCGATACGGCGAGTGGATTCAGGAATATCCACGGTGGACTCAAGATAGTGGCCAACCGCCAGCAGCTTTTCAACAGGATCGATCACGCTGACGCCGTAGCCGCGCGCCTGGAGCAGCCCTTCCATAATGGCGATCGACAGCTTCTCGCCGCGACAGATAATGGCGGCATTGACGCTGTCCGGGCACTGGCCGAGCAGGCCGATACCGTGCAGCACCTGCTTCAGCTGAGCGAACTCCGCATCCACCACGGCTTTCAGACGGGCGTAGGGAAATTTCGGCTCCGCTTCCGCCAGCCCTTGCAGCAAAACGTCAAAAATCTTTTCGGCATCGAGCAGGTTTACCTGCGCATCCTGCCCGCTGATGGTTTTTTCAATCATCGCCACCAGATGGTTGGTGATTTTGGCCGGCGCGGACAATACGGTAGCGACCTGTCCCTGCTTAGCATTGCTCTCCAGAATATCCGCCACGCGCAAAAATCTTTCCGCGTTGGCGACTGAGGTTCCACCGAATTTCAGCACTCGCATAATCATCTCCTGAATTTTTGCCGAAAAAAAAGCCCGCACTGTTTAAGGTGCGGGCTTTTTTTATTTTTTCCTGTATGCGTCAGCCCGCACCGTTACCTGTGGTAATGGTGGTGGTGGTAATAATGATTGTTGTCATCAGGCTGTAAGTACGCATTTTAGATTTTACTGTCTGTCTTGAATTTGTCCGCTTTCAGAAGTAAAGCAAAGCCCTGGCTAAGTCAATTTTTTTATCCGCAGGCGCAAATCGGCTGACAAAACGCCCGCCAGGGATTTGGCCTGAAAACAGATCTTAATCAAGGCGAAAGCCGCTTACCCTTAGCATGTCTTGCTATGTATAAAGCGTTAACCAGTTTTTTTATCTATAAGATTTTTTTCTATGTCGTGCAGCAGCCGGTGCAGCATAGCGGTGTCGCGCTGTTGCAGCGTGCCCAGACGCTGATCCAGCCAGTCGACCAGTTTGCGATCGTCGCTGACCTCAAGCCGCTCAACCAGCTGGCTGAGCCGCTGGCGCAGCGCCTTCAGCTGCTGACCGTCAGCCGTGACGGCCGGCACGGCGGCGACCTGACGCAGCGCCGACAGCTGATAGCAGTACACCATCACCGCCTGCCCAAGATTCAGCGAAGGATAGTCCGCCGCCATCGGAATGCCGGTCAGCAAATCCACCTGGTCTAACTCCTCATTCGTCAGGCCGGTATCCTCACGCCCAAACACCAGCGCCGCGCTGCCGATCCACTGCTGCTTTTCCGCCAGCTGGCTTTCTACCTGCTGCGGCGTGGCGTAATAGCGGAATTTTGCCCGGCTTCGCGCGGTGGTAGCGATGCTGAAGTCGATATCCACCAGCGCGGCAGCCAGCGAAGGCCAGTGCGTAGCCTGTTCCAGGATCTCGCCTGCGCCATGCGCGACCCGTCGTGCGCCCGCTTCCAGATGCGCCTGACTGTTTACGATCCGTAATTCATCAAATCCCATGGTTTTCATGGCGCGGGCCGCCGCCCCCACATTTTCAGGTCGGGCAGGTGAAACAAGTATCAGGGGAAAACGCATAAGGGCCTTCTTAAGTTCAGTGTGGACATATCCTGAGGGTCCCGTGGCATAAGATGGACGGGAAACCTCTGCTATCATTTTAACAAATCAACAACATACTAACGACCTGTCTGACCAGCTATAATTATAAACTACGGCTTTTTTCCGCTGATTTTAGCGATAAAAACATTTATCTGACGATAATCTCATGTAGTTCAGGCAATTAAGAATTGTTAAATTTTATCTATACTCTTTGCAAAGAAAGCCGTTTATTTTTTCATCTTTGCGCGGCGCTTATCCAGCTAAATCGCCCTTTGGCGGGGCGTTTTTCAACAGCACCTCAACGTGCTACAATTGGATTGATATAAGTCAATTAAGCTTTATTTATTGGCTGTTGGTCGTGGCTTGTGCTGTTATGTTGCTGTTAATGAGGTTAGGATATACGCCATTTTTGACCTTGCCGAGACAGGGAATATACTTTTTTATCTGGTATTTTCCGGTCCATGAATGGCTTGTGAACATATTCCGTACAGCCCGCGTTACGCGTCAATCGGCGCCCGCGTATTACCCATACGGTAACTGCTGTATGCCCATATCGTTTTTTGGCAATTTTAGGTAGCGAACACATGCAGACCCCGCACATACTTATCGTTGAAGACGAATTAGTTACTCGCAATACTCTCAAAAGTATTTTTGAGGCCGAAGGCTACATGGTTTATGAAGCTACGGACGGTGCAGAAATGCATCAGGTTTTGACAGAGAACGACGTCAACCTGGTCATCATGGATATAAACCTTCCCGGCAAAAACGGCCTGCTGCTGGCGCGCGAACTGCGTGAACAGGCCAACGTGGCGCTGATGTTCCTGACCGGCAGGGACAACGAAGTCGATAAGATCCTCGGCCTTGAGATCGGGGCGGATGACTATATCACCAAGCCTTTCAACCCGCGTGAGCTAACTATCCGCGCCCGTAATCTGCTGTCGCGCACCATGAATCTGGCGCCGCACAGCGAGGAGCGCAAGCTGGTTGAAAGCTACCGCTTTAACGGCTGGGAGCTGGATATCAACAGCCGCTCGCTGATTGGCCCGCAGGGCGAACAGTACAAGCTGCCGCGTAGCGAATTCCGCGCGATGCTGCACTTCTGCGAGAATCCGGGCAAAATCCAGACCCGCGCCGATCTGCTGAAAAAAATGACCGGCCGCGAGCTGAAGCCGCACGATCGCACCGTGGACGTCACCATCCGCCGCATTCGTAAACATTTTGAGTCCACGCCGGACACGCCGGAAATTATCGCCACTATTCATGGTGAAGGTTACCGTTTCTGCGGCGACCTGCAGGAGTAAGCCAGTGCTGCGTTGAGGGGTCGTTTTTCGCGGCCCCCTCTCGCTTGCCTTAGCGGCTCCAGGGCATGATGGGAACGGCGCTTAACGCATTTTTAGGCGAGCCTTCCACCACCTTGTCGGAATAGCTAAGGTAAATAAGCGCGTTACGTTTGCGGTCGTAAAAGCGGACTACCTGTAGCTTTTTGAACACCAGCGAGGTGCGCTTACGAAACACCACTTCACCTTCTGCTTTCCCTTGGGCAATCTTGTCGCTGAGCGTTATCGGCCCAACCTGCTGGCAGGAAATAGCGGCATCCGACGTATCTTCCGCCAGACCTAACCCGCCTTTGATCCCGCCGGTTTTTGCCCGGCTGAGGTAGCAGGTCACGTTTTGTACATCGGGATCGTCAAAGGCTTCGACCATAATCTTATGATCGGGCCCAAACACTTTAAAGGTGGTATCGACCGAGCCGACCACTTCGGCACGCGCCATAAAAGGGGTGAGCATTATTGCCGTGACCATTAACATTTTTTTCATTGTCATAACGTTACCATTGCATAGAAAATAGATGACATTGTAAGTTACCTCGCTTAGCGCTTTTACGCTGGCGGACCTGGCGTGCCCCGGTATAGCATACCGGACTAACAAAACGAAATTTCACTCTCAGCACGTCCAGCACTGCTGCTGCACCAATATTAACCAGGATGAGGACGTTTTATGGATCAAGCCGGTATCATTCGCGACTTGCTAGTCTGGCTTGAAGGCCACCTTGACCAGCCGCTGTCTCTGGATCACGTCGCAGCCAGAGCAGGCTATTCAAAATGGCATTTGCAAAGGATGTTTAAAGAAGTTACCGGTCATGCTATCGGCGCCTATATTCGTGCACGTCGGCTGTCAAAAGCCGCGGTCGCGCTGCGCCTGACCAGCCGCCCTATTCTGGATATTGCCCTGCAGTATCGCTTCGACTCGCAGCAGACCTTTACGCGCGCGTTTAAAAAACAGTTTAACCAGACGCCGGCCTGGTATCGTCGCGCCTCCGACTGGCACTCCTTCGGCCTGCGTCCGCCGATCCGGCTGGATGACTTTCAGCTGCCCGAAGCCACTTACGTCACCCTGCCGGAAACGGTGCTGGTGGGACAAACGCAAAGCTATACCTGCACGCTGGAGCAGATTTCCAGCTATCGCGATGAGATGCGCCTGCATTTCTGGCGGCAGTTCCTGACGGAAACCGACACCATCCCGCCCGTGCTGTACGGCCTGCACCAGTCGCGGCCCAGCGTGGAAAAAGATGACGAGCAGGAAATTCTCTACACCACCGCCGTGCCGTCCGATAAGCTTTTCCATCCCGTCCCGGCAACGCAAACGGTGCTGCTGGAAGGCGGCGAGTACGTGCAGTTTACCTACGAAGGGCCGAGAACCAGCCTGCAGGAGTTTATCCTGCTGCTTTACGGTACCTGTATGCCGACGCTACAGCTGACGCGCCGCCACGGGCAGGATATTGAGCGTTTCCACACGCACGGCGGCAAAAGGCAGCCGGAACCGCCACAAGATATCCGCTGCGAATATCTGATCCCGATCCGCCGCCAGGCTGAGGAGTAAGCCGGTTCAGCCCGGCTTCGCGTCTTCGTTAGCGTTGCAGCTCGTCCAGCGCGGGCGCATCCAGATGCGACACGTCTCCCGCCGTTTCCACTACCCAACCGGACGCCAGCCAGGCGCTCTTTTGGTAATCGACGCGGGAAATGGAGCAGTTGCGCAGCCGTAGCCGACGCTCGGCCCACGCAGGCAGCCCCAGCAGCGTACTCACCAGCACGCCCAGCGCCATACCGTGGCTGACCAGCAGCGGACGGCTGCCGGCGGGCAGGTTCAGACAGGCGTTCAGCGCCTCGTGCATTCGCGCGGCCAGCTCCGTCATCGACTCGCCGTTCGGGATACGACCGTTTTCGGTGCCGTTGATCAGCGTGGCGCGCCAGCTCTCTTCTTCCGGCGTCAGCGAATCCAGCGGGCGCTTTTCCAGCACGCCCATATTCAGCTCGCGCAGACGCGGCTCCAGCGTCACTTCACAGCCGCAGGCGTCCGCGATGATTTCAGCCGTGCGTTTGGTGCGGCCCAGGTCGCTGGCGATGACGTGAGTAATGCCCAGATGTTTCATCCGTTCACCCACCTGCTGCGCCTGCTGCTCTCCTTTAGCCGTCAGCGCGCTGTCCGACTGTCCCTGAATGCGTCTCGCTGCATTCCAAAGCGTTTCTCCGTGGCGAACAAGATAGACCTGTAACATTGCTGTTTTCCGTTATACTGCGGCAAATTTGCGTAAGGGGTTCAAACAATTATGTACCATGTTGTCGCTGCAACCATTAATCCGGCAAAAATTAAGGCAATTTCTCAGGCTTTCAGCGATATTTTCGGTGAGGGATCCTGCCATATGGAGGGCGTCGAGGTCGACAGCGGCGTGGCCCTGCAGCCCCTTACAGATGCAGAAACGAGAACTGGCGCACGCCAGCGCGTGCAAAATGCCCGTCAGCTGCGTCCGCAGGCGGATTTTTGGGTGGCGATTGAAGCCGGTATTGAAGGCGAAAGCGCGTTTGCCTGGATGGTGATTGAAAACCGTCAGCAGCGCGGCGAGTCACGCTCCGCCAGCTTTACGCTGCCGCCGGTGGTGCTGAAAGGCATTGCGGCCGGACGCGAACTGGGCGAAGTGATGGCGAGCCTGACCGGCATTGAAAACATCAAGCATAAGGGCGGCGCGATCGGCGCCTTTACCGCCGGGCAGCTCAGCCGCACCAGCGTCTATCATCAGGCGCTGATCCTGGCGCTCTGCCCTTTCCATAACGCGGTATACCAGCAAAGCACCGACGGATCAGATCTTATCTGAACCGTTCAGCAGCTGCGCCTCCAGCCAGGTTTTCAGGGCAGGCGGCGCGCTTTTCAGGCTGTTCGAGCCACGGGTGATGGTAGCGATGCCGACGCCCAGATCGTTTTTCAGTTCGCGCTGACTCATCTCGCCGCGCATCAGCTCTTCGATAATACGCAGGCGCGTGCCCAGCGCCTCGCGTTCGTCCGGCGTCATCATCAGCTGAAGTAGCGGCAGGTGCAGTCCGTTGTCAAAAGCGTGCTGGAGCAGCACAACAAAGCGCTGCCACTCTTCGTTGTGCGGTTCCATCGTTACGGGAATGGAAGGTTCAGTCATAGGTGGCCCATACTCTTTAACTAGTACAGCAGTCTAGCACAGGCCGGGCGGGATCAATAGCGTCGCTGCCACTCGCCGTCAGAGAGAATATTGTCCGACTGCCGCATAAAGTGACGATAGTAGGCATCGTAGGCCAGCACGTTTTTTACATAGTTACGCGTTTCCGAAAAAGGAATGGTTTCGATAAAAGCGACCGCGTCCAGGCGGCCAGCGCTGTTCCCCAGCCACGTTCTGACCCGCGACGGCCCGGCGTTATAGGCCGCCGAAGAAAAAATGCGGTTCTGGCCAAACTGTTGATAGACCGATTCCAGATACTGGGTGCCGATCTGGATATTGGTTTCCGCATCCAGCAGCTGGCTGCTGTTGCTGTAGCCCGGCAGGCTATAGACCTTCACCGTATGCTGCGCGGTCGCGGGCATGACCTGCATCAGCCCGGATGCGCCAACCGGCGAGCGGGCTTTCGGATTCCAGGCGCTCTCCTGGCGGGCAATCGCCATCGCGTAGCTGACAGGGATCGCTTTGCCTTCCGTATAGCGCTTAAACTGTTCCTGATAGGCCAGCGGGAAGCGCTCCTTCAGGCTGTTCCACAGCTTGCCGGAAATGGTCGCCTGCACGCTGAGCACCCACCAGTTCTGCTCGTAGGCGTAGCGCGCCAGCTGCTGCTGCTGGCTGCGGCTTTTGCTGCCGACCAGGTAGCTCCACTCGGTTCGCGCCAGGTTATCCATATTCCAGTACATCAGTTCACGCACGCGGGCGATTTCCGGCCCCTGAGTCAGGCTGCGCTCTACCGACGGCGCCTCGTCAATCTGTAGGGGATAGGCAACGCCAAGACGCTGGGCGGCGACCATCGGATAGAAGCCGCGCTCCTGCATCAGGCCGCGCAGAATTTTATCGGCTTCCTCTTTGCGGCCCTGCTCCAGCAGCAGATCGGCCTGCCAGTACTGCCATTCATCTTTCTGCTTGGTTTCTACCGGCAGTCGGGCGATCCAGGTGTTCAGCCCGCGACGATCGTTGTTGCCCAGCGACATCCTGACGCGGCGCTCGATTAGCGCATCGGAATCGCTGCGCATCACCACGTCATCGCGCCAGCGCGCCTGTTCCGTCGTCACGTCGCTGCCCATTAATCGCCACGCGACCGCCTCTTTCAGGCTCTGCTCTTCCTGCTCGCTCATCTTTTGCAGCCGCACCAGCGTCGGGATCATCGCGCGGGCGTTTTCGGCATCTTCACGCGCCACGCGCGCGAAAGCGATGGCGGTGGCCTGGCGGGTAAAATCGGTCGGGCCGGCGATACGGGCGAAGGCCTCCACGTTTTGCGGATTGTTTTGCAAATCTTTCACCGCGCTGGCGATGGTCTGATAATCCTCAGGAAGCTGATCCGCCAGGAAATTCACCAGGTTGCTGTTGCCGGCCACCATAGCCAGACGAATACGCTCCAGCGTGGTAATCGGCGTCTGTTCGCCTGCCGCCTGCCAGGCGCTGAACAGCCTGTCGCAGCCCGGCGGCAGCGAGGTGCCGCGTAGCCAGATCGTTTTAGCGCCTTTCCAGGCCACCTGCTGCTCGCCAGTGGCCCATTTGGCGTAGTACCAGTTGCAGCGTGCGGCAACAGGTTTAGGTTCGGTCGGGCTGAACACCAGCAGGCCGCGCCAGTCTTCGCGTCGCGCCAGCTCGTTGATAAAGCTTGAGGAAAGCGCGCGAACCGGCGGCAGCGTCGGGTTTTTTTTAATAAAATCGTTGATAACGAAGCTGCTCTGCTGATCGAGGCTTTGCGCCAGCTCGCGATATTCAAGATAAGGATAAAGCGGGTAATCGCGCAGCGTGGGCATCAGCTGCGCAACCTGATCCATCTGTTTATTGTCCCAGGCCTGCTTGATTTGCAGGTAGCGCGTGCGCTGCGCATCCAGCGAATCCGCGTGCGCCGTGCCTGTTACTATCGCCAGGCAAACGCCTGCCGCCCAAAACCGCCACTTGTCCGCCATGACTTTTCCCACGTTAACGCCTCTCTTTGTCCTGTGCTTACCATTAAAGCTCTTAACATGCTAACCAGGCCTGGCGACTCCCGCTATGCCGCATCGGCAAATTTACTTAACCTGACTTCTTTAAACGCCGGGTCAACAGGGCTTCGTCAGGCTATTTTGGCTGGCTAAAGGTTAATTGCGATCAACAATCCTTGCCCTGCTTTCCTTCAGCATAGCCTTCCTTGCTCGCCTCAACGCTACCCGCCTTTAGCCTGACTGGCGGAGAACAGCCATCTGACTCACTGATGTTATGACGTTGGTAGCGGGTTCTGTTATCCACTCCCCGCAAGGATTACCTGTGATGCAAAAATTAAAATCGCCGCCTGCCTGGTATCGTTATGATGCGGCTGGCGTAATAAAAAGAATGCAGAGTCATGAATCGGGGCTTTCCGCAGAAGAGGCGCAGAAACGTCTGGTCGGCCTCGGCCCCAATACGCTGCCGCCGCGCAGGCGTCGGTGCCCGCTGATGCGCCTGCTGACCGCGCCAATCTGCGTTCTGCTGTTGGCTTCGGTGTTAACCGCCGTTACCGAACATTGGCTGGATACCGGCGTCATCCTTGTCGTTATTCTGCTTAACCTGCTGGCTAACTGGCTACAGCAAAACGCCACGCAAAGCTCGCCAGATCTTGCAGACGGCTTTCCCGATCGCGCAAGCGTCAGGCGCGAGGGTAATATTCTGCAGGTGGATACCCGCAGCCTGGTGCCGGGCGACATCATTATGCTGGGCGCGGGCGATAAAGTCCCTGCCGATCTTCGCCTGATCGAGGCGCAAAATCTGCGGGTGGATGAAAGCATGTTAACGGGAGAAGCAACCGCCGTTGCCAAACAAACGGCCGCGACCGAAGGCGAACGGCCTGCGGAAGTCCGCAGCAATATGCTTTTTTGCGGCTCCACGCTGGTTTCAGGCTGCGCCACCGGTATTGCGGTAGCCACCGGAGCAAAAACGCAGCTGGGTCGCATCGAGGCGGCCCTGTGCTCTGTCAGACCGCGCCGGACGCCGCAGCTAAGATCGTTCGACAGGCTCGGCAACGGCTTCTGGCTGCTGATGGTCACGCTGATCGCTTTTCTGTTCTTCTATGCGCTGCTGCGGCACAGCCTGCCGATGCAGGGACTGATGCAGACGCTGGCCGGTCTGGCGGTTGCCGCCGTGCCGGCAGGGCTGCCGATGATTATCGTGCTGGCGCTGGCGTTGAGCATATGGCGCCTGAGGAAAATGAATATTGCCGTCCGCCATCTCTCCACGGCGGAAACGCTGGGCGCGCTGAGCGTCGTCTGCTGCGATAAAACCCACTCGCTGACGATGAACGAAATGACGGTCAGGGCGCTGATCCTGCACGAAGAAACGATCCGCGTAGAGGGCAACGGCTACCAGCCGACAGGCCGCTTTTTACAGGACAAAGACTGTAGCGTCATAGCGCCAGCCGTACACGCCCGGCTCCGCGACCTGCTAAGAAATATGGATCTGTGCAGCGACAGCACGCTGCTAAAAGATGAGGGAAAAAACTGGCGCATCACCGGCGAGCCGACGCAGGCCGCGCTTAAGGTGGCGGCTGCCAAAGCGCACCTGCCTGAACGGGCGGCGCTGCTGCTGGATAAGCTGCCGTTTGATGAGCTCAGAAAGTATCAGGCAACGCGCTATCTGGTTGACGGCGAAAGCTATATTCTGGCGCTCGGCGAGCCGGAAGCGCTGCTGCGGATATGCGACTTCCAGCAGACCGGACAGGGTCTGGAAGCGCTGGATGTTGCCTGGTGGCAGCAGCAAATAGCGCACCACGCTGCAGAAGGCCTGCACCTTATTGCCAGCGCCTGCCGTCCGGCCGATAAAAACCAGGCCGCGCTTTGCCACGACGATTTGCAAAACGGCCTGATTTTCTGCGGCATAGCGGCCATGATAGATCCGCCGCGTCCTGAAGCAGCCAGAACGATTGTCGACTGCCAGCGTGCCGGGATCCGGGTAAAAATGCTGGCCGACGACCCTGTGGCAACGGCGCTGGCCATTGGTCGAATGACAGGCATTGGCGGCAGCCATAGCGAGTTGACCGGCCGCCAGCTGGAGCGAATGAGCGATATTGAGCTGGCCCGGGTGGTGGATCGCTATGACATCTTTGTGGGCATGACGCCCGCGCACAGGCAACGGCTGGTCGCCGCGCTGCAAAGCCAGGGCGAAGTGGTCGGCATCACCGGCAACGGCGCTCAGGATATCCCCGCGCTCAAACAGGCCGATGTCGGAATAGCGACACAGGCTGCAAACGGCAACGCGACAAAAGCGATCGCCGATCTCGTGCTGCCCGATAATCATTTCGCCGCGCTTATCAGCGCCGTACAGGAAGGCCAGCGCCTTCGCGACGGCCTGAAAAAAGCGGGACGCTTTATGCTGCCAATCTGCCTGGCGCAGACGCTGCTGTTTATCGCCGCCCTGCTGGCAGGAAAATTTATTCCGATCGCGCCTCTTCAGGTTTTATGGATAAATGTCGCGGCGTCGGTCACGCTTGCCGTTAGCCTTATCAGCGGAAAAACAGCGTCCACGCCTGTCTGTTCCCGGCCGCGAGAAGCGAGCCATTCGGCGCAAGGCTGCCGGTTCTGGCACCTCGGCTTTACAGGCGTAACCATTATGCTGAGCGCTTTCGTAACCGAGCTGTGGCTGCAATCACGCGGCTACGAACCAAAATTTATTCACGCCGTGCTGCTACAAACGCTGATCGTGGCGCAGTGGGTCTGGCTGCTGAACTGCCGCGAACCGGCGCGATCTTCGCTCAATACCGGCCTGCTGAAAGATTATGGTTTCTGGCTGGCGAGCGCTCTGCTCGCGCTGTTGCAGCTGGCTCTGTTCGGCCTGCCGGTGATGCAAAGCCTGTTTGCCACCGTGCCGCTGCCGCAGGAAATCTGGCTGCTTACGTTGGCCGTCGGCGCGCTGCTGTTTGCCGTATTCGAGCTGGAAAAAATGCTGACGCGGCGCCGACAGCAGTCCGCCATCGAACAGTGGCATCCGGCAGAATAATAGCGCACGGCCTGGGCGCCGCTCGCTGCGGCCCCTGGTGCTGTACGTTCCCGCACGGCCAGCTTCCTTATCGCCCCTTTTTTGTTCATTCACTGCCCAAATAACGTGCACCCTCGCCTGCCTTATTTATTTAAATATTTAATAATCAGTAAATTATCCGTGTGGCACGGCTTTTGCTCTGTTTATTCCATCTTGTATACCAGATGGAATTCAACCTATGGCTTTCACCGGTTTTACCCTGAATGACTGGCGGCGTTACCATCAGCAGCAGCCGCAGGAGCTGTTCGCTACCCTTTCCTCTTTGCTGGCGGAGCTGAGCCTGGAAGATAACGCCTGGCTTTATCTTGCCACCCCTTCTCAGCTGCGGGCGCAGACGGAACCGCTGCTGGCGGCCTGGCAGAAGGATCCGCAGTCGCTGCCGCTGTTCGGCGTGCCCTTTGCGGTGAAAGACAATATCGACGTGGCGGGCTGGCCGACCACCGCCGCCTGCCCTGCTTTCGCTCACGAAGCCGCATCCGATGCCGTTGCGGTCGCCAGGCTGAAGGCGGCGGGCGCCGTGGTCATCGGCAAAACCAATCTCGATCAGTTCGCTACCGGCCTGGTCGGCACGCGGTCGCCCTATGGCGCGGTGAAAAACAGCTTTAATGCGGATTACGTCAGCGGCGGCTCCAGCTCCGGTTCGGCTTCCGTGACGGCTCGTGGCCTGGTCTGCTTTGCGCTGGGCACCGATACCGCTGGCTCAGGGCGCGTCCCGGCCGGCTTTAACAATATCGTCGGCCTGAAGCCGACCAAAGGCTGGCTGTCGGCCACCGGCGTGCTGCCAGCCTGCCGCCTGAACGATACGCTTTCCGTGTTTGCGCTGACGGTAGAGGATGCTTTCCAGGTAGCGACGTGTGCGGGCGGCTATGACGCCAGCGACGCCTATTCACGCGACAATCCGGCGCTGGCGCCCGCCGCCCTGCCTGCCGCGCCGCGCCTGGCTGTTCCTTCTCATCCCACCTTTTTTGACGATGCGCAGGCCGAAGCCGCCTGGGAAAAAGCGCTGGCCGCGCTGCAGGCGTGCGGCGCCACGCTGCATCCCATCGATTTCGCGCTGTTCCACCAGCTGGCCGAACAGCTTTACTCGGGACCCTGGGTAGCCGAACGTACCGCGGCCGTCGGCGAGATGCTGCACCATCCGGAAAAGATGGATGCGACCGTGTACGGCATTATCGCCAGCGGCCAGCACTACAGCGCGGTTGACGCTTATCGGGCGGAATACCTGCGCGCGGAGCTGAGCCGTCAGATCCAGCAGACGCTTGCCCAGTTTGACGCGCTGGTGGTGCCAACGTCGCCGACCATCCACACGCTGGAAGAGATGCGGCAGGAGCCGGTGCGCTATAACTCGCAGTTTGGCACCTATACCAACTTTACTAACCTGGCCGATCTCTCGGCGCTCGCCCTGCCAGGGCCATTCCGTGAGGACGGGCTGCCCGCCGGGATCACGCTGATTGCGCCCGCGTGGCACGATCGCGCGCTGGCGACCTTTGGACAGCGCTGGCAGCAGAGCCTGGCGCTCGACCTGGGCGCGACCGGAAAAGCCTGCGCCGCGCCGTCCGCTTTGCCCGCTTCGCCACACCACGTTCGTGTCGCGGTCGTTGGCGCGCACCTGACTGGAATGCCGTTGAATCATCAGTTAACCCGCCGCAATGCGGTGCTGGTGGAAGAAACCCGCACCGCCGACGCCTATCGCCTTTATGCGTTGGCCAACACCCAGCCGCCCAAGCCGGGGCTGGCGAAAGCGACCGGCGGCAAAGCCATTACCGTCGAGCTGTGGGACATTCCGTTGGCGCGCTTTGGCGAATTCGTAGCGGAAATCCCTGCGCCGCTCGGCATCGGCACGCTGACGCTGGAGGATGGTCGTCAGGTAAAAGGCTTTATTTGCGAACCGGCGGCGCTGGCCGACGCCCGGGACATCACCGAGTTTGGCGGCTGGCGCAACTGGCTGGCGCGCAAGGAGGCTTCCCATGTTTAATACCGTTCTTGTCGCCAACCGGGGCGAAATCGCCTGCCGCGCCCTGCGCACGCTGAAAAAGCTGGGCATTACCGGCGTGGCGGTCTATTCCGACGCGGATAAAAACGCGCAGCATGTCAAAGAGGCGGATATCGCCATCGCGCTGGGCGGCGAAAAAGCCGCCGACAGCTATCTGCGTATCGACAGGATCCTGGCAGCGGCGCAGCAGAGCGGCGCCCAGGCGATCTGGCCCGGCTACGGTTTTCTTTCCGAAAGCCTGCCGTTTGCGGCGGCCTGTGAAGCTGCGAACATCGTTTTCGTCGGCCCCACGGCGCAGCAAATCGGCGAATTCGGCCTCAAGCACCGCGCCCGCGAGCTGGCCGCCGAGGCTGGCGTGCCGATGACGCCGGGCACGCCGCTGCTGAACTCGCTGGCGGAAGCCTTAACCGCCGCGGACGCCATCGGCTATCCGGTGATGCTGAAAAGTACTGCGGGCGGCGGCGGCATCGGCTTAACCCGCTGCGGCGACGCGCAGGCGCTGCGCGACGCCTGGGAAAGCGTCCGCCGCCTGGGCGAGCAGTTCTTCAGCGATGCGGGCGTCTTTCTGGAACGCTGCATCGATCGTGCGCGCCACGTGGAAGTACAGATTTTTGGCGACGGCAAAGGCAAAGTCGTCGCCCTGGGTGAACGCGACTGCTCGCTACAGCGCCGTAATCAGAAAGTGGTGGAAGAGACGCCCGCGCCCAATCTGCCGGAAGCTACGCGTCGCGCCCTGTTGGAATCAGCTGTCCGGCTGGGCGAGCGCGTCAACTATCGCAGCGCGGGCACGGTGGAATATATCTACGACGCGCAGCGCGACGAATTCTTCTTTCTGGAAGTGAATACCCGTTTACAGGTCGAGCATCCGGTCACCGAATGCGTGACCGGGCTGGATCTGGTCGAGTGCATGTTGCAGGTGGCGGCGGGCGTGGAGCCGGACTGGGCGCGTATGGCGCAGGCCCCGCAGGGCGCAGCGATAGAAGTGCGGCTCTATGCCGAAGATCCGGTAAAAAACTTTCAGCCTAGCCCCGGTGTGCTGACGGACGTCTGCTTCCCGGAAGGGGTGCGCGTGGACAGCGGTGTAACGACGGGTTCAGAAGTTTCCGCCTTTTACGATCCGATGATCGCCAAGCTGATCGTTCACGCGGAAAACCGCGAGGCGGCGCTGGCAAAAATGCGCGAGGCGCTGAATGAAACGCGGCTGCACGGCATTGCTACCAATCTTGACTATCTGCGTCAGGTTATCGCCACCGACGAGTTCCGCAGCGGCCAGGTGTGGACGCGCCAGCTGGACAGCTTTACGCCTGCGGCCCACGTCATTGAAGTGCTCCAGCCCGGCACCTGGAGCAGCATTCAGGATTACCCTGGCCGTCCCGGCTACTGGGACATCGGCGTGCCGCCGTCCGGCCCGATGGACGACTTCGCTTTTCGGCTGGCGAACCGCATCGTCGGCAACGCGGAAGAAGCGGCGGGCCTGGAGTTTACCCTGCAAGGCCCGACGCTGCGCTTCCACACCGACGCCGTGATCGCCTTAACCGGCGCGGATTGCCCGGCAACGCTGGATGACGCGCCGGTCGGCTACTGGCAGCCGGTGACGGTCAAAGCCGGACAGACGCTGACGCTGGGCCGCGCGCAGACGGGCTGCCGCACCTACCTGGCGGTACGCAACGGTTTTGACGTGCCGGACTATCTCGGCAGCCGTTCGACCTTTGCCCTTGGCCAGTTTGGCGGCCATGCCGGACGCACGCTGCGCGTGGCTGATATGCTGCCCGTTTCGCAGCCGCAGCTTGCCGCCTGTACCACGCCAGCGCCGGTCGGCGAGCCGCAGGCCGTTGACGCCGCGCTGATCCCCACCTACGGCGACGAATGGCGCATCGGCGTGCTCTATGGCCCGCACGGCGCGCCGGACTTTTTTACCCAGCGATCCATTGATGAGTTCTTCGCGCAGTCGTGGCAGGTTCACTACAACTCCAACCGGCTTGGCGTGCGGCTGGCTGGGCCAAAACCGGACTGGGCGCGCCCCAACGGCGGCGAAGCGGGCCTGCATCCTTCTAACGTGCACGACTGTGAATACGCTATCGGCGCGGTGAATTTTACCGGCGACTTTCCGGTGATCCTGACGCGCGATGGGCCAAGCCTCGGCGGCTTCGTCTGTCCTGTGACCATCGCCAAAGCGGAGTTGTGGAAAGTCGGCCAGGTCAAGCCGGGCGACCGCATCCGTTTCCATCCGATTAGTTTTGACGAGGCGCTGGCGCTGGAGAAAGCGCAGGAGGCGCGGATTAACACGCTGCATAACATAACCACGCCCGCCTTTGCCGTGCCGTCGCTGGCGGAAACCGCGCACGGTTCGGGCACTATCCTGGCCGCGCTTGAAGCCACAGCCAGCACGCCAGCCGCCGTTTATCGGCAGGCGGGCGATAACTATATCCTGCTGGAGTATGGCGACAACGTGCTGGATCTGGCTCTACGGCTGCGCGTTCATCTGCTGATGATTGCCCTGCGCGAAACCGGCCAGCCGGGCATGGAGGAGCTGTCGCCGGGCGTGCGCTCGCTGCAAATCCGCTACGACAGCCGCATCCTCAGCCAGAAACAGCTGCTGGCGCTGCTGCTACGCGTGGAGAAAGAGCTGGGCGACGTCAGCCAGCTGCGGGTGCCTTCCCGCATCGTGCATCTGCCGATGGCCTTTGAGGATAGCGCCACGCTGGGCGCCGTCGAACGCTACAAAGAAACGGTGCGCGCCAGCGCGCCGTGGCTGCCGAACAACGTTGATTTTATTCAGCGCATCAACGGGCTGCCAACGCGCGAGGCGGTGCGCCAGACGCTGTTCGACGCCAGCTACCTGATCCTGGGGCTGGGCGATGTCTATCTGGGCGCGCCCTGCGCCGTGCCGGTGGATCCGCGTCATCGTCTGCTCAGCTCCAAATATAACCCGGCCCGCACTTTTACCGCCGAAGGCACCGTCGGCATCGGCGGCATGTATATGTGCATCTACGGCATGGATTCCCCCGGCGGCTATCAGCTGGTGGGCCGTACGCTGCCGATCTGGAACAAATTCCTGAAAAACGACCAGTTTGCGGCGAATGAACCCTGGCTGCTGCGCTTCTTCGACCAGGTGCGTTTCTATCCGGTCAGCGAGACGGAGCTGGACAGGCTGCGGGAAGACTTCCGCGAAGGCCGGGGCCGCATCGCCATCGAAGAAACCTTCTTTGATTTTGCCGAACATACGCGCTTTTTACAGGAAAACGCCGCCGATATCGCCGATTTCCGCCAGCGCCAGGCCAGCGCCTTCGAAACCGAGGTCGCGCTGTGGGCGCAGGAAGAGGAAGGCGCGCCGCTGACCAGCGAGGAGACGCTGCTGCCGCAGGAAGAGGAGGATGGCCTGCTGGTCAGTGCCGATCTCAACGGCAATATCTGGAAAGTGCTGGTACAGCCGGGCGACGAAGTGGTGGTCGGCCAGCCGCTGATCGTAGTGGAGGCGATGAAGATGGAGCTGACCGTCAACGCGCCGCAGGCGGGCCGCGTCAGGCGTATCGGTTGCCAGCCGGGTCGGCCGGTCAGGCCGGGTGACGCGCTGCTGTGGCTGGAATAAGGCGCGGCGCGATGCAGACACCAAAACCTCGTCCCCTGCCGCTGGCGGACAAAATCTATCAGACGCTGAAAAACGATATTTTCGATTTCCGCCTGATGCCCGGCGATCGCTTCAGCGAAAACGAGATCGCCGGACGGATGGCGGTGAGCCGCACGCCGGTGCGCCAGGCGCTGTTTCGGCTGGCGCGCGAAGGCTATGTCGAGGTCGAATTCCGCAGCGGCTGGCAGGTATGCGAGTTCGACTTTACCCGTTTTGAGGAGCTGTACGATCTGCGCATCGTGCTGGAGTGCGAAGCCGTTAAGCGCCTGTGCGCGATGCCGCTGGCGCAGACCGGCGAGCGGCTGGCCGCGCTGCGGCGCTTCTGGCTGGAGGCGCCGCAGCTGGCCGACGGTAAAGCGGTGTCGCTGCATGACGAAGCGTTTCATATGGCGATAGTGGCGGCGGCGGGCAACCACGAAATGGCCGCTATCCATGCCGAGCTGACCGAGAAAATCCGCATTATCCGCCGCCTCGATTTTACCCGCGAGGATCGGATTGCTGCGACTTATCAGGAACACGCCCAGATTTTGCTGGCGGTACTTCAGCAGCAAAGCGAAGCGGCCCGGCGCATCCTGACGGCGCATATTGCCGTCAGCAAGGCCGAGGTCAGAAAAATAACGCTGCACCGGTTGCAGCAGGCCAGAACTTTACCCGATCCACTTAACTCTTGAGGTTCACCGGATGAAAAGACGTTCGTTATTAAAGGCTTTTGCGCTTTCGGCTTCGGTCATCGCGATGGGCGCGGCATGGAGCGCGCAGGCGGCGGAGACGATCAAGGTCGGCATCCTCTCGTCGCTGTCCGGCACAATGGCGATTTCCGAAACGCCGCTGAAGGACGTGGCGCTGATGACCATCGACGAAATCAATGCCAAAGGCGGCGTGCTGGGTAAAAAGCTCCAGCCGGTGGTGGTCGATCCGGCGTCCAACTGGCCGCTGTTTGCCGAAAAAGCACGCCAGCTGCTGTCGCAGGACAAAGCCGCCGTGGTCTTCGGCTGCTGGACCTCCGTTTCCCGCAAGTCGGTGCTGCCGGTATTTGAAGAGCTGAACGGCCTGCTGTTTTATCCGGTGCAGTACGAGGGCGAAGAGATGTCGCCGAACGTCTTCTACACCGGCGCGGCGCCGAACCAGCAGGCGATCCCGGCGGTGGAGTATCTGATGAGCGAAGACGGCGGCGGCGCGAAACGCTTTTTCCTGCTCGGCACCGACTATGTCTATCCCCGCACCACCAATAAAATCCTGCGCGCTTTCCTGCACGTCAAGGGCGTGAAGGACAGCGATATAGAGGAGGTCTATACGCCGTTTGGCTACAGCGATTACCAGACCATCGTCGCCAACATTAAAAAGTTCTCTGCGGGCGGAAAAACGGCGGTGATCTCCACCATCAACGGCGACTCTAACGTGCCTTTCTATAAAGAGCTGGCGAATCAGGGCATTAAAGCCACCGACGTGCCGGTAGTGGCGTTCTCGGTTGGCGAAGAGGAGCTGCGCGGCATTGATACCAAACCGCTGGTCGGCAACCTGGCCGCCTGGAACTACTTCCAGTCGGTGGACAATCCGGTCAATAAAAAGTTTGTCGCGGACTATCGCGCTTACGCCAAAGCGCACAATCTGCCGAACGCCGCGACCGCCGTCACCAACGATCCGATGGAGGCCACCTACGTAGGTATTCATATGTGGGCGCAGGCGGTCGAGAAAGCGGGAACCACCGATGTGGACAAGGTGCGGGAAGCGATGGCGAATCAAACCTTTAACGCGCCGGACGGCTTTACGCTGACCATGGATGCCACCAACCACCATCTGCACAAGCCGGTGATGATTGGCGAGATTGAAGAGAACGGCCAGTTCAACGTGGTGTGGCAGACCGACAAGCCGGTGCGCGCGCAGCCGTGGAGCCCTTATCTTCCCGGCAACGATAAAAAGTCCGATCGGCCGGTAAAAACAGCGCAGTAACCTCGTGGCCGGGATGGCAGCCGCCGCCCGGTCATCTTTTTTTCACTGAATGGGCATCGCGATGATTCTACGTCAACTGCTAACGCTCTTTATTACTCTGTGCCTGCTGCCCGCCGCCTTTGCCGGGCCGGCCGCGGATTTCGCCGCCGCCAGCCGTCCGGGCCAGGTCGCGCTGCTTCAGCAGTGGGCAGCCCAGCCGGACGCCTCGCGTCTTGCGCTGCTGACCGCGCTGCATCAGGAAAACGTGGTGCTGGACGCCAGCAAACGGCCGTTCAGCCTCGTTGACGGCAGGCTGACGCCGCTTGATGGCGATGCGCCGCCCGAGGGCAGCACCAAAAAACTCTTTATGAACAACCGGCTGCGCGTGCTGGTCGCCACCACGCTGGCCGCCCATCAGCTGGTCAGCGACAGCGCCGCCACGCGCCTGGCCGCCGCGCGCGAGCTGCAAAACGAAGCGCAGGCCGATCAGCTGCCGCTGCTGACCGGGCGCCTGGCCGCAGAACAGGACGACGACGTACGCGCCGTGCTGGCTCAGGCCGTGGCCGGATTACAGCTTGCCGACGCCGATCCTCAGATACGCCTGAAGGCCGTAAAGCTGCTGGGCGAAACCAGCGACCCGCAAACCCAGGCCGCGCTGACGCGCCTGGCGCAAAACGAGCCGGATGCGCAGGTGCGCGCCGCCGCTGCCGACAGCCTGAAGCAGATCCAACAACGTCTGCGGCTGGGCGAGCTGCTCGGCCAGGCATTCTCCGGCCTGTCGCTGGGATCGGTGCTGCTGCTGGCGGCGCTGGGCCTGGCGATCACCTATGGCCTGCTGGGCGTTATCAATATGGCCCACGGCGAAATGCTGATGCTGGGCGCCTACGCCACCTGGCTGGTGCAGACGCTGTTTCAGCGCTACGCCCCGGAGTGGCTCGCTTTCTATCCGCTGCTGGCGCTGCCAGTGGCCTTTTTCGTCACCGCCGCCATCGGCATGGCGCTGGAGCGCACCATCGTGCGCCATCTTTATGGCCGTCCGCTGGAGACGCTGCTGGCGACCTGGGGCATCAGCCTGATGCTGATCCAGCTGGTGCGCGTGCTGTTCGGCACGCAAAACCTGGAGGTCGCTAACCCGCCGTGGCTGTCCGGCGGCTGGCAGGCTTTGCCGGGGCTGGTGCTGCCTTACAACCGTATCGCGGTGATTTTGTTTGTGATCTTTGTGCTGATCCTGACCTGGCTGTTGCTGAACAAAACCCGTCTTGGGCTGAACGTGCGGGCGGTGACGCAGAACCGCGCCATGGCCGACTGCTGCGGCGTACCGACCGGACGCGTGGATATGCTGGCGTTCGGGCTGGGTTCCGGCATTGCGGGGCTGGGCGGCGTGGCGCTGTCGCAGCTGGGCAACGTCGGGCCGGAGCTGGGCCAGAGCTACATTATCGACTCTTTCCTGGTGGTGGTGACCGGCGGCGTCGGCCAGCTGGCGGGCACGGTGCTGGCCGCGTTCGGGTTAGGCATCCTCAACAAAATCCTGGAGCCGCAAATCGGCGCGGTGCTGGGGAAAATCCTGCTGCTGGCGCTGATCGTGCTGTTTATCCAGAAGCGGCCGCAGGGCCTGTTCGCCATCAAAGGAAGGGTGACTGACTGATGACGCAACCTATTACGCTGACTCTGACGCGAAAAGCGCCGCGCCTGAGCGTCGTCGCCGGTCTGCTGGTGACGGCGGCGCTGCTGATCCTGCCTTTTCTCGCGCTGCTGCCGGCGGACAATCCGCTGGCGATCTCTACCTGGACGCTGACGCTGATCGGCAAAATTCTTTGCTATGCGATCGTCGCCGTGGCGCTGGATCTGGTCTGGGGCTATGCCGGACTGCTGTCGCTCGGCCACGGGCTGTTTTTCGCGCTCGGCGGCTATGCAATGGGCATGTACCTGATGCGCCAGGCCTCGGGCGACAGCCTGCCCGCCTTTATGACCTTTCTCTCCTGGCAGAAAATGCCGTGGTTCTGGGCAGGTACGCAGCACTTTGCCTGGGCGCTCTGCCTGATCGTGCTGGTGCCGGGCCTGCTGGCGCTGATCTTCGGCTGGTTTACGTTTCGCTCGAAAATCAAAGGCGTCTACTTTTCGATTATGACGCAGGCGCTGACCTGGGCCGGGATGCTGCTGTTTTTCCGTAACGAAACCGGCTTTGGCGGCAACAACGGCTTTACCGGCTTCACTACCCTGCTCGGCTTTCCGGTCACGGCGACCGGTACCCGCATCGCCCTGTTTATCGTTACGGTGCTGCTGCTGCTGGCCACGCTCGCTATCGGCTTTGCGCTGGCGCGCAGCAAATTTGGCCGCGTGCTGACGGCGGTGCGCGATGCGGAAAACCGCCTGATATTTTGCGGCTACCATCCGCAGGGCTTTAAGCTGTTTGTCTGGACGCTTTCCGCCGTGCTGTGCGGGCTGGCGGGCGCGCTCTACGTGCCGCAGGTCGGCATTATCAATCCGGGTGAAATGTCGCCGACCAACTCTATCGAGGCGGCTATCTGGGTGGCGCTCGGCGGCCGGGGCACGCTGATCGGCCCGCTGCTCGGCGCCGGGATCGTCAACGGCGCTAAGAGCTGGTTTACCGTCGCCTTTCCCGAATACTGGCTCTTTTTTCTGGGGCTGATGTTTATCCTGGTCACGCTGTTTCTGCCGCACGGCGTGATTGGCCTGCTTCGCCGGAGGAAGCATGACTGAACCGCTTTTTACCCAGCCGCACCCTGCGGATCGCTATCGCGGACAAACCGATCCGGTGCTGCAACTGGAAAACATTACGGTGGCTTTCGACGGCTTTAAGGCGCTGACCGACCTGTCGCTACAGATTGGCGTGGGCGAGCTGCGCTGCATTATTGGCCCGAACGGCGCCGGAAAAACCACCCTGATGGACGTGATCACCGGCAAAACGCGCCCTACCAGCGGGCGAGTATTTTACGATCAGACCACCGACCTGACGATGCTGTCGCCGGTAGAGATTGCGCGGCAGGGCATTGGCCGTAAATTCCAGAAGCCCACGGTGTTTGCGGCGCTTTCCGTATTTGAAAATCTGGAAATCGCGCTCAAAGGCGACAAATCGGTGTGGGCCTGCCTGCGCGGCAAACTCAACGGCGAGCAGCAGGATCGTATTGACGATGTCCTGAAGCTGCTGCGGCTGGGCGCGGAGCGCGGGCGTCCGGCGGGCCTGCTCTCGCACGGGCAAAAGCAGTTTCTGGAGATTGGCATGCTGCTGGTGCAGGATCCGCATCTGCTGCTGCTGGACGAGCCCGCGGCGGGCATGACCGATGCGGAAACGGAGTACACTGCCGGGCTGTTTAAGGATCTGGCTGGCCGCCATTCGCTGATGGTGGTGGAGCACGATATGGGCTTTGTGGAAGCAATAGCCGACCGCGTAACGGTGCTGCATCAGGGTCAGGTGCTGGCGGAAGGCTCGCTGCGCGAGGTGCAGGCGAATGAGCAGGTTATCGACGTTTATCTGGGGCGCTGAGATGCTGAAAGTCACCGATCTGAATCAATATTATGGCGGCAGCCATATTTTACGCGGCCTCTCTTTTGAGGTCCGTCCGGGCGAAATCACCTGCCTGCTGGGGCGCAACGGCGTGGGGAAAACCACGCTGCTGAAGTGCCTGATGGGCCTGCTGCCAGCTAAGTCAGGCGTCATCAGCTGGCAAGAACAGCGCATCAACGGCCGCAGGCCGCATCAGCGCGTGCAGGCCGGGATGGCCTATGTGCCGCAGGGACGGGAAATTTTCCCGCGCCTGACGGTGGAAGAGAACCTGCTGATGGGGCTGTCGCGCTTTTCCGGCTCGCGGGCAAAACAGGTGCCGGAAGAGATTTATCAGCTTTTCCCGGTGCTGCGGGAAATGCGGCTGCGGCGCGGCGGCGATCTTTCCGGCGGGCAGCAGCAGCAGCTGGCCATTGGCCGCGCGCTGGCCGCCAGTCCGCAGCTGCTGATCCTGGACGAGCCGACGGAAGGCATCCAGCCTTCGGTTATTAAGGAGATTGGCGCAGTGATCCGCCAGCTGGCGCAGCGCGGCGATATGGCTATCCTGCTGGTGGAGCAGTTTTACGATTTTGCCGCCGAGCTTGCCGACAGCTATCTGGTGATGTCGCGCGGCGAAATTGTGCGGCGCGGCCGGGGTGAAACCATGGAAGCGGACGGCGTACGCGGGCTGGTGGCTATTTAATGGCGACGCCTGCGCTGAAAAAGGCCGCAGGCGTTGTTTATTTCCCGACAGGACTTAATATTTAGCGATTAATATATTGCCATCTCAATTATATTTCCCAGGACTTTTGCACATTACCTTTAAACATTATTCGCAGCGATAAATATACACCTATCCCTAAAATACATTGCCATCCCAATAACCACATGCCTGTTCAATCCTGTAAAACCTTTTTTAAATAGCGCTGTACCACCGTCTCTAAAAAAGACCAATATCTCTATTTTTCCTTATTTAACTGTTTATCAAACAATAATTGTTTTTATCCCATAAAAAATTAACGGCATATTAATTAAGGTTAATTTACTCATAACGTTTCCTCCAATTTTTCATATCTTCTTTTCGTAAACTTTATATACTTAACCACCTTGTTACTGATTTATTTTTTCCAATTATCCCTCATCGGAGGTATTTGCGTGGCTACTTTTCCTTTGACTACCGTACAGCAAGCCGTCTGGCTCGATCAGCTTCTTACCCCAGAAGCACCCTGCTATAACGTGGGCGCGCTGTGGCACATCGATACAACATTTACCGCAGATCTATTGCATGACGCTACCAGGAAAGTTATGGCGCAGCATGAGGCGTTAAATATCATTCTTGAAGAAGATGAACACGGCATTAATCAGACGACCGTCCATAAAAAAGAACCCGTCCTTGAATACCACGATGTCAGTCAGGCGTCTCTGTCGTTAAATGAAGCCAAAGCATTTATTCGCCGCCAGTTTATTAAACCTTTTAAATTACATGGCGAACTGCTCTGGCGCAGCATGACGGTTAAAGTTAATGATGTCACTACGCTCTGGCTGTTCAGCACGCATCATATCATTGCCGACGGCACCTCAGTTTCGCTGTTAAGTAAAATGATTATGGCCGGTTATAAATCATTACAGGCGCAGGCGCCCTGTGCGCCCGTTCTCTCTGCGGGCTATAGCGATTTTATTATCCGCGACCAGCAATATCTCTGCTCCGAGCGCTATCAGCACGATCGGGCATATTGGATTAACCATTTTGCCGAAGCGCCCGCTTCATTGCTGGAGCGCCGTCAGGGCTTTCAGGAAAATAAAGCCTGGCCCAGCGCGCACGCGGTGCGGCGTATTACGGCGGCACGCTATCAACAGCTGAAAAACTTTGCAGAGCAGCACGGCGGCTCTGCTATGCATTTTTTTAGCGCGCTCCTCGCCTGCTGGTTCGCTCGTCAGTGGCAGACCGATTCGCTTACCCTGGGCATGCCGGTGCATAACCGCAGCGGCGCACGCTATAAGCAAACGCCCGGCATGTTTTCATCGATGATCCCGGCCAGGCTGGCTATCGACGTTAGCCAGCCTTTTGCCCCCTTGATTAAACAGGTCGCTGACGAACTGCGCCGAAGCTACCGTCACCAGCGTTTTCCCATCGCCGAGCTGAATCGCCATCTGCGTCTTAGCCAGCAGGGCCGCCGCCAGCTGTTTGACCTGAGCTTTTCGCTGGAAACGTTTCCGACCGACATCGAGCTGAACGGCCTGCCGCTCAAGGTCGAGGCGATGCGCCATCACCATGAACAAATGCCGCTGGCCGTGTATTTACGGCACTACCATCCCGGCGACGACCCGCTGCTTGAGTGCAACGTCAATCTGGCCTGGTTTAGTGAAGAAGAAGCGCAACGTATCGCCGATCGCCTGCTGCAAATGATGACGGCAATCCTGGACGGCCCTCAGGATCTGCCCGTGGCGCAGCTGCCTTTGCTGCTGCCCGACGAGCAGAAAAATATTTTTCATCGCTGGAACGCTACGGAGCAAGCCTGGTCTTTTCCCGAAGGTATCCACCGCTATTTTGAACAGCAGGCCGCCGACCGTCCCGACGCCATCGCGCTCTGTGGCTACAGCCAGCAAACCAGCTATCAATCGCTCAACCGCCAGGCTAATCAGCTGGCCTGGCATTTACGCAGGCAGGGCGTTAAGGCGGACGACCGCGTGGCGCTTTGCGTTGAGCGCAGTCGCGAGATGGTGGTAGCGCTGCTGGCGATACTGAAAGCCGGCGGTGCCTATGTGCCGCTTGACCCCGATTACCCGCAGGAGCGCCTGGAACATATGCTTGAAGACTGCGGCGCCGTCGCGCTGCTGGTTGACGATGCCGGGGAGAAAGCCCTGCGGGGGTTGGGATCGGTTCCCCGCCTGCATCTGCTGAATGATAAAATGCACTGGCGGGAAGCGCCAACCGGCAACCTTTCCGCTGCCTGCGACCATCCACAGCGCTCGCTGGCCTATGTTATTTATACTTCAGGCTCGACCGGTAAGCCGAAAGGCGTAATGAATGAACACCTGGCCGTTATGAACAGGCTGAAATGGATGCAGCAGGCTTATCAGCTTCGGCCGGAAGAGACGGTGTTACAAAAAACACCGTTCAGTTTTGACGTCTCGGTCTGGGAGTTTTTCTGGCCGCTGATGACAGGCGCGCGGCTGGCGCTGGCGAAACCTGGCGGTCATCGCGAGCCGGATTACCTCAGCGAGGTTATTCAGCAGTACCAGGTTACCACGCTGCATTTTGTTCCTTCCATGCTGCAACTTTTTTTACGCCACGGCGACATGGTCCAGTGCGGCAGCCTTAAACGCATCGTTTGCAGCGGTGAGGCGTTGCCGCTGGCTACCGTGCAACGCTGCCACCAGCAGCTGCCCCAGGCGGCTTTGCACAATCTTTACGGCCCGACGGAAGCCGCCGTGGATGTTTCTGCCTGGCACTGCTCGCCTGCGGATCCGCGTCCGCTAATCCCTATCGGCAAACCCATTGCCAATACTCGCCTCTATATTCTTGACGCGCAGCTGCAACCCGTTCCGCCTGGCGTCAGCGGCGAGCTGCATATTGGCGGCATTCAGGTCGCAAGAGGCTATCCCAACCGTCCTGAACTGAGCAGGGAACGGTTTATCGCCGATCCTTTCAGCGCCTGCGGTGAAGGCCGGCTGTACAAAACCGGCGACCTGGCCCGCTGGCTGGACGACGGCAGCATCGACTATCTGGGGCGCAATGATTTTCAGGTAAAAATTCACGGTTTGCGTATCGAACTGGGCGAAATTGAGCAGCAGCTTGGCCACTGCGCTGGCGTAGAAGGTGCGCTGGTGCAGGCCTGCGATGACGATCGGGGCGATAAGCGGCTGGTCGCCTGGGTAGTGGCTAAACCGGAAGCGCGGCTTGAGCAGCGGCTTCGCGAACAGCTGAAGGAAACGCTGCCCGATTATATGATCCCGTTCGCTATTGTGCGGCTGGATGCCTTCCCGCTCTCGCCCAACGGCAAGCTGGATCGTAAAACGCTGCCGCAGCCCGTTTTACAGGCACGGGAAGAGAAAACCTTTCTGCCGCCGATCGATAACGAGGAGCATCTGCTGGCCGCGTGCTGGAGCGATCTTCTGGGCGTTTCCCGGATCGGCCGCGACGATGATTTTTTCGAGCTTGGCGGTCATTCAATTCATGCCATCCAGCTGATGATGAAGTTGAAAAACCAGGGGATCGCAATAGAGATGAAGACGCTGCTCTCGCACGCTACGCTGCGTCAACAGGCCAACGCTATTCGCAGCGGTTACCATGCCGAAACCCCGGCCGCCTCGCCGCCGCCGCTGCAAAAACTGCTTCAGCATATGAACAGGTCGCAGACAGAGTTTCGTCTGCTTCAGCCTTTGAATGTTCATACGGCCAGCCGAGAAATGTGGATGGTGCATCCCGCCATTGTCGGCTGCGAGATCTATCAGGATCTGGCGCTAAGCCTGGAAGGCAAAATGAACGTCATCGGGATTAATAACTATAACCTTTTTAATCAGCCTGCCGTGTCTGCCCTGCCCGCGCTGGCTGCTTACTATTTGCAGCATATGCTACAGCGCGGCCTGCCGCAGGATCGGCCGGTTTATCTGCTCGGCTGGTCGTTGGGCGGCATTATTGCGCTGGAAATCGCCGCGCAGCTGGAACGCGCCGGTTATCGGCATATCCACGTTTTTGTGCTGGACAGCCTTTACCAGACGGCCGTTCAGCAGCGCGTTACCCCAGGCATGCTGGGATCGCTGCTGGCGGCTATTGGCTTAGAAGGCGAAGCGGCCCGGCGCGTTATTCGCATTGAAGACACGGAGTTAAAGCTAAACGATCAGCCGCTGAGTTCAGCGCTTCGCCATACCAGGGTGACGCTGTTCAAGGCCACAAAATTTGTGAACCTGATTAATATCGATCGAAACGATGGGCGCGAAATACTGGCGATGACCGATAATGGATTAGGTCAAATTTGTCAGCATCTTAAAATCGTGCCGCTGGCAGCGGATCATCACTCTATTATCTCTTGCCATCAGGACATTATCGCCGCGCTAACCGACAACCACGCGACGAAAAGCTCTACCGCATAACCGCTGCTTTCAGGGCCGTAACCACTGGCGTTTGCGGCGCTTTACCGATGCGGGTAAGATAATCCCTCTGCCTGCATCTTTCCCTGCAACTTATTAAAATCAGAGCGATTTATACGGAAAAGCAGCGCCCGTCCCCGAACAGGAACAACCGTTTATGGAAAGCCGTAGCAGCGAGCGAGTAAAAAAACTGGCCCACGCGCTGAAGCGTACCGACAAGATCCATCTGAAAGAAGCGGCGCTGCTGCTGGGCGTTTCCGAAATGACCATTCGACGCGATCTTGGCGAGCAGCCCTCTTCCGTGGTGCTGCTTGGCGGCTATATCGTCAGCGATCCTAAAGCTACCCAGCGCCACTACTTCGTTTCCGATCAGCAGGCGCACAACGTGGAAAAGAAGCGGCGGCTGGGCCAGCTGGCGGCCACGCTAATTCAGCCCGGCGAAACGGTGTTTTTTGACTGCGGCACCACCATGCCGTGGATTATCGACGCCATTGATAACGAGCTGGAGTTTATCGCCATCTGCTGCGCGGTAAACACCTTCCTGGCGCTGAAAGAAAAACCCCGCTGTAAGGTGATCCTCAACGGCGGCGAGTTTCACGCCGACAACGCCATTTTCACGCCGCTGGGCCAGGGCTCGGTTATCGATAATCTTTGTCCCGGCAAAGCCTTTATCTCTGCGGCGGGCATTGATGCGCATCAGGGCGTGACCTGCTTCAACCTCAACGAACTGCCGATGAAGCATCAGGCCCTACAGCGCGCCAGCCAGAATATCCTGGTGGCGGACAGCAGCAAATTCGGCAAGGTGCTGCCCGCGCGCATCGGCGAGCTCTCGCTGTTCGATACCCTAATCAGCGATAAAGCGGCGCCGGAAGCGCTGGCCCGGCGGCTGGAACAGGCGGGCGTGACGCAGTACTCAGGATAATCTGCCGCCTGCGTCTGTGATTGCCGGGTGAAACCAGCTAAACTTCGCTATCTGAGTGGGCAGCGACTGCCCCGATTATTACACAGACACCAAGAGGCTCATCCTACGTGGCTCAATTCGTCTATAGCATGCATCGCGTCGGCAAAGTGGTTCCGCCGAAGCGTCATATCCTGAAAAATATTTCCCTGAGCTTTTTCCCCGGCGCAAAAATCGGCGTCCTGGGCTTAAACGGCGCGGGTAAATCTACGCTGCTGCGCATTATGGCCGGCATTGATAAAGATATCGAAGGGGAAGCTCGCCCGCAGCCCGGCATCAAGATCGGCTATCTGCCGCAGGAGCCGCAGCTCAACCTGGAGCATACCGTTCGTGAATCGGTAGAAGAGGCGCTGGCCGACGTCGTGGGCGCGCTGAAGCGTCTGGACGAAGTTTACGCGCTGTACGCGGAAGAAGACGCGGACTTCGATAAGCTGGCCGCCGAGCAGGGTCGTCTGGAAGAGATTATCCAGGCGCACGACGGCCACAATCTGAATACCCAGCTGGAACGCGCCGCCGACGCGCTGCGCCTGCCGGACTGGGATGCGAAAGTCGCTAACCTTTCCGGTGGTGAGCGTCGCCGCGTCGCGCTGTGCCGTCTGCTGCTGGAAAAGCCGGACATGCTGCTGCTGGACGAACCGACCAACCACCTGGATGCCGAATCCGTGGCCTGGCTGGAGCGCTTCCTGCATGACTTCGAAGGCACCGTAGTGGCGATTACCCACGACCGTTACTTCCTGGACAACGTCGCGGGCTGGATCCTGGAGCTGGACCGTGGCGAAGGTATTCCGTGGGAAGGCAACTACTCCTCCTGGCTGGAGCAGAAAGATGCCCGCCTGGCGCAGGAAGCCTCCAGCGAAGCGGCCCGCCGTAAATCGATCGAGAAAGAGCTGGAGTGGGTGCGTGCCGGTACCAAAGGCCGTCAGTCTAAAGGCAAAGCGCGTCTGGCCCGCTTTGAAGAGCTGAACAGCACCGACTATCAGAAGCGTAACGAAACCAACGAACTCTTTATTCCACCTGGCGCGCGCCTGGGCGATAAAGTGCTGGAAGTCAGCAACCTGCGCAAATCCTATGGCGACCGCCTGCTGATTGACGACCTGTCGTTCTCCGTGCCGAAAGGCGCCATTGTCGGCATCATCGGCCCGAACGGCGCGGGTAAATCAACGCTGTTCCGCATGATGTCCGGTCAGGAACAGCCGGATTCCGGCAGCATCGTGCTGGGCGATACCGTCAAGCTGGCCTCGGTCGATCAGTTCCGCGACAGCATGGATAACTCGAAAACCGTCTGGGAAGAAGTATCCGGCGGCCAGGACATCATGCGCATCGGCAATACCGAAATGCCAAGCCGCGCCTATGTCGGCCGCTTTAACTTTAAGGGCGTCGATCAGGGCAAACGCGTAGGCGAACTGTCCGGCGGCGAGCGCGGTCGTCTGCACCTGGCCAAGCTGTTGCAGGTCGGCGGCAATATGCTGCTGCTCGATGAGCCAACCAACGACCTGGACATCGAAACCCTGCGCGCGCTGGAAAACGCCCTGCTGGAGTTCCCTGGCTGCGCAATGGTTATCTCGCATGACCGCTGGTTCCTGGACCGTATTGCCACTCACATCCTGGACTATCAGGATGAAGGCAAGATCGAGTTCTTTGAGGGTAACTTTACCGAATACGAAGAGTACAAGAAGCGTACGCTGGGTGCGGAAGCACTGGAGCCGAAACGCATCAAGTACAAGCGTATGGCGAAGTAATCTCGCTACGCCGTGCCCGGCTGTCTGCCGGCACGGCGTGTCACCTTTTTCTGCCGTTGAAATCCCCGTAGTTCGCCTGAACGCACCACGCCCTGACGATAAAATCCCCGTAGTTCGCCTGAGCACACCGAGCCCTAACGATAAAACTCCCGGAAAATCTCCGACTCCAGCGCGAAATCGACAAAGCGCACCAGCGCGGGCGAGTTCAGCTTACGGCTGGGATAAACCAGCCACAGCTCGCTGCCCAACGCTTTCCAGTCCTGGAGCACCTCTACCAGCTTTCCTTCAGCCAGCATGTCTTTAGCCAGCATTTCCGGCAGCAGCGTAATACCCGCATCGGCCAGGGCGCATTCTCGCGCGTACAGCAGATTATTGGCGGTATGCACCGGCGGCAGCTGCCAGCGATAATACTCATCCTCTTTTCTTAACGGCCACTCGTTCCATACCTGATGGGCAATGCAGCGGTGATCCGCCAGCTGCTGAGGATGGGTAAGCGCTTCATAGCGCGCCAGATAGGCAGGTGAAGCGACCAGTAAGCGCCTGGTGTAGCCAACCCGCCTGCCGATAAGCGAAGAATCCTGCGGCTGGCCGGTACGTAGCGCAATGTCATAGCCTTCCTGCACGATATCGTGCATCCGATCCGATACTGACACCTCCAGCATGACATCCGGCCAGGCCTGCTGAAAAGCGGCGTTAAACCGCGCCAGCAGCGTGGCTCCGATCCCGGCCGGCGACGTGATACGTAAGCGTCCGCTTGGATTGTCCCGCAGGCGATCGATGGTCATGCTGGCCCTTTCGCTGGCCTGTAGCATCTCGCGGCAGTGCACCAGATAACGCTCGCCAGCAAAAGTCAGATTAAGCTGGCGGGTCGTACGGTTAATCAGGCGCAATCCCAGCGCCTGTTCAAGTTGACTGATACGTTGGCTGACGCTGGATTTCGGCAACCCTGCGCGCTTTGCTGCCCCGGTAAAACTGCCGCACTCGGCTACCATTGCAAAGAGAGCCATATCCTGCAGCTGTTTAAACATTATTGTTCACCTGAAACGAACGCTGAGTTAGTGATTGTGCGACTTATCATTAGTCTGCTTAGCTTCTACACTCAATAGCATAAATCAAAGGAGAGGTGTTATGACAATCAGAGCTATTGCCGTTAATCCAGAAAAACCGGATCAATTTATTGAAATACAAACAGATAAGCGTGGCCCTGAGGGTTACGACCTGCTGGTCGAAGTGAAAGCCGCCTCGGTGAATCCGGTGGATACCAAAGTCCATAAGGGCGCGCAGAAAAACGGCCTTAAGGAGCCGCGCATCCTGGGCTGGGACGCCAGCGGCGTGGTGCTGGAAGTCGGCAGCAAGGTCAGCAATTTTAAAGTCGGCGACGAAGTCTATTATGCGGGCGATCTCACCCGTCCGGGCAGCAACGCCACGCAGCAGCTGATCGATTCCCGCATCGTCGGCCACAAGCCCACCTCGCTGAACTGGGCCGAAGCCGCCGCGATCCCGCTGACCGCCCTGACCGCCTGGGAAGGTCTCTTTGACCGCCTGCTGATTGATAAGGCTGAAGAAGGCAAAACGCTGCTGATTGTTGGCGGCGCAGGCGGCGTAGGCTCGCTGGCTATTCCTTTCGCTAAGCTGCACAGCAAGGTCACCATTATCGCCACCGCTTCTCGTCCTGACTCGGCGCAGTGGTGTAAAGATCGCGGCGCGGATCTGGTTATCGATTATAAAGATATGCCTGCGGAACTGGAAAAACATGGCCTGAAGCAGGTCGACTATATTTTCTGCCTGAACGATACCGACGGCCACTGGGAGACGCTGGCACAGCTGATCGCGCCGCAGGGGCAAATCTGCACCATCGTGGAAAACGAAAAGCCGCTCAATATGGATCAGCTGAAGCTGAAAAGCGCCGCGCTGCACTGGGAGTTTATGTATACCCGCAGCATGTATAACACGCCGGATATCGCTCGCCAGGGTGAAATTCTGGACGCCACGGCGAAACTGCTGGACGACGGAAAAGTCACCACGTCGCTGAGCAAAACGTTGCAGGGACTGAGCGTGGAAACGCTGACGGAAGCGCACCGTCTGGTGCTGGAAGGCCATATGCGCGGTAAAGTGGTGATGGTTTATTAATCGAACTCCCGAGACGGCTCGCAATCCTTCGAGGGTAGAAACGATATAATGGCGTCGGCGCTTGAGGCTTTTTGCCTCATGTCGTTGGCAGCGATGCTGATGGAGAGTGTGGCAGAAAGAAGAAAGCCCCGAAGGTCATTTTTCAATTAACCAACGAGGCGTTCTGCATGACCAACAGCATCAGAATAGCCTCTTGCCCGCCGCAAGGCAAGGAGAAGGCAGCCATGAAAATACCGCATAACACGCTTATTCTGTGCATATTAATAGTGTGTCTCACGCTGTTACTATTCACCGGCCTGGTAAGGAAATCGCTCTGCGAGATCCGCTACAGGGACGGTAACAGGGAGGTGGCGGCGCTCATGGCTTACGAATCCGGCAAGTAGCTACCTGAAGGCGGGGGAAACCCTGCCTTTTTGGAGATGATGAAAGCTGGCGTGCCGCAAGCGCCTTTTACAGGGCCGTCGGGTAACGCTGACGGCCCTTTCCGATCTTTTTATCCGCCGCTTCTGTGAGCTGTCCCGCAGCCGCTTAGCCAGATGCCAAAATTTCCCTCGCCTTGCCCCGCCATCCTTGTGCGGCTGTACGATGCCGCCGCCTGGACGCTTTTTTATACTGAAACGGCAACAGGCAGCCGGCGCTCATAAATCTGATTACAAGCCGCTGTCTCCCTCCCTACCCGATGAGGTTTATGGCATGAAAATCAGTCACATTGAGGCGTTCCGCCTCGCTATTCCTTTTGAAAGCGATCGCAGTACGCCAGAGGAGCAGACAACGGCCTGGAACGCCGCTTCGCCTGCGTTAAAGAAAATGGAAACGCTGCTGGTGCGCATTACCACGGACGATGGCCGCCAGGGCTGGGGTGAAGGCTTCGGCCATTTATGCAATCCGGTGACGCTTCAGGCGCTGGAATCGCTGGTCATCCCGCTTTTTCTGGGAAAAACGGCGCCCGCAAGCCGCGAGGCGCTGACGGCGCTGGTTAGCGAGGCGGAGCAGGCGCTGCACGCTTTTGGCCGCAGCGGGCCGGTACGCTATGCGCTGTCGGCTATCGATATCGCGCTATGGGATCTGCTGGGTCAACATCTTGGCCAACCTTTATGGCAGCTGCTGGGCGCGACGCGCAGCGAGATCGGCCTCTACGCCAGCCTGGTCAGCTACAACAACCAGCCGGAAGAGGTCGCTCGTCAGGTACGGCGCGCCTGGCAGGCGGGCTTTCGCACGATGAAACTGCATGAAACTGATTACGCCGCCATTGCCGCCGCCAGAGCCGCGCTGCCGCAGGAAGCGACCCTGATGGTGGACGTAAACTGCCCGTGGACGGTAGCGGAAGCCACCGCCCGCGCTCGCCAGTTGGCGGAATTAAAGCTGGGCTGGCTGGAAGAGCCGATCTGGCCGCCGGATGATATTGCAGGCCTGGCGGCGGTACGCCGCGCGGGCACGCCGATAGCCGCCGGGGAAAATGTTTGCGGTGACTGGGGATTTGAGCCGTTTTACTCTGCGGCGGCGGTGGACGTGCTGCAGCCCAGCGTGGCAAAAGTAGGCGGCATCACGGCCATGCTGCGCGTGATGGCCCAGGCGGCCGGGCACGGCATTAAAGTGGTGCCGCACTGTTTCTACTACGGCGCAGGTTTGCTGGCGACGGCGCACCTGGTGGCCGCTTTGCCGCAGGATATCCTGCTGGAAGTGCCCTGGATCCGCTTCATGCCGCAGCTCTATCCGCAGCTCGATTTTTCCCCGACGCTTGCCCTCTCCACTACGCCAGGCCTGGGTTTCTCGCCCGATCTGGCCGTGCTGAAAGCTCATACCATCAGCCATATCACCTTAAGCGCGGAGGCCAGTCATGTTTAAAAACTATCGCAGCGTTGTGGCGCTGCTGCTGTTTTTCGCGGGCGTGCTCAACTATCTGGATCGCGCCGCGCTGTCGGTGATGGCGCCGCTGGTGAAAAAGGATTTGCAGATTGACGACGCGCAGATGGGCATCCTGTTCAGCTGCTTTTTTATCGGCTACTGCCTGTTCTGCTTTTTGGGCGGCTGGGGCGCCGATCGCTACGGCCCGCGCAAGGTATTTGGCTGGGCGGCGGCCGTCTGGTCGCTGTTCTGCGGCGCGACGGCGCTGGCGGGCAGCTTTACGCACCTACTGATCGTCCGCGTGCTGTTTGGCATCGGCGAAGGGCCGATGGGCACCACCACCAATAAATCGATCTCCAACTGGTTCCCGCGCAAGGAAGTCGGCCGCGCCGTCGGCTTCACCAATGCCGGTCAGCCGCTGGGCGCCGCTATCGCCGCGCCCGTGGTAGGATTGGTCGGGCTGCACTTCGGCTGGCGCGTTTCTTTTATCGTGATTGCCGCGCTGGGCTTTGTCTGGCTGGCTTTCTGGCTGTGGCTGTTTCGCGACAGGCCGGAACACCATCCGCGCGTCAGCGAGCCGGAAAGACAGATGATCGCCGCTCAGCGCCCCGCCACTCGCGTTACTCCGACGGGCCAGGCTAAGACGCCGCTCTGGCACTACGTGCTGTCGCTGCCGGTACTGGGCGTCGCGGCGGCCTTCTTTTGCTTTAACTACATCCAGTTTTTCTTTCTGTCATGGCTGCCCAGCTACCTGACCGACTTTCAGCATCTGGATATTAAAAGCATGAGCCTGATCGGCATTCTGCCGTGGCTGGGCGCGACCATCGGCTTTATCGGCGGCGGCATGATTTCCGATGCGCTGTTCCGCCGTACCGGCAATTTTTTGCTGTCGCGCAAGCTGGTGATCTTCTCTGGGCTGGCGGTAGCCGCCGTCTGCGTGATGCTGACGGCCTGGGCCAGCAGCGTTACGCTGGCGGTTTCGCTGATTACGCTGGCCAGCGTGTTCGCCTATATGACGCCGCAGGCGTGCTGGTCGCTGCTGCAGGATATCGTGCCCGCCGAGCGCATCGGCACCGCCGGCGGCTTTGTGCATCTGCTGGCGAACCTGGCGGGCATCCTGTCGCCGGGCATCACCGGGTTTCTGATCCAGTATGGCGGCGGCTATTCGTCGGCCTTTTTACTGGCCAGCGTACTGGCGCTGACCGGAATGGCGCTGCTGGGTATCTTTGTGCGTGAGCGCAGCGTCAACGCGCTGCGGGCGCTGGCTTAGCCTGCAAAAAGGGAGCGTCCTTTGCTCCCTTCAGATTGATGACAAACTTAAAAGCTTGCGGGTACACCGCCGTTTTTTTACAGCAACACTATCGCTTCACGGCGGCAGAGGCTGAGCGGATAAGCGGACCGTTTTCGCGCATGGACGCGCGAAACGAGCCTACAGGGACGTATTCACGGCGTGTCCGTGTTCCGCTCTGCCTCTGCCGCTATTCACCAGACTAGTAGCTATCTGATGGCTGAGTACAGGTTTGTCAGCAGCCTGAAGGGAGCGTCCTTTGCTCCCTTTATTCTATTCGCTCAACTGCCGGTTGAACGCGCGCCCAGCATCTCCTGTACCAGCTCCACGCAGCGCAGAAAGCGCTCGTCGTAGCTATCCTGCTCGACGTGCACAAAATCGATATTGTTCGCCTCCAGCATGGAAACCAGCAGCGCCTGGAACTCTTTGCGATCCACCGAGCTGCCGAGGCTACGCAGCCCGTCCGCTACCCAGGGGACGTTGTTCTCGACCAGGATCACCAAATCAAAGCGGTACTCATCAATCAGCGCCTGCACAAAAGGATGCTCGCGCCCCTCATACTTCTTACAGAAGGCCTGGGTCGTCACAAAGTCGGTATCGATAAAGGCGACCTTGTTCGCATATTTCACCGCAAAATCGATGTACTGTGCCTGGCCCAGCGCGATCTTATCGTAGTCAGAATATTGCAGCGCCATCTCGTCGCCGCCCAGGTGCGAGAACACGTAGTCGCGGCCAAATTCCCAGGCGCTGGTAGTGTTAAAAATATTTGCCAGCTTGTTAACCAGCGTCGATTTACCGCTCGACTCGCCGCCCAGGATAGCCACCGTGCGCACAAAGAACGGTTTTACTTCCGTCGGAATATATTCCCAGTAGCGGAAAGGATCCTGGCGGATCTGCGCGCCGCTGATGTTCATAAAGGATCGTTTAGGATCGATCAGCACCGCCTCAATGCCCAAATGCTGCTGATACTGCGGCGCATCCGGCTCTTCGCTGGTATAAACCCGATTGGGGACAATACCGTGGTTTTCCATAAAGTCATTGATGCCCCGGCTCCAGACGTCCCAGCCGTGCGGATAAGGCTCCATGCCCTCTTCGTTAAACGAATGGATACGGATATTTTTCTGGTACTTAAAAGTTTGCAGCAGCCAGCGCAGGCGATCGCTGACGGTCGGCTGCTGCGACATGGCGCTGGCCTCGAACAGCTCGCGGTCGCGCGACTCGTCGTAGCCCATAATGATATGCAGCTCGTCAACCTGACTACAGGCGCGCTGGATCAGATAGATGTGGCCGGTATGCAGCGGATAGAATTTGCCGAACACCACGCCGATGGTTTTTTCACGGCGCGGAAACTCCAGGCCAAGATAGCGGTGCAGCGCCTCCAGCTTTTGCGCGCTGGGGCTTTTGATCTTGGCGTTGAGCAGCTGGCTGAGGTAGCCCTTGGTCATGCCGCTGGCTTCCGCCACCTGCTGCAACGTACAGCCCTGCTGGCGAATAGCCGTTTTCAGATAATCAAATGACGACACCGGGTGCCTCCTGCATAACGGGCGTACGTTCCGCCGCTTTGAAATGCGGAGCGCGCAACACGCTCCGCTTTTAAGTTAAAGCTCGTCGAGGATCGCCAGCGCGTCGGCCAGCTTTTTCACGCCGTACACCTTCATGTTCTCCGGCGTTTTCTTCGGCACGTTGGCAATGGGCACAATGGCGCGACGGAAGCCGTGCTTGGCCGCTTCGGAAATACGCTCCTGGCCGCTCGGCACCGGACGGATTTCTCCGGCCAGCCCGACCTCGCCAAACACCACCAGATCCTGCGGCAAAGGGCGATCGCGCAGGCTGGAGACCATCGACAGCATTAACGCTAAGTCGGCGCTGGTTTCCGTGACCTTCACGCCGCCGACCACGTTGACGAAAACGTCCTGATCGGCCATTTGCAGACCGCCGTGACGATGCAGCACCGCCAGCAGGATCGCCAGACGGTTCTGCTCCAGGCCGACCGCCACGCGTCGTGGATTCCCCAGCATCGAGTGATCCACCAGCGCCTGGATCTCAACCAGCAGCGGCCGCGTGCCTTCCCACAGCACCATTACCGAACTGCCGGAGGTAACCTCGTCGCCGCGGCTGAGGAAGATGGCGGAAGGATTGCTGACTTCCCGCAGCCCCTGTTCGGTCATGGCGAACACGCCCAGCTCGTTCACCGCGCCGAAGCGGTTTTTATGGCTGCGCAGGGTGCGAAAACGCGAATCCGCATCGCCATCCAGCAGCACCGAGCAGTCGATGCAGTGTTCCAGAACCTTTGGCCCCGCCAGCGAGCCGTCTTTCGTAACGTGGCCGACCATCACGATCGCCACGCCGCGTGTTTTCGCAAAGCGGGTCAGGTAGGCGGCGGTTTCCCTGACCTGCGCCACGCTGCCGGGCGAGGACTGGATATCCGCCATATGCATCACCTGAATGGAGTCGATCACCATCAGCTTCGGCTCTTCCTGCTCGGCGATCTGGCAGATCTGCTCAATGCTGGTTTCCGAAAGCATATTCAGATTGGCGGTCGGCAAACCCAGCCGGTGCGCGCGCATCGCCACCTGCTGCAGCGACTCCTCGCCGGTGACGTAGAGCGTTTTCATGTTCTCGGAAAGCTTGCAGAGCGTTTGCAGCAGCAGCGTACTTTTCCCCGCGCCGGGGCTGCCGCCGATCAGGATGGCGCTGCCCGGCACCACGCCGCCGCCCAGCACGCGATCGAACTCCTTAAAGCCGGTGCTGAAGCGCGGCAGCGCCTCCAGGCTGATTTCCGACAGTTTTTGCACGCGGCTTGGGCCAGCGCTGCCCGCATAGCCGGTCAGACGTTCGTTACGCGCCACCGTTGGCGACGCCGCCAGGCGCACCTCGGTGATGGTGTTCCAGGCCTGGCAGGCGCTGCATTGCCCCTGCCAGCGTGGATAATCTGCGCCGCATTCATTACAAACAAAGGCGCGCTTTACCGCTTTGGCCAAATCTACCCCTTAGCGTTCTTCATGGATCAGGCTGCCGGTCAGGATGCAGAGCACGCCTAACAGGTCAGCATGACGGATGGTAACTTCTGTTTTTTCGTTAACTTTCGGCTTGGCGTGATAGGCAATGCCCAGCGCGGACGCCTGGATCATCAGCAGATCGTTGGCGCCGTCGCCAATTGCCACGGTTTGTTCCGGCGCGATCTCAAAGCGCTTCGCCAGCTTTCGCAGCGTCTCGGCTTTGTATTTCGCATCGACGATATCGCCCAGCACTTCGCCGGTCAGCTTGCCGTCGCGGATTTCCAGCTGGTTCGCCACAATCGCGGAAAGGCGCAGCTTATCGCGCAGGTATTCCGCAAAATAGGTAAAGCCGCCGGAAGCGATCGCCACCTGCCAGCCCAGCGCCTGGAGCTTGTGCACCAGCGAACTGAGACCCGGCATCAGCGGCATTTCCGCCCTGACCTGTGCCAGAATATTGGCGTCGGCGCCTTTAAGTGTAGCCACGCGCTGGCGCAGGCTGGCGGTAAAATCGAGTTCGCCGCGCATCGCGCGTTCGGTCACTTCCGCCACCAGCTCGCCGCTGCCCGCCAGTTTGGCGATCTCGTCGATACATTCAATCTGGATAGCGGTGGAATCCATATCCATTACCAGCAGACCCGGCGTTTTCAGGTGCGGAATACGGCCCAGCGGCGCCACGTCCAGCCCGGCTTCGTGCGCCAGTTTGGCCGCGCGCGGCGTCAGCGAGCCCGCCAGCCGGATAACCTGATAGTCCTCCACCGCCCAGGCGCTGACGATAACCATCGCCGCCCCCAGCCTGTGCTGTAGCGCCGTCAGGCGATCTTTATTCAGGCCGCGCCCATACAGAAGCCAGCCGGTGCGGCCAGCGCGATAATCCAGCGGCATCACTTCATCGCCGCTGAGGGAAAGAGGTAAACCCGGCCAGAGAGAGACATCCGAAGGCAGGTCGCACCAGGTCAGACTATTTGGCATTACAGCTCCTGTAGGGGACAGTTTAATCACGCAAGAGGCTACCCTGTCTCGCCCGCTTCTGGCAACATAAATGCGGTTCCGTTTCCGGACAATAGGTGAAGGGCAAAAATGGCAAAAGCCAAACTAACATTTCGGCTGCACCGCACGGTAATCGTCCTGATCTGCCTGGCGCTGCTGGTCGTGCTGATGCAGGGCGCATCATGGTTCAGCATGGGCCATCAGATGGCCCGCTCGGAGCAGGTGGAGGAGCTGGCGCGCACGCTGACTCGCCAGGTCGCCTTTAGCCTGTCGCCGCTGATGGAAAACAGCGATGACAACCATCAGAAGATTATCGATGTTCTCGCACAGCTGACCAAAGAGAGCCGCATTCTGGACGCATCGGTCTATGACGACAGCGGCACGCTGCTGGCGCGCAGCGGCGAAACCATTAACGTGCGCGACCGGCTGGCGCTGGACGGACAACGGGCCGGCAGCTACTTCAACCATCAGCTGGTGGAGCCGCTGGCCAGCGCTGACGGGCCGCGCGGTTTTCTGCGCGTCACGCTGGATACCCACGTGCTGGTGACGGATTCGCGGCAGGTCGATAACACCACCAATATCCTGCGCCTGATGATGCTGCTGGCGCTGGCTATCGGCATTATCCTTACCCGTACGCTGCTGCGGGATCGCCGCACGCGCTGGCAGCAGTCGCCCTTTCTGCTTACCGCTAACCGTCCGGTAAAAGAAGATAACGGCGACGACGCGCCTGCGGATAAAAGCTAGCGGTCGCTTTTTTCCGGGCGGCCTTCACCTCTTACGCCATTCGCTCAATCTGCGGCGGCAGCGCGTTCAGCGTCTGCTGCATAGCCGCCGCAATCCGGCAAAACTCGTCACTCCATTCAGCGCCTGCGGCAATCATCTGCCAGTAGCGCTGCGCCATAGCTAATGCCCGAAACCACACCTCGCGCGGCACGGCGGGATCGAGGGCAATCTGCGGCGGCATCAAGCGGGCCGTGCAGCAAAAGTGACGTTATTGCAGACATAATGACCCACCATGAATAGATACTTATCACTTAATTGTCTGAGGATAAAGGACAATAGCAAAAAACGAGCGGGAAAGATGAATAGATACTTTTACGGGAAAACCGGTCGGTTCACCGACCGGTTTTAGCCAATGGCCGCTGAGGGCAGCGGCCGCTTAAATCAGGCTTTATCGCCCAGCAGAACGGATTCCAGCGCGATCTCAACCATGTCGTTAAACGTGGTCTGACGCTCGGCCGCCGAGGTCTGCTCATGGGTGCGGATATGGTCGGAAACGGTACAGATAGCCAGCGCTTTCGCGCCGAACTCCGCCGCCACGCCATAGATGCCCGCTGCTTCCATTTCCACGCCCAGGATGCCGTACTTTTCCATCACGTCGAACATCTGCGGATCCGGCGTATAGAACAGATCGGCGGAGAAGATGTTGCCGACGCGTGCTTCCACGCCCAGGTTTTTCGCCGCGTCTACCGCGTCGCGCACCATATCGAAATCGGCGATGGCCGCGAAATCGTGATCCTTGAAGCGCATCCGGTTCACTTTGGAATCGGTGCTGGCACCCATACCGATCACGATATCGCGCAGCTTCACGTCTTCACGAACCGCGCCGCAGGAGCCTACGCGAATAATCTTCTTCACGCCGAATTCGGTGATCAGCTCTTTGGCGTAGATTGAGCAGGAAGGAATGCCCATGCCGTGGCCCATCACGGAGATTTTGCGGCCCTTGTAAGTGCCGGTATAGCCCAGCATCCCACGCACGTTATTGACTTCCACGGCATCCTGCAAAAAGGTTTCCGCAATATGCTTTGCGCGCAGCGGATCGCCCGGCATCAGCACCACGTCAGCGAAATCACCCATTTCTGCGTTAATATGAGGGGTAGCCATCTTTTATCCTTATTTACTTTTTGCCGGCTTGCACCGGCGTGTTACGTTGCGCTGATTACAGCATGCTTTTGCCATATTCCATCGCGGACAGGCCAAAATACGTTGCGACAGTCTGACCGATATCCGCAAAAGTGTCACGGTATCCCAGCGAGCCGGGCTTAACGTTCGGGCCGTAAATCAAAATTGGGATGTGCTCGCGGGTATGTTCCGTGCCCTGCCAGGTTGGATCGCAGCCGTGGTCGGCGGTGAGGATCAGAATATCGCCCTCTTGTACCAGCGCCATCAGCTCCGGCAGACGACGGTCAAACAGCTCCAGTCCGCCCGCGTAGCCAGCCACGTCGCGACGGTGGCCCCAGGTGGAGTCGAAATCCACAAAGTTGGTAAAGACGATGCTGTTGTCCGGCGCCGTTTTCATCTCCTGTACGGTCGCGTCAAACAGCGCGTCCAGCCCGGTCGCCTTCACTTTTTTGGTGATGCCGACGTGCGCATAGATATCGGCGATTTTGCCCACGGAGACCACTTCGCCGCCTTTTTCCTCCACCAGCTTTTTCAGGATGGTGGGCGAAGGCGGTTCAACGGCCAGATCGTGACGGTTGCCGGTACGTTCGAAATGCCCCGCTTTGTCGCCCACAAACGGACGTGCGATCACGCGGCCAATGTTATAGCCGCCTTCGGTCAGCGCTTCGCGGGCGATTTCACAGAGATCGTACAGGCGCTGTAAGCCAAAGGTTTCTTCATGACAGGCGATCTGGAACACCGAGTCGGCAGAGGTATAGAAAATCGGCTTGCCGGTTTTCATATGCTCTTCGCCCAGCTGGTCAAGGATCACCGTGCCGGAAGAGTGGCAGTTGCCCAGATAGCCAGGCAGGCCCGCTTTTTCTACCAGCTCGTCCAGCAGCGCCTGCGGGAAGCTGTTCTCTTTTTCCGTGAAGTAGCCCCAGTCAAACAGCACCGGCACGCCGGCGATTTCCCAGTGGCCGGAAGGCGTATCTTTGCCCGACGACAGCTCGCTGGCATAGGCGTAGGCGCCGATAATTTCAGCGTCTTTATCCAGCCCCAATGGGAACTTACCGGTAGAGGCCTCCGCCGCTTTGCCTAAGCCCAGCGCGGTAAGATTGGGCAGATGCAGCGGCCCTTTGCGGCCGATATTCGCTTCGCCTTTAAAGCAGGCTTCGGCAATATGCCCCAGCGTATCGGAACCTTCATCGCCAAACTTATGAGCGTCTTTGCTTGACCCAATGCCGAAAGAGTCGAGCACCATAATAAATGCACGTTTCATCGTGGTCTCCTGCGTTGTTAACGCGATGAGCTAAATTTTATCGATCGGAACAGTATGCCGTTTATTGCGTCACTCTGCGATAAATAACTGGCGTCGGCTGCGGTGATTTTTCTGCCAGGGCTATCGCCTGTTTCACTGCGGCGGCGGCCTCCTGCCAGCTCGCTTCGCTGGCGGCGTGGATCACCGCCAGCGGCCGCTGGCCGTCCACGCTGTCGCCCAGCTGCGCCATCTCGCTCAGCCCTACGCTGTAGTCGATACTGTCGCTGGCGCGACGACGACCGCCGCCCATCGCCACTACGGCCAGCCCCAGCGCGCGGGTATCCATTGCGCTGACGATGCCGGGCCGGTCGGCATACACCGCTTTGCTGAGCATCGGCGCGGGCAGGTAGCTGTCCAGCCTGTCGATAAAGTCGGTTGGGCCTTTTTGCGCGGCCACCATGCGCGCAAACACTTCCGCCGCGCGGCCGTTATCCAGCACCGCCTGAAGCTTACGCATGGCTTCGTCGCGATCGGCCGCCAGCCCGCCTGACAGCAGCATTTCGGCGCTGAGCGCCATCGTCACTTCCAGCAGGCGCGGATTGCGGTATTCGCCGGTCAGGAAGCGCACCGCCTCGCGCACTTCCAGCGCGTTGCCCGCGCTGGAGGCCAGTACCTGATTCATATCGGTCAGCAGCGCGGTAGTTTTGCAGCCTGCACCGTTGGCCACGCCGACAATCGCCTGTGCCAGGCTTTCAGACTGCTCAAAAGTCGGCATAAAAGCGCCTGAACCGACTTTAACGTCCATCACCAGCGCATCCAGCCCTTCGGCGAGCTTTTTCGCCAGGATCGAGGCGGTGATCAGCGGAATGGAATCAACGGTCGCCGTGATATCGCGCGTGGCGTAGAAGCGCTTGTCGGCCGGCGCCAGCGAGTTGGTCTGGCCGATAATCGCCACGCCAACCTCTTTGATAATATTACGGAAGGTGTGATCTTCCGGGAAGATATCGAAGCCGGGGATCGCCTCCAGCTTATCCAGCGTGCCGCCGGTGTGACCAAGGCCGCGCCCGGAGATCATCGGCACATAGCCGCCGCAGGCCGCCACCATCGGGCCAAGCATCAGCGAGGTGACATCGCCCACGCCGCCGGTAGAGTGCTTATCCACTACCGGCCCGTTCAGCCCCAGGCTCTGCCAGTTCAGCACCGAGCCGGAATCGCGCATTGCCATCGTCAGCGCCACGCGCTCCGGCAGCGTCATATCATGGAACCAGATGGTCATCGCCAGCGCGGCAATTTGTCCTTCCGATACCGCATTATCGCGTACACCGTTAATAAAGAAGCGAATTTCTTCCTCGCTCAGCGCCTGACCATCTCTTTTTTTACGAATAATTTCCTGTGGCAGAAACACGTTACCCCCTGGTGAGGTTTGATGGCCCGGCCGTCGCGTCCGGGCTGGGTTGACGGGCGCCCGCTTATTTCGGCAGGCGGGCTGACCCGTTTATGAAGGTGGATTAGTAAGCGGAATCGCTTTTTGCGCCAGCGTGACCGGCCGCGTTCAGCAGGCTGGCCAGCAGGCTGGAGGCGCCGAAGCGGAAATGCCGCGCGTCGGCCCACTCTTCGCCCAGGATATCGTCCGCCAGCTTCAGGTAGATAGCCGCGTCTTCAGCAGTTTTCACGCCGCCCGCCGGCTTAAAGCCAACCTGGTGCTTTACGTCTTTTTCGGCGATAACCCGCAGCATGATTTCCGCCACTTCCGGCGTGGCGTTAACCGCGACTTTACCGGTAGAGGTTTTAATAAAGTCTGCACCGGCATCGATAGCGATTTCAGACGCTTTACGGATCAGCTCTTCTGTTTTCAGCTCGCCGGTTTCGATAATGACCTTCAGCAGCACGCCCGCGTCGGCGCAGGCTTCTTTGCAGGCGTAAACCATGTCGTAGCCGACTTCTTCGTTACCGGCAATCAGCGCGCGGTAAGGGAAAACTACGTCCACTTCATCAGCGCCGTAGGCGATAGCGGCATGCGTTTCCGCCAGTGCGATTTCGATGTCGTCGTTGCCGTGCGGGAAGTTAGTCACGGTAGCGATACGAATATCCGGCGTGCTCTGCTCGCGCAGCGTTTTACGCGCAATCGGAATAAAACGGGGATAGATGCAGATGGCCGCCGTCTCGCCAACAGGCGTTTTGGCCTGATGACACAGCGCAACCACTTTGGCGTCCGTATCGTCGTCGTTCAGGGTGGTCAAATCCATCAGCTTCAGCGCGCGAACGGCGGCGGTGGTTAAATCAGTCATGGTTTTCTCCGAAAAGGCGGTTGGCGTGGGCGCAGCACAGGGACAATGTTAGGATAGTAACATTCGTTCCGGGCTTCGTCTGTGATAGCTTTCACATTGAGGCCGCTGCTGTTGCCGTAATTGTAGCGCAAACCGGACAGAAATCACACCAGACTGCCGGAATACAGGGTACAGGCCCGCCGATCGGACATCACAAAATGTTATGATAGTAACATTGAGAAACGACGTTATTCACTGGCGGAGAATAACATCAGGCATATTTCTTCAGACGATAATTATGGATGCCCTGCCTGATAAACCTCTCTGCCAGCAGCATGGGATCCACGAATTATGAAATAACTACGTCACAGGTTATGACACTGCGCGCCGCCCGCATCAATGTTAGCATTAATGGTGCTGCTATTTATGGCCCTTTCAATAAATAAGGCCGCTAATCAAAGCGACCTTGAGCGATATGGGCTGATTCATTCAGGCATTTCAATAATTACTGTCCCTACCGGATTTATTTAATCTGTTAAGAAGAAAAACAAAGATATCATCTAAAAGCCGAATGCTGCCCAAAGAAGTTATTATTATCACTGCCCAGCGAGAAAAGCTTTGCGGTAGCGGGCACCAGGCGGACACAATGCCCATCCCACTTAATATGGCTGATGCAAATTGAAACCCCACGATAATAACAATTATATGCCCAATTTTTATTAAGGATTGTTTCTTTACCAGGTACATTGCCCCGGGGAAATGCTCCCCCCTCCGTTTGAGTTTCAGTTAGGTTCCCTTACACATGATTTATAGCTGTTAGCAACCATGCCGCTTATCATTCCCGCCGGGCCTTTTTTAAGCCCCCCAATTATACCCATTCCTCTGTCTACCAGGCAGTCAACATTAACATCTTTGTAAATATCTACGCCAGCTCCCCGCTGTATAGTTGATTGCCGTGAATTTTTTTTACCTGCACCACCAGCCTCATAATTGCTATATCCATTACCCCCTGAAATAGCCCCCCAAAGTTCAGCACTAATTTCTCGAATAGCCATAATAAAATCCTTTTAACTTCAACCTGAAATATAATTAGTTTCCTTTCACGTCTTAACAAGGCAAAGAAAGTTTTACACCTGATTCAGGAAACCGTCAAGCAGCGAAATTTTCGTCAAAAATAAAGACTAAAGACATTATCAAACAAAGGATTGGGAATTAATTTTGCGCGATATCAGGTGGGATATGGAATACACGATCGGCAATAACTGAATTAATATGATGGCAATCACAATTATTGTGCCGTGAAAGGGTGGCCTGACGTATCACAGCGATAGCAGCCCGGTCTGCCGGGAAAGGTTTCGAAACCGTACATTAGCCAGGATGGACGGTTAATGACCTACTGTATATACCAGCTTCAGATCCGAAACAGTTGGCGGGTATTTTCGCGAAGCGTGTCGGCAATCTCCTGCGGCGATTCATCGCGGATCTCGCACAGGCTCTGCCAGACGTGCTTGATTCTTTCGGGACGGTTTGGCTGGCCCTGAAAACCCTGCACCGGCATATCGGGCGAATCGGTTTCTAACAGCAGCGAGGTCAGCGGCAAACGTGCAATAGCATTGCGGGTTTTGCTGGCCCGCTCGTAGGTGATAGTGCCGCCGACGCCAATGGCAAAGCCTTCGCGGATAAAGGCTAACGCCTGCTGCTCGCTACCGGCAAAGCCGTGCACCACGCCGCGCGCGGGCAAGTCGAGCTTGCGCAGCTGCATCGCCAGCTTGTCGTGCGTGCGCCTTGAATGCAGGATCACCGGTAAATCATAGCGCCTTGCCAACCGCAGCTGCGCCTCCAGCACCGCCTGCTGCTTGTCGAACTGCGGGTTTTCAATATAAAGATCCAGCCCGATCTCGCCGATCGCTATCAGCTTCGACGACCCCTGCCGTAGATGGTTTTCCAGCTGTTGCAGATGCGCTTCCTGATGGCCGGCAATCGCCATCGGATGCGTACCCAGCGCCGCGTATAAAGGCGCATACTTTTCCGCCAACGCCAGCACCCCGGCAAAACGATCCGCCGAAACGCCCACCGCAATGATCTTTTCCACCCCGGCTTCCGCCGCCAGCCGCAGGCTTTCCGCCTCGTTGCCGCAGAAGGGCGGAAAATCAAAGTGACAGTGCGTATCGACAAAAGTCATGCCAGCGATCCTTCAGGAAAATCATCATCATTGCTCGCCGGTGGTACGATCGCCGGTTCATTGGCGGGCGGCACGTCCGGCACCACTGGCGCAGTAGCCTGTGCTTCACCCTGCAACCACTGCCCTATTGTAGCCAAAAAATAACGGCCGCAGCGACGGCCCAGATGATAGTCCTGATTGAGCGAGGCGATGCGGCTGCCCAGCGCCATGCTTGCCAGCGCGCGCGGCGGGAAAATTTCAATGATATTCAGATCGCCAGGCGGCTCGTTAATGAACTGCTGGGTCTGGCGGTAGCTCTCTTCATGCAGGTGCATGATATTAACCAGCGGCTGTAGCGCGCCTTTGTCCAGCCAGCGCTCGACGCGCTTCAGCCACTGCGGCGTATAGGTCATCTGCGACGGCACGGTTCGGATGACGACTATGGTGTCGGCACCGCGCCGCGCCGCTTCGCGTACCGGCACCGCATCGCTGATTCCGCCGTCCAGGTAGCTGATGCCTTCCAGATCGACGCCGGGTCGGTACATGCCGGGAATGGCGCTGGAGGCTTTGATGATGTTCAGCCAGTTCGCTGCGGTGGGGGCAAAGTAGCCGGGCGAATAGTCGTCGCTGCGGCAGGCGCACATGTAAAACTCGCGCCCCCGGGAAAACGCCTCTTCCCCCGCCGTCATCGCCAGCGGAAACTCTTTGGCGGTAATATCCACCAGCCAGTCCAGATCGATCAGATGGCCGCCGCGCACAAAGCGCAGCGGATCGAAGAAAAGTTTGCTGGTGGTATAGCGCGTGATCACCCGCCGGGCATAGCCAGGCTGACCGCAGATAAATGCAGAGAGGTTCTGCGCGCCTGCGGAAGTACCAATCATCAGGTCAAAAGGATTAAAACCAACCCGCTGAAACTCGTCCAGTACGCCTGCGGTAAAAATCCCGCGCTGTCCGCCGCCTTCACAGACCAGAGCGAGCTTGCCCGGATGAAAAGGTGCCAGCGCCAGCGGCGTAATATTGCCGAGCGTAATCGGAATGCGTCTGCCCACCTTTCTCCCTCCCTCTGATAGCTAATGCGGTGAGGATACGCTCACGTAGTGGCAGCGGTTTGGCGCTTATTGCTATGAGTGTTAATGCGGGGAGTGAAAAGCGTGACGAAGTGTAGCGAGAAATGAACGCGGGGCAAAAAGGTAATGAAATGCAGCGTGAAATGAACGCAGGTAAAAAGTGACGAAATGCAGCGTGAAATGAACGTGGGAAAAAAATGCAGCGAGAAGTGAACACAGGAAAAAAGTGAAGAAATGCAGCGTGACATGAACGTGGGAAAAAAATGCAGCGAGAAGTGAACACAGGAAAAAATGCAGCGAGAAGTAAACGGGGAAAAGAGAGAACATGCAGACGGGCGAGACGTTTCTTCCCACGGCAGCGCTGACGCTGCCGTGGAGAGCGTTAAAGCTATAACTTCTTGCGGCCGGTAAACAGGCTGATCAGGAAGATAATGATACCGACAACGAAGACAATTTTCGCTGCCCATGCTGCCGTACCTGCCAGACCACCGAAACCTAATGCAGCGGCGATCAGTGCGATAACCAGAAAGATAATACCCCAACGAAACATAAGCTTCTCCTTACCCTATATTAAAATCGAACATCATCTGTTATTGATTTCTGCCTGACGACGGCGCCGTCACGGGCTGGCCGTAATAGCCAGCCCGCGCCGGTATTACGATTTCACCGCCAGATCGTTTTTCACGCTCTTGACGCCTTCAATCGCTTTGGCAATGCCTTCAGCACGATCTGACTGTGCCTGGGTTTTTACCGAACCGGAAAGCTGAACCACACCGTTGGTGGTTTCAACTTTCACGTTGCGGGACGGTACGATGTCATCCGCTAACAGTTTAGCTTTAATTTCGCTGGTTGTTGCTGCATCACCGGCATAGCCGCTGACGCTGCTTTTTGCGCTGTCTTTAACGTGTAGTTTATCGCTGACGGATTTTACGCCCTCAATTTTTTTCGCTTCGGAAACGGCCAGTTCAGCCTGATCCTGAGAAGCGACAAAACCACTCAGCGTCACGACGCCTTCATGAGTTTTGACTGAGATATCCGTACTTTTAATAGCGTCGTTATCAACCAGGGCAGCTTTCACCTTGGCGGTCACGCCGCTGTCATCCATGTATCCACCGACTTTTTTCATAGAGCTATCGATTTTAGAACCCGCGCTGTCGGTCGTGGACTGTACTTTTGGCGTAGTGGTGTCTTCTGCCATCGCAGCGCCACTAACCAGTGCAGAACCTACCAGAGCAGCCATCAGAGTTTTAGCAATCTTAGTCTTGTTCATCGATCTCTTCCTTCTTAGGTTGATGCACCCACAACTGTGAGCTTTCAGTCACAAACGGCGTGACTGCAGTAGTCAGGCTTTGTAGCAACCGCGCCACATATTTTGCGTCCTGTTGAAATAAATATAGACGCTGATCTGAATTCTGCTGCCCTTTGTGGTTGATATGGCGGATAAATGGGCAAAAGCGGATTTTTTTAAGATGAGTCTGTAAGGTGGGATCTGAACAACAGCGGGCAAAAAAAAGCGGCGCCGAAGCGCCGCCTGTCAGGGTAACCGTATGTAGGCTGCCTGTTAGTGTTCGCGCGTTTTGCGGAACACCACGTCAGGATAGCGTTCCTGGGTAATATTCAGGTTGACCATGGTCGGCGCGATATAAGTCAGGTTATCGCCGCCGTCCAGCGCCAGGTTTACCTCGTTTTTACGCTGGAACTCGTCGAACTTCTTCGCATCGCTGCATTCCACCCAGCGGGCGGTAGAGACGTTGACCGACTCATAGATCGCTTCGACGTTGTATTCGCTTTTCAGTCGCGCCACCACCACGTCAAACTGCAGCACGCCGACCGCGCCTACAATCAGATCGTTATTGTGCACGGGACGGAACACCTGTACCGCGCCCTCTTCCGACAGCTGCACCAGCCCTTTCAGCAGCTGCTTTTGCTTGAGCGGGTCGCGCAGGCGAATACGACGGAACAGCTCCGGCGCGAAGTTCGGAATACCGGTGAACTTCATGTTCTCGCCCTGGGTAAAGGTATCGCCGATCTGAATGGTGCCGTGGTTATGCAGGCCGATGATATCGCCCGGATACGCCTCTTCAACATGCGAGCGATCGCCCGCCATAAAGGTGAGCGCGTCGGCAATCACCACGTCTTTGCCCAGACGAACCTGACGCAGCTTCATGCCCTTTTCATACTTGCCGGAAACCACGCGCAGGAAGGCCACGCGGTCACGGTGTTTCGGATCCATATTCGCCTGGATCTTAAACACGAAGCCGGTGAATTTCTCGTCTGCGGCGGTAACGGTACGGGTATCGGTGGCGCGCGGCATAGGCGACGGCGCCCACTCCACCAGGCCATCCAGCATATGATCCACGCCGAAGTTGCCCAGCGCGGTACCAAAGAACACCGGCGTCAGCTGGCCGTTCAGGAACGCTTCTTTCTCAAACTCGTGCGACGCGCCCTGGACCAGCTCCAGCTCTTCGCGCAGCTGTGCCGCCAGCTCTTCGCCAATGGCGGCGTCCAGCTCCGGGTTATCCAGCCCTTTCACCACACGGACTTCCTGAATGGTGTGGCCTTTACCGGACTGATAAAGATAGGTTTCGTTTTTATAGAGGTGATAAACGCCCTTGAACAGCTTGCCGCAGCCGATTGGCCAGGTGATCGGCGCGCAGGCAATCTTCAGCTCGCTTTCCACCTCGTCCAGCACTTCCATCGGATCGCGGATATCACGGTCCAGCTTGTTCATAAAGGTCAGGATCGGCGTATCGCGCAGGCGGGTGACTTCCATCAGCTTGCGGGTACGATCCTCAACGCCTTTAGCGGCATCGATAACCATCAGGCAGCAGTCGACCGCCGTCAGCGTGCGGTAGGTATCTTCCGAGAAGTCTTCGTGTCCCGGCGTATCCAGCAGGTTGACCAGGCTGTCGCGATAGGGAAACTGCATCACGGAGGTGGTGATCGAAATACCACGCTGCTTTTCCATCTCCATCCAGTCGGATTTCGCGTGCTGGCTGGAGCCGCGTCCCTTTACCGTACCGGCGGTCTGGATCGCCTGTCCGAACAGCAGCACCTTTTCGGTGATGGTGGTTTTACCGGCATCCGGGTGCGAGATAATGGCAAAAGTGCGGCGACGAGCCACCTCTTGCATAAAAGGTGCATTTGACATGAAAAAACTCTGTTTGGTGCTGTGCCGCCGCTGCGCGGTTTGCGCAGGAAGACACAGGCGATTAATCATCAATGGCCGGCATTTTCGCCGATTCGGACGCTATACACAATCCACAACGGCGAATGCCTGGCGTAAATGGAAGAAAGGCCGCAAAGCGCGGCGTAAAAGTGCGCCCGTCAGCGGAAGCCAGCGGCGCTAAAGGACGAAGTCTCTTTTTACGTCTAGCGGCGATGGCGGCTTACCAGACAATTTTCTCACTCTCCTGATCGGTCCGTACCTTTTATTCTTTTTCAGAGTACGATGTTAACTCGTGCTGGTTAGCACAAGGCAAGCAGGCCTTTTCCCTTGCCGCCTCTACCGCCCTACGGCATTCACAACCTGTCAGATGGTCGTTCACCAGGCCCAGCGCCTGCATTAGCGAATAGGCGGTTACCGGCCCGACCCATGTCCAGCCGCGCTTTTTTAACGCTTTTGACATCTTTGTCGCTTCCGGCGACGTTTTGGTTTGCTGCCAGTACGCCAGATCGATAATTTCCGGTCGGGCATCAGGCCCGGGCGCAAACTGCCAGAACCACTCCGCCAACGATCCCGCCTCGTTAAGCAGCTCAATAGCCCGCTGCGCGTTGTTAATAGTGGAAAGAATTTTCGCCCGATTGCGCACAATGCTTTTATCCGCCATCAGCCGGGCGACGTCGTCTTTCGTGAACGTCGCCACCTGATGAAAATCGAAGTCGGCAAAGGCCCGACGAAAATTTTCCCGTTTGTTATAGATGAGCTGCCACGACATCCCCGAGTGAAAGCCTTCAAGGCAGACTTTTTCAAAAAGACGACGATCGTCCACAACCGGCCTGCCCCATTCATTATCGTGATAGTCCGGCATTGACGGTTGCCAGTAACAGCACACGCGACCATCCTCGGACAGCGTCAGCCCCGCCTGTTTTAATGCGGCTTTGTCGTGCTTCATTCTCTCTCCTTACGGAAGTATCTGAATTACCGTAGCGATCGCTCTTTCCAGATAAACGTCTGCGCGGTAGCGGTGCTATATCTGACATCAGCTGTAACAACCGCTTTTGGTGCAGTGCGGCAATCGACGCTATTTTTAGACCATTAACAGCGAGAAGTCAGTCCCGCTACGCCATCCAACCGTGAAAAGGGAAAATTTTATGAGCAGCAACGATTATCAGCCGGCTAAAGTCTGGTCGGAGAACAAAAATGCAGGCGGCACCTGGGGCAGCATTAACCGCCCGACCGCCGGTTCGCGCCACGAAGCTATTCTGCCAATCGGCAAACACCCTTTGCAGCTCTATTCTATGGGTACGCCTAACGGCCAGAAGGTTACTATCCTGCTGGAAGAGCTGCTGGCGCTGAACGTTAACGATGCCGAATACGATGCGCATCTGATCCGCATTGGCGACAGCGATCAGTTCTCTTCCGGCTTTGTAGAAGTGAACCCGAACTCTAAAATCCCGGCGCTGCTGGATGTCTCTACCACGCCACCGACCCGCGTGTTTGAATCCGGCGCCATCCTGCTTTATCTGGCAGAGAAATATGGCCACTTTTTACCAAAAGATCCGGCAGGCCGTACCGAAACGCTGAACTGGCTGTTCTGGCTACAGGGCTCTGCACCTTACCTGGGCGGTGGCTTTGGTCATTTTTATAACTACGCGCCGGTAAAAATCGAATACGCCATCGACCGCTTTACCATGGAAGCCAAACGTCAGCTCGATCTGCTGGATCGCCAGCTGGCGGAGAACCGCTATATTGCGGGTGAAAATTACACCATCGCTGATATCGCCATCTGGCCATGGTATGGCGCGCTGGTTCGGGGCGATCTGTACAACGCAGCCGAGTTCCTGGATGTAGGATCGTATAAGAACCTGCAACGCTGGGCCGATGAAATTGCACAGCGCCCTGCCGTTCAGCGTGGCCGCATCGTCAACCGCACCTGGGGCGAGCCAGCCGAACAGCTGCACGAGCGCCACGATGCCTCTGATTTTGAATTGCGTACCGAAGACAAGCTGGCGAAGTAACAGGCCAGGCCCGTAGCGCGCAGATTATTACAGCGCTACGGGTCGCTTTGCAGCCAATGACCAGTCAGCGCGTTATTTTAATATGCAAGCATCTTTTCGTGGCTATAATTTAGCAGTTGGCAACCTGAAAAATATTTTTACTAATTTATCTTATCAGGAACGCTACGCTATAAGGTATACGGCGCAAATACACTTAAATATTAACCTGCTACAAATAATAAAAAAATACAAGAAATAATAAGGATAAACCAGCTATAACGGAGCAGTCACTTAGCAATCAGCCCTGTAATTACCCCTTAACCACCCTTTAATTACCCTTTAATTATACCTTTAATTACCCCTTAAATCCCCCGGCTTTATTCAATTATTAAAATTCGGCAATCCTAATGACACTGCACGGGTTTTATCAGGGGCTTAATATAGGGCCGGCGCTGCTGAGACGCTATCAGCAAATCATATCCAGCCTGCATCGCTAACCACATAACGGGGCTGGTTCCCAACGCGACCTCCAGCCGCAGCGCCATATCGGCGTTAATACCTGACCGCCCGCTTAGCAGGCTGGAAAGCGTCTCGCAGGTGATATCCAGCGCGGCGGCGGCTTCAGAAACCGTTATCTCGCCCAGATATTCCCGCAGGATAATCCCCGGATGAACGGCTGTGATTACTTTCATATTGTTCCCTCAATGCTTGCTATTCCTGAGGGCTATATTACTGCCGCTGCATTAAATAAAAATATTTGATGCTCTTTCTTGCGAGACGGCTCGCAAATTAAATAAGCAGGCGCCGATAGATGGCGGCTGCGCCTGAATAGTAGAAGCGGGAGGTTGCTCAACCGGATTATATTAATAAGAACATAATAAAAAACGATTACGAACCCCTAAATATTAAAAAAGTGATCCAGCCAGACCACCTAATTTAATAATATAGCCTACCTATGCTAACTACCTCTAATAACATTTTATCATTTGATATAAATTTATAAATAAAAATATAAAATTAAATATCCAGAATACTTGATTGTAGTAATGGCTCTATATCTTGAATTTTTTCATCAAAACGCTTCAAATAGAAAGTAGGGATAGGATAATCACTGTCACTTTGTGAAAGAGCATTCTTGACATAAATTTTTAAAAGAACATAATCACCACTACTATTTATCTCAATTACTGGCCATCTTTTGTTTTTGCAATTATTCCAATCTCTTAATTCATTACCAGGAATAACACTATACATTTGAGATGATGGTTTAAATTTATAGAAACCACAGTAGCCAGTATCTACCCCAATTAAACTATCTATGTCTTCATAGTTGCCAGAGTTAATATAATACACCCATGGCGTATGTCCCCAACTTAGAATCATTAAACCTTCATCAAAGAGTTCATTTGCTATCTCGGTGGTAGTAAACTCTTCGATTAAATCGTTAGAGCTGATCTTTGGAGATATAAACTTATCAAACTCATTAACATCTAATATTGCAAAGCCTAAAGTTCCATATGCATCAAAAACTTGTGATTCGTTTCTTTCAAATGAAACATTATGATCACCTGAAATAATTACATATAAATTTAATATCTTTGAAGATTCCACGTATTCTTTTTTAGATTCAGGAACAGGACCTCTGGCGATATAGGGAACATCAATTGAGCTAAAAACAAGTAAATATTTCTCTCCGAGAACACTTATAGAAAAATCCTCATTATAATGATTATTTATTTTATTATCATTCGTTTTTAAATTGAAGTTAACAGTAGAGTGTATTTTATCTTTTGAAATTAATAAAACATCTCCTTTCATAGCAGAAAAGCTTTCATTTAAGTGTTCTACTTGTTCAAAATTTATTATAACCTTACCTTTAAATCCCTGTGGAAAAAATGATTTCAAATCAATGCTTTTATTATCAAAAATTAAACCTGCATGGGTAACTGAAACTGTGCTATCCACTGCATAAATTCGCTTTCTTTCCATTATTTACCTCCACATCTAATTTCTTTAGCCCAGTTTTTTGTAACATCCCAAGCCTGAGCCGCCGTCACATTTTTCGCCAGAAGTTGTCCTTTTTTTTCCAGAGCTTGTAATTAAATGAACATCACTTCGAATATTTTTTAGCTCTGGATTATTATAATGTCTTTCAAGAGAGTTTAGCCATTGCTCTTTCGTCAAACCCGATTTTATCACAGCAGCTGGTTTAACTAACGGCTTCGTAGTCGTCCCAATACCATTGTAGCCATGCATTGCACTATGCTCTATATTCAACCATTGAGATTCATCCCAGTACATAGCAGGTACATTCGTCTGAGAATTAAATGGTGTAATATCCAAGTGAGTTGCTACTTCATGCGGTACCATATGATGACCTTGATTTATAGGATTGCTCAATGGCATTAACCCTAGAGGATCAATTATTTTTATAGGATCCGTCACATACCCATAAGTATTAATCCCGCCCGCCAGTCCTATCGGGTCAACCTGGGTAAACCGCCCACCCACCGGATCGTAATAGCGGAATAAATTGTAATGAAGGCCCGTCTCCCTGTCCAGGTACTGCCCCTGAAACCGGAGGTTCTGCTGTACCGCCTGGAAGCCGGTGACGCTTTCGCGCTCCGTTTCGCCCCAGGTGGAGAAACGTCCGCGCCACACTACTTCACAGTGTATCAGTCATATGTTAGGAGATGTCTTCAACAGCCTTGCGCACTTTATCAGGCCAAGGCCGTCATAGCGCCAGTACGCGCCCTTCAGCTTTTCAACAGATTGTGCCAGATGATATCGCCCGGTTCATCGGTCTGGTTACCCGCCGCATCCCACATGAAGTGCCCTTCCTTAAAAGACCGCACCCCGTGCGTCACCTGGCTGCTGGTCCTGTCACTTTCGCTGCTCACTGCTGCTGTCCGTCACTAGCTGACGCATCACCTTATTGGGACGATCTGAGCAGTAATGGCGCTCACACAACTACGATGTTGCGCCCGCTGAAGCCATTAAGCCACATCACAATGCGTCCCGTCAGGTCGTAGCGCGTTTCCTGATGCAGCACGCTCTGGCTTCGGCCGGTCTCAGGATTCACACCAGCGATTTCCTGAAGTTTGCCGTTGTGCTTCAGGTTCATCTGTAGCATATGCCCGGTGCCATAACGCATGCAGCTCAGCTCGCACCCGTCCGTACGGCATTATGATCGAGTCCATGTTGCTCCGCACGTCATACTGATGCGCGATGAGGCCGTCGTCGTTTTACTTCGTAAGCAGGTACACAAAGCATGGCTGGCGAAGCTCACCACCTCGACGTCGGTAACTTTCCGCCCTTCGGCCTGCATGCTCAGCCAGGCAGCCAGCGGCATCTTTTCACCGTCACGCCGTTGTCAACGTAGTGGTATTTGATGCGCCTCTGCACTGCAGTTTTTACCGTCTGGCGGTTCACTGGGTGGTATTCAAAACGAATGCTGTGCGGCGCCAGCATCGCTTTCAGAATGCATAATATGTAAGGGGGTGCACGCTTAAATTTTAAAACCGGAAGGATTTGAGGCCATTTTCCTACCTCCGGCTTACATTTTATTTACTCAGCAAGTCCAAAGTCTATATATCCTTCTGATGTTATAGCTAAACACCAGGAACCCTCATTATCAAAAAAATAATGATGCTGTGGTATATTATTTGTTGCATAGCTAGCAAAATCTATAAATGAATTTGGTTTCAGCAAGAATGCAAAGTCTAATGAAGAATCATTTATGTAATAAATTACATTACTTTTGCTAATTTTATTAATCGCACCACTTTTTATCAGAAACCTTTCAATCTCTTTTGAGTGATCGTCACTTGAAAAATTAAATTTATCTTCAACATGACATTTTAAATGATTCCAATCAATCTTTGACCCTTTCCAGGGGAATCTATCTGAGAGTATATCTGCTATTGGTTCCCAATCTTCAATGACTTCTGGTGGATAGCGTAAGTTACTCACACCTTTTAATACCTCATATTGCAATGTCATTGCCCCCTCCAAATTTTAGATGGTAAATTAAATAAATTCTGCAATCGGGTCACTGATGATTCAGTCGCATCAAAAAGGAAGTGCTCACCTTTTTCCTTACCACTAAACACGTTTATATGAGCTCCGCTGCGTTCATCATATTCAATCCTGAAACCTGTTTTACCATCAGAAGTTGTCATCCCCACGGGTCTTCCTTTAGTCATACCAAATTTACCAGTATTTACTTTCTCAGCCTTAAAACCTCGTTCTTCAAGCCATTTTAGTGCTTTATTCCTGGCTTGCTCAAAACTCTCGTGACATTTCGTTAAACCAAGAGGATCGATCCAGTTTAATGAGTTAGGTGCGTAAGCGTACTGGTTAATCCCACCCGCCAGTCCTATCGGGTCGACCTGGGTAAACCGCCCACCCACCGGATCGTAATAGCGGAATAAATTGTAATGAAGGCCCGTCTTCCTGCCCAGGTACTGTCCCTGAAACCGGAGGTTCTGCTGTACCGCCTGGAAGCCGGTCACGCTTTCGCGCTCCGTTTCGCCCCAGGTGGGGAAACGTCCGCGCCATACCACCTCGCCGTGTTCGTCGGTCATCCGTTCCGGCAGGCCGTTCAGTTCGGTGTGATACCAGAAAATGTCCGACTGTTCGCCGATGCTGTCTACGCGCGCCAGCGGTTCCCAGCTGTTTTCGCCGTAGATGTACTGCGTGTTGCGCGCAGGCTGAAGGCTGCTGCTTTCGCCCACCATCCGCATGCCGCTCCACAGAAACGAAATAACTTCCTTTTCCCTTCCGTGGCGATGCAGAATTTTTTGCGTACGGCGACCCAGCGCGTCGTAGCGATATTCCGCACGACTGAACTCCCTGTGCCCGTCGAAACGTACTTCGCTGACGCGGTGCTCGTCGTCATAGCTGAAGTGCTGCTCCACGGCATCGGCAGACGATTTCCGCCACGTCATGCGACCAAAGCCGTCGTAGCGCCAGCGCGCACCCTTCAGCCTGAGCAGCAGGTTGCGCCAGACGGTTTCGCCCGGGCTGTCGGTCTGGTTTCCGGCAGCGTCCCAGCTGAAATGCTCTTCCTTATAGGTGCGGACTTCACGCGTGACCTGCCCCGTTGCATCATAGCCAAAGCGCTGCTGCTGGTTTGCTCACTTGTTCTGCTACATTGCGCTGACGTCATCGTGAGCTCTCCACAAGAAGGCGATTACATTTTAGTGTAGGTAAATATTACAGATAAGTGGGTGGCACAGGCGTGATTTAAGATGGAACAAAATTCCGTTTGAAGTTACAAGTCTATTTAATACCCATCTTCTATTCTGTCAGAAAACACACCTGCGCAGGTATATAACAATAAAAATTATTTTTTAAATTAACATACCTTTCTAAATCCAGAGCCAAAATGATAGCAAGTAATTAAAAAAAAAGCATAAATATAAAATGACATTCCAGACTTAAAGACCCGGAAGACATTAATGTTGCCTTCCGGTTTACAGCTATAATTCTATTTCATACAAGTTATTTAAAAAATTATCAAAACTTGATGCTATCAGATGCATGTTATCCATTCCAGGTTTATCGCCGTCTTCAGCTTCATTTTCATGATCCCAATAATAAACATTATCACCCCCGCTATTAATCTCTATTAAAATTAGGTTACCCCCAGGATCTTTAGCTATGGGGAAATAATTTTCAGGAATACGATCCTTATAATTTCTAAAGTATTCTATAAGGCTTTCGCTTTTTGAACTGCTAATTTCTAAAAATTTATCAATGCTTGAGCCATCACTACCATCAGCAAAGTCAAAACCATCTGGCTGAGGATAACCACCATTATGTTTTTTTAAGAAATCTTTATAGCTATCAGGTAGTTTAATGGCATGCTGGCTTTCTATATCGAATATCTCTTTTTCACTTACAACACCCTTTGAACCATGTATTTGTGTCATAGATTCATCTCCCTGTTGCTATGCCACCAGTATGTTTTACAGCGGCGTGTATGTCGGTTGGTATTAACTGCATGTAACCTGAATCCTGGTGATGATGCCAGGTATAATTTCCAGGCCTTGGGTTAGCCCTATCATATCCTGCGGCTCTATCTGCGCGAGCAAAATCAATACCACGAGTTCTACCAAGTTCAATACGAACATTCTTTATTGCATATCTAGTAAAGTCAGGGAACCCCGCGTGATTAAATGGAACACTATGTGGATATTTGCTTCTTATCCCTACAGGTAAACTTTCAAGAGGATACATCCTTCCTGCAAATTTACCATTAATTGGCATTCGACCATTGACTGACTTCACCATTTTGGAAGCTAAACTACACTTACTCAACCCCAGCGGATCAACCCAAACCAGCGGATCGCCCACATACCCATAAGTATTAATCCCACCCGCCAGCCCTATCGGGTCGACCTGGGTAAACCGCCCGCCCACCGGATCGTAATAGCGGAATAAATTGTAATGAAGGCCCGTCTCCCTGTCCAGGTACTGCCCCTGAAACCGGAGATTCTGCTGTACCGCCTGGAAGCCGGTCACGCTTTCGCGCTCCGTTTCGCCCCAGGTGCAGAAACGGCCGCGCCATACCACTTCGCCGTGTTCGTCGGTCATCCGTTCCGGCAGGCCGTTCAGTTCGGTGTGATACCAGAAAATATCCGACTGTTCACCGATGCTGTCTACGCGCGCCAGCGGTTCCCAGCTGTTTTCGCCGTAGATGTACTGCGTGTTGCGCGCAGGCTGAAGGCTGCTGCTTTCACCCACCATCCGCATGCCGCTCCACAGAAACGAGATAATCTCTGTTTCCTTTGCGTGCCGGTGCAGGGAGGTAACCCTTGATCACCGCTAACCGACGCGATTGTAGTGTAGAAGGAAATGTTTCCAGAACGGAACGGCGCTGCATTGTGGGCTAACGTACGCAGGGCGGCGATCGGAGCACGTTCCAGGTGAACCTTGCGGGTAGTAAGTGGCTGGCCAAAGCGGGATTTATGGTAGGAACAGGCGTGATTCTGAAGGTGCAGGGCGGCTGCCTGATGCTGCTCCCCGATAGGCGTGAAGAGATACGGTTACGACAGGAGCAGATACGGCTTGAGCAACAGCGGCGGGAGATAGATAGAGCTTACACGGTTGCAGGTGCAGGAACTCCTGAGCCAAGTCATCTGCTAAAAATAAAGCTGGAAGGATCCCAGGGTCGCTTCCGGATTTTATCATTGATTAGGCGTCATTTTCAGCATACTTGATCAACCGTGAGCACTGATCTTTTAATGAAGGTTTTTGATCAAGGCTCGACAACCAGCCTTCTAAGAACTCTTTTGCGAGGAAGATTTCTATAAAATACTCTGCGTTCATTTTTGCCGCTTGATCCGGCACTCCACCATCATCTGGTTCAGTTTCGATAACAACCTCAGAGTCAGGTGTCCAAGGTTTTTCCGCATAAATCGTATCGTCGTTATTGAGGTCACCCAGCTGATTTATAACGTCAATCAAAGTCATTTTATTTCCCCCATACAGCGTACCCACCGTAACCATCAGGATGTAATATTTTCCAGAACTCACTACCAGGCGTGTGCTGGGAACGAGGAACCAACCGCATTAAACCGTCTTCAAGTTCATGGTGCCATGTCCAGCCCGTTGGAGGTTGTCTTGGTGCTAACTCAGTAGGCGTACGCTCCAAATTAATCCCTAGCTCTTTCATATTTTGAGCAAATTCTTTATCAGACTCCATCGCTTTCAATAGCGATTCGTTTGCCTCCTGAAAATGTCGGCCACGTGAAACACCAGGATAGGAGGTTTCGCCCCAAGTGGAGAAACGGCCGCGCCATACCACTTCGCCGTGTTCGTCGGTCATCCGTTCCGGCAGGCCGTTCAGTTCGGTGTGATACCAGAAAATATCCGACTGTTGACCAATGCTGTCTGCGCGCGCCAGCGGTTCCCAGCTGTTTTCGCCGTAGATGTACTGCGTGTTGCGCGCAGGCTGAAGGCTGCTGCTTTCGCCCACCATCCGCATGCCGCTCCACAGAAACGAAATAGCTTCCGTTTCCCTTGCCTGGCGATGCAGGATTTTTTGCGTACGGCGGCCCAGCGCGTCGTAGCTATATTCCGCACGGGGCTGAACTCCCTGCGCCCGTCAAAGCCTACTTCGCTGACGCGGTGCTCGTCGTCATAGCTGAAGTGCTGCTCCATGGCGTCGGCAGACGATTTTCGTCACGTCATGCGGCCAAAGCCGTCATATTGCCAACGCGCGCCTTTCAGCCTGAGCAGCAGGTTGCGCCCGGGCTGTCGGGCTGGTTTACGGCAGCATCTCCTGGTAAATAAATACCTTCAAGCGGTTAGGGATTTTGCTCTGCTTAACGTATTTCAGATTGATATGCAGCAGATGATCAGTGCCGTTCAGCTCGCTAACCGGAAGGCAGAGTGCTGCCAATCTGAAAGGCATATTATTGTGGGTTACCGTCCGAGAGGCGGTAACTGCAGTACGCCGTAGGTAAATATTACCGTTGATTGGCTGGCTGAAGCGGGGTTTGAGGTGGGCACCTGTGTCAATCTGAAGGTCCCAGACGGCGGCTTGTTGCTGAGTCCCGACAGCAGCGAAAAGATACGACTACCTCAGGAACAGGCGCAGCTTGAGCAAGAGTAGTGGGAGATTGAGCGGCTCCGCCAGCAGGCGCTGGCGTTGCTGGTTCAGGCCAGCGGCTAAAAATAAAGCCGGAAGGATCGTTGAAATCGCTTCCGGCTTATTTTTTTAATTTAATGGGTTTATAATCCTTTATCTTATCAGCTATTCCAGACGATCCCAGCAGGCGCGATATTCAAACGCTACGCCAGATATATCGACATAGCCGCTTATTGACCACCCAGACAATTACTAACTTAGTATTAACCTCTATAACGAGAACCCTTTACATTAAAAAATAAACTTTCCCGAGGTGTTTAACAATCTTAATAATAAAGAAAAATCACCAACAAAAAAATCTACATATCGTCTATGGCTTCTTTTATTTGTGAATAAATAAACTCACCGTAGCTGTCAAAGATTATATTCTTCTTACCTGTTCGCTTAAAAGACAACTCAGTTTCAACTATTACAGACTCACCAGAACTACCGACCATTTCGGTATCTATTGAATATAAAGGGCCATACCCTGATGATTTAACAAGAATCATATTATCGCTTATATCACCTCGAGCTCTGGCTTCAATAGTAGTATATAAAACGCAAGGCACTTGATTTTCGTCCTTACCTTTTTGGGTAATGCCATAATATGTATCACCACAAAAAGACAGCGCCCCATAGTTTTTCAAGAAATATTTATATGAATTTGGAAATTTAAGTCCAATCAATTTTTCAAACTCTTTTATTTTAAGGTCATTAACTCCTCCTGTAGAAAGGATATCTTCCCCACTTAATTTCATTTCTTTGTCAGCAAGATCAATATGATTCATAATTTTCCTTAAAATCCAAGGCTCTAATTTTCCAATAAGATTTTTTCCATTTATTAAATGGTCTTCTATCCATAGATGGCGGAGCACTGTTGTAGGGGCGTCTGACCCCGTCTGGTCCAACCCACGACTTATCCCATTGATTTGAGTATATATGTAAGACTCTATCCTTTGCACTATGGTAGCTGCTCAAGATTTCTGCCATAGAGCCGGGTTCATCCTGAGTAAGGTGATGTAAATTAACTTCAAGTCCATCATTTCCTATGGGAGCGTCCCTTTTTTCATTCGCTGTATATTTGACCTCCCAAAAGCATCAACATGATAAGGATCAAAAAGGTTATCCCGCTGATAAACCTTACGGCCCGCAACTTCTTTTGCGGTCCAGCAAGCTAACCCCAGCGGATCAACCCAAACCAGCGGATCGCCCACATACCCATAAGTATTAATCCCACCCGCCAGCCCTATCGGGTCAACCTGGGTAAACCGCCCACCCACCGGATCGTAATAGCGGAATAAATTGTAATGAAGGCCCGTCTCCCTGTCCAGGTACTGCCCCTGAAACCGGAGATTCTGCTGTACCGCCTGGAAGCCGGTCACGCTTTCGCGCTCCGTTTCACCCCAGGTGGAGAAACGGCCGCGCCATCTCGCTTTATTCGTCGGTCAGAAGGTGGTGAACGCAGAGAGCCGCAGGTGAATATGTTGGGTAAATTCCTGGCAGAGAGAGGTTTGTGGTAGGGGGCGGGGGTTGGTCATAAGGTATTGGAAAGCTGTCTGGTACTGCCCCCCACAGAGGGAGAGGATTCAGCAACGTAGGAAACAGGCACAGCTTGAATAGCAGAAGCAAGAAAGGAAAGGCCCGGCTGCAGACACTGGCTCTACTGGCACAGGTTAGCGGCTAAAAATGAAGCTGTAAAAATCCTTAAGATGGCTTACAACTTAATACGCAGTCTAAAAACATCCTTTTTAGAGGCACACTTTTTAAATGTGCCCTTCAAAAATTTAACCTTTAACCTTTAACCTTTAACCTTTAACCTTTAACCTTTCAATAATAAGTCATAAAGCGGATTAGAATTGAACTTAGCATTATTGATAGCTAGATTAATCAATTCTATTTTATAAATTCCACAGCGATCTTTTCCTCATGAGTAAAATATAAATAACCTTCTTTACCATCAATTATTTCTATTTAAATTTTAATATAAATACCCATACAATGAAACTTATTCATTTCGACAAATTTTTCGGCACCTCATATCCTTATGCATGCCCTCCCACGATTATGATTAATACTTTTAAAATCACATGCGGATTTAATTCTTGAAAAAATACAATTGAATTAAATTAAACACGTAGAAAAAATAACTACCTTTCCCAGAAAGATAAAATCACTGTATTTTAATAAAATCATAGGATAAAACGATTAAACCCTAACGATATCAGTGATATGGTTAACCTTTATTTTGCTAGGCTCAAAGGAGATATTAATACAATTCAATTCTTTATTAAACCTCAGCTCGTAACTTCCTGGAGCTAAATCTACTATAGCCCCAGAGATATATTCAGAATTATCTGGCTCGAGATCTCCGCCACTTGTGTCTTCGCCTGCGCCTATAAAAACCTTTCCTGATGGTATATTCAAATATAATGAATCGTATTGACCATCTATCTCATCGCAAATATTTATTTTATACTCACCATCAATACCAAGATTTAAAAAAATAACATTCCCCTGATTAACCTCCGCAATTTCATCTTCGGGGATACTCCACCAATCAGCATCATCATTAATTCTATGCCTAAGTGAAACCAGATCGAAAATAGACAAAGTTGCAGTATCAGTCGAAATTGAAAATTTCTTATTCATTAATACCTCTATTGAAAAATAATTTCACTAATCATATCACCCGGCTTAAGACCAGCTTTTCTACCTGCATTTTTTAAAGAACTACCAACACTCTTATTTATCGATTCGTTTAACATTTGTAGCCTTTGGGTTGGTGAACCACCAACTATCAAATCCACAGGGTGATCGGCATTTAGTTTTGTTAAATCCGGTGAACTTCCAAACATTCTTTCATAGCGGGCTGCAATTCGTCTTCTGTAAGAGCTTTGTATTGATGAAATTCTTACATCATGGGTTCCCGGTGACCACATCAATTCTCCTCGTTGAGCAGCACGATTAAGAGCATTTTGTTTTTTCTGAAACTGTCTTTCAAGAAAACCTCTCTCAGAATCCGATAAATTAGCATTACTCAAAATTTTAGGCTTGCTTACGGTTAGTGTTGCACCAGAAGTACACTTACTCAACCCCAGCGGATCAACCCAAACCAGCGGATCGCCCACATACCCATAAGTATTAATCCCACCCGCCAGCCCTATCGGGTCAACCTGGGTAAACCGCCCACCCACCGGATCGTAATAGCGGAATAAATTGTAATGAAGGCCCGTCTCCCTGTCCAGGTACTGCCCCTGAAACCGGAGGTTCTGCTGTACCGCCTGGAAGCCGGTGACGCTTTCGCGCTCCGTTTCGCCCCAGGTGGAGAAACGGCCGCGCCATACCACCTCGCCGTGTTCGTCGGTCATCCGTTCCGGCAGGCCGTTCAGTTCGGTGTGATACCAGAAAATGTCCGACTGTTCGCCGATGCTGTCTACGCGCGCCAGCGGTTCCCAGCTGTTTTCGCCGTAGATGTACTGCGTGTTGCGCGCAGGCTGAAGGCTGCTGCTTTCGCCCACCATCCGCATGCCGCTCCACAGAAACGAAATAACTTCCTTTTCCCTTCCGTGGCGATGCAGAATTTTTTGCGTACGGCGACCCAGCGCGTCGTAGCGATATTCCGCACGGCTGAACTCCCTGTGCCCGTCGAAACGTACTTCGCTGACGCGGTGCTCGTCGTCATAGCTGAAGTGCTGCTCCACGGCATCGGCAGACGATTTCCGCCACGTCATGCGACCAAAGCCGTCGTAGCGCCAGCGCGCACCCTTCAGCCTGAGCAGCAGGTTGCGCCAGACGGTTTCGCCCGGGCTGTCGGTCTGGTTTCCGGCAGCGTCCCAGCTGAAATGCTCTTCCTTATAGGTGCGGACTTCACGCGTGACCTGCCCCGTTGCATCATAGCCAAAGCGCTGCTGCTGGTTTGCCCACTCGTTCTGCCGCGTTGCGCTGTCCGACACCAGCTGCTGCATCACCTGATCCAGACGATCCCAGCGATAGCGGCGCTCCAGCACCACGCCTGAACGATCGATAAAGCCGCTGCGGCGCATCACGATCCGCCCGACAGGATCGTAGCGCGTCTCCTGATGCAGCGCGCCCTGGGTGCGATCGATCTCACGATGCAGCTTATCGCGCTGATAGCCCGCGATTTCGCTCTGCTTACCGTGCATTTTCAGGTTCATCTGCAGCAGATGACCGGTGCCGTAGCGCAGGCAGTTCAGCTCGCGCCCGTCCGGCAGCGTGCTGCCGGTCAGGTTGCCCAGCGCGTCATACTGATGCGTGAACAGCCCGCCGCTGTTCTCTTCGCTGAGCAGGTTGCCCAGCGCGTCGCTGGTTAAGGTCAGTACTTCGGCTTCTGCCTCACGGCCTTCAGCTCGTGCCTTCTCCCATTCCGTCAGCGCTATCTTTCTGACTTCCACGCAGTCCGGGCCGTAGTGATATTCGGTACGGTGCTGCTGCGTAGTTTTCACCGTCAGGCGACTGACTTCATCATATTCAAACTGCGTGCGGTGAGGCGGCAGGTTTTCGCCTTCAACAGACAACGGATGCTGTACGACTTCCGTAACCTGGCCCAGCTCGTCATAACCATAGCTTTTGCGACGCCCCGCGTAGTCAATCTGCGCCAGCAGGCGCTGGCTGTTGTCATACTCGAACTGCCAGCGATCGCCGTTTGGATTGATTAACGCCGTCATCCGTCCAAAGCGATCGTACTGATAGCGGGTAATATGCCCTGCTGGATCGGTCTGGCTGACGATCTGCCCGCGCACGTTACGGGCCACGTGCCGCTCTGAAAAGCTGTCGACGTTCTCGCCAACCAGCATGCCGGCGCGATCGTATTCATATTCCGTTTCACGTCCGTCAGGACGCGTCAGGCACTGCAGACGACCCGCAGCGCTCCAGCGATAACGCGTAGTGTTGCCTTCCGCGTCCGTGCTGCTCAGCAACCTTCCCGCATCATCATACAGACGATAACTTTGGTTGCCGGAGCAGTCCTCGTCGCGCCGGAGCTGCCCGCGCTCGTTCCACCAGAAGCGATGCATGTTGTCCAGCGCGTCGGTGCGCGTGATTAAATCGCCCTGCTCGTTCCAGGTAAAACGGCTGGTACCGCCGAGCGGATCGGTTACGGCTACAACATCTCCGGCGTCGTTGTACTCGTATTGCCACACGGCACCGTCGGGCTGCACCTCTTTTAACGGAAACGCATAGGATGGATGCCAGAGGGTCGTAGTGGTCTGACCCAGCGGATCGCGCACCATCGACAGATTGGCGCGTTCATCGTAGTCATAGGTCCAGACCCGATCGCCCGGCGCAAGGGTAGCCATCAGCAGGTCGCCCTGCTCCGCCCAGCGGTATCGCCAGTGCGCGCCATAGCTGTCGATATAGTCGGTAATACGACAAAGCTCGTCCCAGCGATGCTGCGTGGTGCCGCCAGAAAAACAGGTCACGTTTGCGCTGCGATCTTCTTCGTCTGCATCGATCAGCCAGCGCTCCAGGCAATGCTGATGTTCGTCCAGCACCTGATACTCATATACGCGCCAGTAACGTGGATCGCGGGCTGGCTGCCACTGGTAGGCCACGGTCAGGCCGGTGGCGTAACTGTGCGAGGCCATCAGATCGCTGGCGCGATCCCAGCTGAAGCGGCGGGTTTCAACCCCATCAGCATCCTGCACCGCAATCAGCTGTCCCTGCGGGTTATAGCGATAATTCACCAGAGGACATAATTCCCCGGCGACCACCTGATGCAGCGCCGTCAGTCGGCCATATTGCGGTTCATAGCTCAGCCGCACGTCCAGCGCTTCGTTATCGCCAGCGATGGCGGTCAGCTGTCCGGCTTCATTCCAGGTAAAATGCTGGCAGTTTTCATGACGGTCATAAATGCGGCCGATTCGCCATTCACCCTCACGCTGCGGATCTGGCTCGTAAAGATGAAACTCGCCTTGGGCGGTCTGCATGACGATAACGCCCTGCAGCGAGCAGAACAGCGTAAAGCCCTCTTCATCAAAACGCACCACGTCGCCTGGCGCAATCTCGCCCAGTCCCAGCTCCTGACCCGTTATGTCGCGCCAGGCAAACTGGAAAGTCCCGTCCGGATGACGAAAGCGGAGCAGACGCGTTTCAAACGGCAGCATCCAGCCCGTGCCCAGCAGACCGGTCGTCAGGTTGCGGCTGTGATAGATGCGTTGCCAGTAAAGCGGGATACGATCTTCCAGCACAAAATCCAGATCGTCCTGACCGGCCAGGATCTTGGCCCCGGTAGCATAGTTAACCGGGTGAAAACTCTGCATCGCCGCGGAGGAGATGGCGCCTGCGGCAACCGTTCCTCCGGCTTCAGAAACGATCGTACAGGTGATTTGCCGCAGCGCGCGCCGGGCGGCGATGCGGGTAAAAAGCTGTTCCAGCAGTTTTGCCCCTTCTTTACCGATACCGCCGCTCAGCAGGCCGCCGATAAAATAGGCCAGCATGTTTTTGCCGCTGCGAATATCGCGCACCACCACGCTGTCCCCGCCGATACGCACGCGCGGGTTATCGCTGACCTGAACAGTAGCTTCACAGGTGCTGCGATGCCCGTTGCGCACTGCAGGATGGCCGTTGATCATCACCTTTTTCGAGCCTTCCGCCAGAAAATTGGCATTCTCGGCCAGATGCCCTTTGGTACAGGCGACGGTATCTTTATTGGCTGGCGTGGCATAAGGACTGGCACTGGCAACGGTCGGCTGAATCAAATCATCCCAAAGATTGCTAAACCAGTTGCCTACCGATTCAGCGTTAAGATGGCTGACCTTATCCAGCGCGGCGCTCACGGCATCGCCCGGATGACGGATAGTGGAAGCGATCCCGCCCGCCACGGCCATGGCAATATCTTTCAGCCCCGGCGCTTCTTCGCTGCCGACAGACGGCGAAGCCAGCCAGGCACGGCTTACGGTTCCTGCCGCGCGTGCAGCCGGTTTGCCCATGATCTTAACGTTATCAGAACCGCTGGTTATAACCGCATCCGGCGGCCCGCGCATGCCCAGCGTATCCAGCAGGCCGTCAACGGCGTCGCTGGCTTTGTTGCCCAATTTTTCAGGATAGCCGGATGCCATCGCACCCAGCATGGCTGCCGCGCCAACCGCGACGCCGGCTACCGGGTTGACGGCAAACAGCAGGCCAGCGCCGGCTAAAATGCCGGTATAGATAGCTCCTTCAACTAATCCGCTGACAAGATCCGCCAGTGCGGAGCTGTGCACTAAAGGATCGTCTAAACGAGCTGCGATCGAATCGGACATCACTCAAGCCTCCGATCCTGCGGCAGGAATAAACCCTTTTTTAATATCTTGCCAGACGGCCAGGGAAGCCGCATCGAAAGAGCCTGCGCGGCTAAAGGTCAACGTCATCAGATGCGTAGCGGTTCTGGCGACCAGCAGCTTTTGCACGACCGCCACGCCCTGGTTTTCAAAACGCATCGCCACTTCCTGCGCAGGCAGGCCGCCGAAAAGCGCCTCCTGCACTTTTTCAGCCGCGAATTTTTTCATATCGCGTTTCACTTTTTCCAACTGCTGTTGCAGATAGCGCGCTTCTTCGCCTTCCTGCACATCCCACGCTCGGGTCACGACCAGCGTGGCGCGTGCTTTGGGCAGTTTCAGTAAGGTGATGCTTTGTTCCTGGACCGCTTCAGGTAACGTCAGCGTGCCTTCGGATAAAATGTAATTCATGAATTGCTTCCTTTTTTATCGAAGGCCTGAAGAACCTCATAGCCGATAGTCATCGGTGTTGGATCGGGCGTGATGCCCGGCGTTGGCGTGCTGATATTCAGATCCAGCGTGCCGCCGGTATTGATTTGTCCGTTGCCGGTGGCGTTGATTTGGAACTGAATGCATTGCAACGAAATAGTGCCGTTGGGATCGAGCGTCAGCACGCTCTCGCCCGAAACAAAGCTGATGCCTTGTCCGGCGGCAATTTGCAAGCCATCCTGCGCCCAAAGCTCGTAATCTCCTCCCACCAGTTCATTTCGTGATTTCTGTGTTTTCTGCACGTAAGCGCCGCTCACCGTGCTGGTAAAATCTTTATTAACGGATACCGTCTGATTACCGCCTACCGTGTGGGTTTCATCGTTTTTGATATTGGTATCCATATTCTTCTGCGCCTGGATCCACACCTGTTCCTCGCCCGCCTTATCTTCAAAGCGCAGCGCGTTGGCGTTGTCCGGCGTGCCGTCCTTCGAGCGGCTTAAAAAGCCCATCTGCGTTGCCGCGCCGGGCAGCGCCCACGGCGGCATGCTCGCCTCGTTGTACACGCGGCCCGTCACGATCGGCCTGTCCGGATCGCCGTTGATAAAGTCGATCACCACCTCGTCGTTGACGCGCGGGATCTGCACGCCGCCGAATCCCTGGCCCGCCCAGGCGCTCGACACGCGCACCCAGCACGAGCTGGTGTCGTCCCCCTTCGCCAGACGGTCCCAGTGGAACTTCACCTTGATGCGCCCGTATTTGTCCGTCCAGATGGATTCGCCCTTCGGCCCCACCACCTTCGCCGTCTGCGGCCCGTGCGTGCGCGGCCACGCCGTTTCCGGCGCCGCACGGTACGTCACCGCCGACGGGATAACCCCGATGGCGATATTGTGCTTCGTGCCGCCGTCGCCCCCGCTGGCGTAGCGATTCTCCTCGAAGTCGTAGTACGCGCTCACCGTCAGGTACTCACCGTTGTCGCTGAAGAACGGCGCGTTCAGCAGCGTGAAGGTGTTCCCCGGCGCCAGCCCCAGCGCCGTGCCCACCGCGCTTATCTGCTGGTGCTCCACCTGCCACACCTCCTGGCGGATTTTCGCGTAGTGCTCCCCGTGGTCGTGGTCCACGAAGTGCCCCGGCCAGTCGTACACGTCTATCTGCCCCGGCGCCGGCGACGCCGGGTTCTGCCGCGCCTGCAGCATCCACGCGTTCGGCTTGCGGAAGTCGTAGTCGTCTATGCTGTAGATGCCCGGCGTCACGCTGTCCTCCATCTCCCACACGCTGATGCCCTCGGCGGAGGTGCTGCCGCCCGACGGCGTCGCGTGGTACGGAATAACCCCGTAGCCCGGGAAAGGCTGGTGCTGCCGCGCGCTGTCCGCCAGCACCAGCGTGTGCCTGTCCGCCTCGTGGCGGAAGAAGTAGTAAATCCCCTCCAGCTCCATCAGCCGGCTGATAAAGTCGAAGCTGCTCTCCTGGTACTGCACGCAGTACTCCCACACCCGGTAGCTGCCCGTCAGCCTGTCCTCCACCGTCACGCCGTACTCGTCCAGCAGCGTTTTGATTATCTGCACCACCGTCTGCCCCTGGAAGATGCGCAGGTTGCGGTCGCGCTTCATCGGCCACAGGTCCGGCTCCATGCTCAGGCGGTACACCGCGTAGCGCGTGCCGTTCAGCTCCTGGCTGTAGACCCCGGCGCGGGTGATTTTGCCGTTCAGGTAGCGCGTGCCCATGCCCTGCGTGGGGATGCACACGGTAACCGGCTGGCCCAGCAGCGTTTTGCGGTCGAGGCGCGCGTCGGGGCTCAGCAGCTCCACGGTGAACTCAAAGGCGTCGGCGAGCTTCTCCCGGCCGCTGAGCTTCCAGAACAGCAGGCCCTCGACCGGCAGGATGACGGTGATACGATCAAACATAGTAATTTCCCGGACTGGCAGGCCCGGCGGGACGCCGGGCGGATAAGGAATGGACAGGAACTGAGCGGCGCGCGCGGCCTCAGCTTTGCGGGTTCAGCAGCCACACGCCTTCGCGATCGACGGTAATGCGCTGATCGCGGGTCTGGCCGCTGTTGCTGATGCTGAAGCGGTAATCGCCCGGCGGCAGCTGCAGCATAGCGAAGCCGTTCGGCGACGGCACCAGCGCCTGCGGATTGCCGTTCATCGCTACTTTATCGCCCGGCAGCAGCTTGATATAGACCTGGGCGACAGGCTCCGGCGGTGGCGCAGGTTCGGCGGCCTTCGCCGTTTCCGCTGGCGGCTGAGAGGCCGTTGGCGTTACTGCTGGCGCAGAAGTCACCTCAGGCGCAGAAGTTGCCGCTGGCGCATTCGTGGCGGCCGTCTGCGGCGCATCGTCGCTGCCGCCGCCCGCCATCAGCGCGCCCACGCCAATCCCCACCAGCACGCCTGCGGCAATCAGGCCAGGCACCATAAAGCGCTTCAGCCCGGCGGCTTTTGGCGCAGCCTGCTCTTCTTCTACCGGCACCAGCATGGTGCCAGGCCCGCTGACCTTCACCTCAACGATTTCACTGATATCGCTGGCGGAAAGCGCCATCAGCGCCGCCAGCTCGTCTATGGTCTGCGGCCGATCTTCCGGTTGCAGCGCCAGCGCGCGGTCAATCGCGTGCAGCAGCGGCAGCGAGTAGCCGGCGGGCTTCTGCTGCACCAGCGGCTTATAGTTATCCTCGATGCTGCGCACCACGCTGACCGGCGGCGGCGAGCCAACAATCAGCGTATGCAGCACTGCGCCTAGCGCATAGATATCGGTCCAGGTGCCCTGCTCGCTCTCGTTGTCGTCGCTGTACTGCTCAATCGGCGCAAAGCCCGGCTTGAGCATGGTTTCGGTTTCATCAGAAAGGTTGCCGATAGCCTTGCGGGCGGAACCGAAGTCCAGCAGCACCGGCACGCCGTTTTCCTGGATCTGGATATTATCCAGCGAGATATCGCGATGCAGATAGCCTTCGCGGTGGATAGTATTGATAGCGCCGAACAGCGGCGGCAGCAGGCAGCGGATCCAGGCTTCGCTAATCATCTCCGGGCGGCGGCTGTGCAGCTGCGACAGCGTGGTGCCGGTATAGAACGCCGTGCCCATATAGGCGGTATCGTTCTGCACCCAAAAGCGCAGCACGTGCAGCAAATTCGGATGATTAAAGCGGGCCAGCAGGCGCGCCTCCTGAATAAAGCTGTTCAGCCCGGCGTGAAACGTTTTGCTGAAGCGCTCGCTGCGCAGTACCAGCGTCAGATCGTCGCTGCGCACCGCCAGCGAGGCGGGCATAAACTCTTTAATGGCGATGGTGCGTTCAAGCTGATGATCCCAGGCGCGATAGACGATACCGAAGCCGCCGCCGCCGATGACCTCTTTAATTTCAAACTCGTTAAAGCGGTAGCCCACCGGCAGAGCGCCAGGAATGGCTCGCGGAATATCTTGTTCTGACATATTGGACAACTCTCTTAATTGCGGCTTACGCCTCAAACTGACACTGGAACTCGCCGTCGTGCAGGGTTACCCGCAGGCGCTGGTACTGCTCTTCACGCCGGTGTGCGTCCAGCAGCAGCTGGCTCATCTGCGGCAGCAGCGTGTTGGTAAGGATGGCATCGACCATACGGCCGCCGGATTCTACCTCGGTGCAGCGCTGAACGATGCGTGCAATCACGCTGTCATCCACCTCGGAGACGATGCCGTGGTTCTGCGCCAGACGCTGCTGGATGCGCTTTAGCTGTAGCCGCACAATGCTGGCGAGCATGTCGTCGCTCAGCGGATAATAAGGCACCACCAGCAGACGGCCCAGCAAAGCCGGCGGGAAAACCTCCAGCAGCGGCCCGCGCAGCGCGCCCGCCAGCGCGTCCGGTTCCGGCATCAGTTCCGGATCGGCGCACATGGCGCTGATAAGCTGCGTGCCGACGTTGGAAGTCAGAATAATCAGCGTGTTGCGGAAGTCGATATGACGCCCTTCGCCATCTTCCATCCAGCCTTTATCAAAGACCTGGAAGAAAATTTCATGCACATCGGGATGCGCCTTCTCGATTTCGTCCAGCAGCACCACGCTGTAAGGACGACGGCGCACGGCTTCGGTCAGCACGCCGCCTTCGCCATAGCCGACATAGCCCGGCGGCGCGCCTTTCAGCGTCGAAACGGTGTGCGCTTCCTGAAACTCGCTCATATTGATGGTGATAATGTTCTGCTCGCCGCCGTAGAGCGTTTCGGCCAGCGCCAGCGCGGTTTCGGTTTTGCCGACGCCGGACGGGCCGCAGAGCATAAAGACGCCCACCGGCTTATTCGGGTCGTCCAGCCGCGCGCGGGAGGTGCGCACGCGTTTGGCGATCAGATCCAGGCCGTGGCGCTGACCAATTACGCGCTCGTTCAGCGTGTCGGCCAGCTTCAGCACCGCGTCGATTTCGTTTTTCATCATGCGGCCCAGCGGGATGCCGGTCCAGTCGGCAACTACAGCGGCGACCACGTTGGCATCGACGGCGGCAAACAGCAGCGGCGCTTCGCCCTGTAGCGTTTTCAGCTGCTGCTGCTGCTCTGCGAGCAGCTGCTGAAGGGCGGCAACATCTTCCGCATCATCCTTATGCAGCCGCTCGCGCAGTGCGATAATGGCGTCCACCAGCCCGCGTTCGCTCTGCCAGCGTGCCGTCAGTTCATCGCGCTGGCGGCCTAGCGCAGCCAGCTGCTCGCTGATTTTTGCCGCCCGGGACGCATCGCCAATCGCCACTTTCGCCTCGCGCTCCGCTATCTCTTTTTCAATCGAAAGCGCGTGGATGCGGTGCAGGCAGTCTTCCAGCTGCGGCGGCTGCGCGCTCTGGCTGACGGCGACGCGGGCGCAGGCGGTATCCAGCAGCGCCACGGCTTTGTCGGGCAGCTGGCGTGCCGGAATATAGCGATGCGAAAGCTTAACCGCCGCCGCCACGGCCTCATCCAGCAGCAGGACGCGATGGTGCTTCTCCAGCGTGGTGACGGTGCTGCGCAGCATCAGCAGCGCTTTCTCTTCGTCCGGCTCCTGCACCTGCACGGTCTGGAAACGCCGGGTCAGCGCCGGATCTTTCTCGATATATTTTTTGTATTCCGCCCAGGTGGTCGCGCCGATAGTGCGCAGCTGGCCGCGAGCCAGCGCGGGTTTTAACAGGTTGGCGGCATCGCCCGTGCCCTGCTGGCCGCCCGCGCCGATCAGCGTGTGGATCTCGTCGATAAACAGGATGATCGGCGTCGGGCTGGACTGCACTTCATTGATCAGCGCCTGAAGCCGCGCCTCAAATTCGCCTTTCATGCCCGCGCCGGCCTGCAACATACCGATATCCAGCAGCCACAGCTGCACGTTGCGTAGCGGCTCCGGCACGTCGTCTGCCGCCATGCGCAGCGCCAGGCCTTCCACCACCGCCGTTTTGCCGACGCCCGCTTCGCCGGTCAGCAGCGGGTTGTTCTGGCGGCGACGCATCAGGATATCCACCATCTGGCGGATCTCTTCATCGCGTCCGGCGATCGGATCGATCTTGCCTTCGCGCGCGCGCGCCGTCAGATCCTGCGCGTACTGTGCCAGCGTGCTTTTTTGCTGCGGCACGGCACCCTCCTGAACGGGCGCGGCGGTGATGCTGCTCTCCTTGCTGTTGGCGAACACGCTGTCGAACTGCTCCAGCAGCGTATCGGCGCTGATACGGCCAAACTGCGGCGAAATACTTTTCAGCACGTTGGCCAGATTGAACGTTTTCAGCAGGCCAATCAGCAGATGGCCGCCACGGATCTGCTGCACGCCGAACTTCAGCGAGCCGTACACCCAGGCGCGCTCAACCGCGCTGTCGATATGTTCGGACAGATCCGACACCGCGCTGGCGCCGCGAGGCAGACGATCCAGCGCCCCGACGATATCGCGCGTCAGCGCCTCTTCATCCAGTGAAAAATAGCGGATCGCCTGTTGCAGATCGCCTTCCTGCTGCTGCATCAGCTGATGCAGCCAGTGCACCAGCTCCACATAGGGATTGCCGCGCAGCTTGCAGAAGGCGGTGGCGCTTTCCAGCGAGGTAAATAACAGCGTGTCCAGTTTGCCGAACAGTACGGCGCGGCTGATTTCTGACATGGTTGTTCTCGGTAAGTAGATGACGGTTAAAACAGAGAGCCGTAAAGAACAAGCCCGATAAGCGAGCGGCCCGGTTCGGCAAGGCGGCCGGAAAAAGTGACTTTCTCTGTCAAGGTCGTGCGGGTTTTAACAAAACGTTATCTGGCAGCGACCTGCTCCGCCGGTTCCGGGCTGAAGGTCAGATCGCGCAGCGGCTCGCCGCTTTTTAAATGGCCGAGCCAGCTGTTAAAGCCGAGCCGGGTTGCGTCGCCGGGCCGGATCCCTTTGGCCTCTTCCGCCGCCAGGATCAGCTTCAGCTCCCAGATATATTCAATGCCCAGGTATTGCCGTACCCAGTCGCGCAGCGCAAGAGTCCAGGCCTCGCCCGGCAGAAAGCGGTTATAGGTTTCCAGCGGCATCGGCCCCAGCTCGATGCGGAACTTATGCTGCACGTCACGCACCGCCACGCCCAGAAACATCGATTCGCCCAGCTTCGGCGCATGTCGGCCCGCGCCCAGCTTCGCCCGCTCGCGGCTGTCGATCGGCAGCCAGTGCGGCACGTTTCCCACCAGCCTGACCGGCACCTTAAAATAGTGGCTGAGGATCTTTTGCAGGCCTTCGACGTCGCGCGCGTGGCGGGTTAAATGCCCGGCCACCGCAAAGCGCGCGTGATCGCTCAGGCTGCCTTTTGCCAGCTGGCCCGGCTGGCCCATGCCGATCAGGCTCGCCAGATAACGATCGAAGCGCTGATTGTCTTCCCGATCCAGCGATACCGTTGGCTGCGCGTCGGCCCAGGCGCGGTAAAACAGCAGCGTCAGCCGATGGTGAAACAGGTCGGCAAAGGCCGACATACTGCGATCCTGATGATGAATAATGCGCTCGCGGGCGTACTCCGTCAGGTGCGTCGGCAGCGGGCCGTTCGGGCCAAACAGGCCGAAGCTTAAAATTGAGATGTCGTGCAGCGAGCTGTTGTCGCGCGGGCCGGCCTTTGACAGCGTGGCGGGCGCGAAGGCCAGCGACGGCTCCTGACCGATGCGCAACGGCTCATGGCGCGGCAGCGGCGCGCGGCCGAGCGGATAGCGCTCGCCGCCCTGTGCGTCCAGCCTGCGCAGCAGCTGAAACAGGTCGTAGCGCCACGGTGCCTGCGTCACGCCCGACCAGAACGCCTCCGGCAGCCGCTGCGTTTTGCGAATGCGCAACACGTTCATATCAGCGCCCTTTTGCCCATGCGCGCGGGCCAGTAGCCGACCTCGCCGCGCTGCTGGCTGGTCAGCGTCAGCTCGGTAAAGCTGTTGATGGCGACCAGCCTGGCGAAGACCTGCTCCAGCACGCTGCCCAGCAGCCACGGGCTGGCGCCGGAAAACGCCTGCTCGTCGACGCTCAGCTCAATGCCGATGCCGCGCGCGAACACGATCGGGCCGGGTTCCGGCACCCGACGGCTGACCGGTTTGAGCCGACAGTGGCGAATGCCTTCAATCTGCCGGGCCACCGGCGCTTCCGCCAGATTGGCATACAGCCCCAGCAGCTGGCGCAGCGCCGTGGCGCCCTGGCCGTCATCGCTGTCCATCAGGCTTAAATAATTCAGCTGCAAATGGCTGATCAGCCGCCAGGTCGCCATGCCTTCCGCCAGCGCCGGACGCGGCGGCGTTGGGCCTTTGCGCAGCGTCAGCTGGCTGACCGGCACCGAGTCCGCCATCATAAAGTTGCCCTGATCCTGCGCCAGCAGCATCAGCGGCAGATCGCGACTGGTGCACAAAACTTCTGCCGTCAGATGGGTCAGATCGTCGCGCCACGGCGACTGGCGCTCATCCACCAGCGAAAGAAAGACTTCGGATCCGATATAGCCGGTGCGCGTACCGTAACGCTGCGCGCGCTCAGACAGCGTGCGCTGCTCGCGGCGCAGCGAAAAATAAGCGCCGTAGTCGCCTTCGTCACGGCTGAAGGTGCTCCAGAAAGGCCGGAACACCTGCTCGCCCTGCTGCCTGTCGCCCGTGGCGTACAGCTTCTGCACCGAGTAAATCTCGTAGTCGAGCGGACGAATGTTATCGACCACCAGATGGTATTCATGCACGCCTTCGCTGATTTTCTGCCGCTCCGCCGTTTTCGGGAACAGGTTGATAACCGGCGTACAGTGCAGCGCCAGATGGCTTTTGTCGATCGTCCGCTCCAGCGCCGCGTCGGCTTTGTCCAGCAGCAGGACGATCTCAAAGGCTTTTACCTCTGGCCCACAGCGTGAAGGCAGCTCGCCCAGGCCGCTGATGCTGACAAACTGGAAGCGCGCAGGAAAAGCGAAATATTCCTGAAGCAGCCTGTAACCGTCAAAGTTGCGCAGATCTTCCGGCAGCAGTGCCTGGTTAGCCGCAAAGCCCTCCTGCTTCAGCGCGTCGTCGCCCAGCACGACCCGCTGCGGCTGCGGCTCCACCGTCTGGCAAAAGCTGCCGACCGTGTGCTGCATCATCAGCTCCAGCAGCTGCTGCGCCTGAATGTCCGGGCCGCTGAGAAAAAACATCAGATCTTTCAGGGTCAGATGGCTCAGCGCCACTTCGCTAAAGCATTCAAGGCGGATACGCAGCGCGCTGACCGCACCGCGCTGGCTCAGCCCCATGCTGCCAAGCGGGATATCCGCCGGCACGCCGCCCAGTTCCACGTGAGCGATGCGCAGCGGTTGCAGCATCACGTCGTGCGCCGTGGCGTAGCTACAGGTGACGCCGCTTTTTTTCAGCATCTGGCTGTCCATCATGGTGCCGCGCGGCACCATGAAACCGCCGCTGATATCCCCTTTTTTACCGTCGGGATGCAGTTCAGCAATCGCCATTGAAGGCACGGGCGAAAGATAGTTGGGCGCGATCATCTCCAGCATCCGCTGCGAAAAGCGCGGGAACTCGGCGTCCATTTTCAGCTGCACGCGCGAGGTCAGAAAGGCAAAGCCCTCCATCAACCGCTCGACATAGGGATCGGCCACGTCAATGCCGCTCATGCCCAGCCGTCCGGCGACTTTGGGATAGCGTTCGGCGAACTCCGCCCCCATTTCGCGCAGGTACGCCAGTTCACGGTTGTAATAATCGAGCAGTTTGCTGTCCATAATTACCCTACGTCTTTCAGTTCAAAATGGCCGTTTTCTAAATCCAGATCGGTGCGGAACAGAAACTCCAGCGGATAAGGCACGCACCAGAGCCGCCCTTTGATTTCAATCGACAGCATGTTGTGCAGGCTGAGCGAGCTGGTGTCTGATATGCAGCGCACCTGAAGCCCCGCCGGCAGAATGCGCGGCTCAAAGTACAAAATAGAGTTGGTGATTTTGCGCTGGATGTCGGCCAGTTCGATATCGGACATACGCTGTCCGGCCAGCGGCGCAACGCCAAAGTTATAAGCGGAGCGCTGCACGTGCGGAAACGGCGAAAGATCCTGCTGCGCTTCGTTGTTGATGCTGTTAAACAGCCACTGCAAATCACGCAGAACGTTACGCTTCAGCGTGGCGTGCGAAATCACGCGGCTGCCGGGGGCTTCCTGCGGCTTATCCGGCGCGTTGTCGGTCAGCCTGTCCAGCAGCGACGGCTGCATTTTATCGCGCGCCGTCATCGTCTCCCTGCCGCGCTGGCGAAAACCGCCGTGCAGCAAATCGCGACCGTCACTCATCGTCGGCTTCCGCTGCAAAGACAATATGCGCCAGGCTCAGCAGCGGAAAATCCTGCTCTTCGCTCAGCCAGGTTTTCTGACCGTGGCCGATAAACTGCTGGTCGTCCAGCGGCGTCCACTCGGTGACGGCGGCCAGCCGCAGGTTGTCTTCGGCCGTATCGGCAAACGGATAGCGCACCGGCAGCTGGCAAACCTGTTCGCTGCCGTCGATTAGCGTGACGGCCGTGTGCCGCCAGACCAGATCGGTGACGCTCGCCGGCGGCTGAAAACGCATTTCGCGCACGGCGGCGAACGGCAGCCAGGTGTAATGGCCGTTAACGATCAGCTCACAGATCGGGCCGAGCCGTCCGTCGCCGTCGATCAGCCATGCCACGGTCTGCGTCTGCTCGTCCTGCATGGTGACGCGGGCCGGGTTGGCCTGCGCCGCCGCAAAAGCCGCCGCGCGTAACTCATCGGCCTCTTCGGCATGTTCCTTACGCAGCGCCTTCAGTAACGCTTCCGCCCAGGCGAACGCCTCGCCGGGCATTCTCGGCATCGCCAGGCCTTCAAAGACCGCCGCTCGCTGGATTTCTGCCGTAATGGCCTGCTCCAGCAGCGTAACCGTGGGCTTTGCCTGCGGCTTTAAGGCCAGCCAGGATTTCAGCTGGGTTTTGGCGCGCGGCCAGTGGCCCGCCAGACAGAGCAGCTGTACGAAGGCGGCGCGCAGGTCGGCATCCGCCGGGCGGCTTTTGATATCGCTTTCGACGCGCGCCAGAGTTTCCAACAGCGTGGCGCCGGACATCAGTTGAGTCAGAGATTTCATAGCTTTCCTCGGGCACAGGGGTCAGTTAAGCGTCCGGTAAGCACCGGCGGCCGGATCTTTCAGCTGCGGATGGATTTCATCCACCAGCTTGACGATCACCGCGCCGTCGGCCAGATAGGGCGACCAGACCTTACGGACTTCGTCCAGGCGCGCCTTCAGGATACTTGCATCGCTGGCTTCCTGCTGGCTTATCGCCACCACCACGGTGCCGTCAGCCTGCCAGCCGTTCAGCGCGGGCGCGTAAGGCACGATCATCCAGCTCTGCGGCGAACGCTCGTCGCTCAGCACCATACGCTCGTTGTTGACGGTGGTGATCTGCGTATCGCGACCAATCGCTTTGCCGTTCAGCCCGGAAACCGGGAAACCCTGCACGAAGCTGACCTGACGGCTTTTGGCGCCGCCTTTGCCCAGCTGCGTTAGCTGGCTGTCGCCGCTGAGCCAGCCGTCGCTGCCGCAGGTCACGCCGCCTTTCGCAGGCACAAACAGCGCGCTGGCCTGGCTGGCGTTATTCCACCAGGTGCGGAAGTGGCAGCCGTCCAGCAGACTGAACTGGATCCACGGCGTGGTATCCGCCGGCGGCGATAGATCTTCTGCCTTAACCGGCGCGGCGGCTGGCGCGGTTTCTGTCGGTGCGGCCTGAACCGGCACGGTGGGTGTTGCCGCCTGTACCGGCGTGGCCGCTGGCGTTTGCGCCTCTATTTTGCTTTGCCAGCCCTGCGCTTTAGCGGCGCTGCCGTGCGCCAGCGCTTTGCCGTTGCTGTCGGTCAGCTGCCATTGAAACGTGGCTATTTTCGCGCAGCTGTGCGACATCAGGCCCGCGACCTGCGGCAGCAGCTCGTTTACCTTCGCCGGATCTTTATCACCGTTGGCCACGATGCGCAGCGCAACATCGCGCTTGCACCAGCTGGCAGGCTTCTGATCTTTAACGTTATCGAGCCAGACATCCATTTGCAGCGATTTAGCGGTGACGACGCGGTAATCCTGTGCCCAGGCACCGGATGCAATCAGCAGGGTGACACCCGTTAGCCAATATTTCATGTGGGTTAAAGCCTTATTTTAATCACGAAGAGGGAAAAACTGCGCTGCGGCTTCCAGCGAATGCAGCAGCGTGGTGTCCTGCGGATCGCCGACCCAGACGGCGACGGCGCTGTAATTGTCCTGGCTGGCGGCGGCCTGCCGCTCGTTTTTGCGGATAACCTGCTGCATCAGCGTCAGCCATTCGTCCGGCGTATTCACCATATGCAGCGACTCCTGCATGTTTTCCTGCGAAAGCCCGTGCCAGAACCCGTCGGTGCAAAGCAGGAAGGCGTCGCCGTCTTCGATCTCGACCACGTCGCTGTAGCTGGCGTCGCGCTCCTCATCGCCCATGCCGAGCGCAAAATAGAGCAGATTGCCGTTGATGCCTTCGGTCTGGTGACCGGCGTCCTTCATCTGCTGCACCAGGCTGTGATCGGTGGTGACGTGATAAAGGTAGCCGCGTCGGAACAGATAAAGGCGGCTGTCGCCCGCGTGCGCCCAGTAGGCCAGGTCGAAATCGCGATCGATAAACAAGCTCACCAGGGTGGTGCCCATGCGCTTATGGTCGCCGATCGCCTGCTGCTGGCGAATTGCGTGGTTGGCGTCGTTAACGTAGCGGCGAATACTTTGTGCGTCCAGGTGTCGCTCGCCGTCAAAGCGCTGGAGAATGGTATCGCGCGCCAGCGCCGCCGCGACGTCGCCGCCGGGCAGCCCCGCCACCCCGTCGCAGACCACGAAGCAGGCCGAGCGTTCGCCGATGCGCTCGCCGGTCTGATCCTGGTTGCTTTCGCGAGCGCCCTGGTGCGACATAGAGGCAATGGTGATATTCATCATTCTTCCGATCTGATTTGAGAATCTTTGTACTGGTTCACTTCCATGTCGTAGGCGTGCAGGAAGGCTTCGCCAAACAGCGTATGGAAGTCATCCTCAATTTCGCCCGCCGTTTCACCGTAGCGTTTGGCGAAGTGCTCCCACAGCGCGGCTTTACGGCTGTTGGGCAGCGACAGGCGAGAGATGGCGCCCTCTTCGCGCGCTTCTTCTTCCAGCTGCTGCGGGTTAAAGGATTGCAGCATCGAAGCGATAATCGCGCGGATCCCGGCGATCATGCCCAGCTGATGCGCCTGTAAATCGACCAGCGCATCGCGCACCGACTGCTTAGGCGGCATAAAACCCGGCATCCGGCTGCCGAACATCTGCATCAGCACCGATTTACCGGAAGGCAGCAGCTTAAACGGGTTGTTGGCCTCGTCGAGGATCACCGTCATTTCCGCTTTTACGCCGCGCTTGAGGATCGAGCGGGAGGAGAGCAGCGCCACCGTTCCCTGCGAGAACATGCTGAGCATTTGGCCCAGCTCCTGCATCGCGTCGCGGTCAAAGCGCGGCGTCGGCTGTAGATCGTTCAGCCCCATGCCGCCGATCAGCGCCTCCAGCAGCTCGCCGTCCAGCCGCTGACCGTCGCCGGAAGCGCTGTGCTGTTGCGAAGCCGTATTGGCGACCGGATCGATGCGCAGACGGCCTTTTGGCGGCGGCGTAGTGCTGCGCGCAACGGCCTGCGGCGTCGGCAGCGTGATGCCGCCGTACTCCTGCTGCGGCGGCCGCGCGGCGGCGGTGGGCTCGCTGAAATCGGCGTCGCTCGCCGGGTTTTCAGCAAAATGCGGAGGCTGGCTGCGATCCGTATCGCTTTGCGGCAGTTCAGCAAACAGCGGCGACTTGCTGAGATCGTCAGCGGCCTGCGGGTTTGTATCAAACAACGGTGACTTGCTGAGATCGTCAGCGGCCTGCGGGTTTTCGCCAAACAGCGGTGACTTGCTGAGATCGTCAGCGGCCTGCGGGTTTGTATCAAACAGCGGTGATTTACTGAGATCGTCAGCGGCCTGCGGGTTTTCGCCAAACAGCGGCGACTTGCTGAGATCGTCAGCCGTCTGCGGATTGCTTGTTGGCCTGCCGATCGTCTGCGGCTGGCTGTCCAGCGCCTTTGGTGCCGGCGGCACAAACGCAGTCTGTGGCCGCTTCTGCTGCGGTTCATCCACCGGCGTCAGCGGGACGGCGTTGCCCATCATCAGCCCCAGCGGATCGTCGCCGTCGGCGGGTGTGCTGTTGCCGCTGCCGAACAGCGCCATCGGATCCAGCTGCTGCTTTTTGTCCTGCTGCGGCTGCGTCAACGTGCCCGGCGTGCTGTCGTCAAAAATGCTTTGCCGATCGAACAGCGACTCGCTGCTGAACAGAGAGTCAGACGTGCGATCCCGACGATCCAGCTGCGGCGCTGGCTTATCGGCAAACTGCGCCAGCGGATCGACCGGGTTACGATCCTGCGCTTTTTCCGTCAGAGGATCCGATCCGGCTGGCGCGGGCCTGCTGCGGCTGGACAGGTTGTCGCTGATGGAAAATTCCTGCGCCAGGCTGTCCCAGATTTCACTGGGAATGGCGGCAGGCGCGCTTTCCTGCGGCGGCGCGGCCGGTCGGGCAACCGGCGCGGGTCTTGCCACGGGCTGCGCCGCCACGTTGAGTTCGCTGACCTGTAAACGGTACTCATCAATGCTAAGGATGTCGCCATCCTGCAAATCCACCTGCCGACCCCGCTCCAGCGGAATATCGTTCAGGTGCACCAGCGTCACGTTGCCGCGATTGGTAATGCGGCATTCGCCGTCGGCCGTGATATGCACAATGGCCTGCAGGCGGGAAATGGTGCGGTCATCGTCCGGCAGCACCAGGTTGTTGTCGGCGCCACGGCCGATAGTGCCGCCCGGCGGCAGAAAGTCGCAGCTGCTCTGCGGCGGCTGCTGGCCAGCTTTGGTCGCTATTATCGTAAATCGCATCACGTTTTCCTGCGTTGGATTTCGGCGTTCGGGCCGCGCCGGTAGACCCGGCGGGCGTTGAAACTGATTGCTGCCCGGCATGGATTGCGCTATCCCGACAGCTTTAAACAGGACGACGGTTTCGTCAGCGCATCGTGCCTTCGACGCTGTCTGTCACCTGGTCGCCCTTGCTGATATTCATTGTCCAGCGTTCAAAGTCATTGGTGATAAAGGTGTATGTATAATCAGCGTTTTCAAAAGCGTATCCGCGAAAATCGCAAACTTCCGGGCAGTGCACATTAACGGTTTTGCCCTGCAGCAATATGCCTTTCCCATTGAGCTTGCTTCTGGAGTCCAACGTGACGTCATTGCAGTCAACATTGCCTTCTTCGCACCAGGCCGTAATACGGGCCAGATATTTTTTGCTGTCAAAGGTGGCCGTATTGGCAGGATGCGCCGCATAAAAGCGACGAATTTTCGGCACGCTGTCTATTGACGCATTATTCACTCTTTGCGACAGCGCATTATCGACCAGCAGCGAGCGGGACTGGGGATCGTACGCCAGCACCACCGCAACCAGCGAGGTTTCTACCAGCGTGGTGGCGGTATAAATCACAGCGATTTTCACCTCACGGTCGCCAGGCGAGGAAATTACGCCCACGCCTTTCACGTCTTCGCACGCTTCGCCGTCAAAACGATTGAAGCCAATGGTCGGCACCAGGTTTGTCAGGCTTTCACCATCGCGCGACCAGCCAATAAAGCAGGCGTTCATATCGGCCCGCAGCAGACCTTTGCCCGGCACCATCACGCCCAGTAAATGGCCGCTATCCCGTACGGCAAAGGTCTGCTGGCCGAACGGCTCTGCGCCAGCGATATCCAGCGACAGGGCTTTTTGCGCCAGTTCAGGCGCAAACGTATCCGCATCTGCCGTGACCAGATGCGGGCTGGCGACGGCGATGTTGGTTAATAAGGCAAGAGAGAGTAAAAGGCGTTTCATGCTGAGTTCCGGTAAAAAATTAAGGCATAGCGATATATAAATTATTGCTTTGATGTATTAAATACATGACCAGTCAGGCGATTACGCTAAACAGATAGTTATCACCTTAATCTAATTTTTAGCGCAGTATCTTTCTGCTCAGGCAACCTACGTAAGAAAACCACATGTGGCTTAAATTTATATTTTTATAGCGGATCAAGGTGAAGAGAGAACATTCACCGACATTTATTCGGCAGGTGGTAAAAAGGTGAAATCGCCCTCTGCCGGATCGTCTTTATCGCTGATCATCTGCCTGGTTTTCTGATCGACATAAACGCTGAATAATCTGTGCTGCGTCTCGGGATCGCCCGGACAATCGCCGCCGTGCTTTTCCACTACGTCGATCAGATCCAGACCAGGTTCAGCGTCTGCCGTTAGCAGGTAGTTAACGCAGTTGGCGTCCGTCACCAGCTTGTTTTTCTCAACGGTATTTTCAACCTGTATAACTGCTGACTCCGCTGTGCTGGTGGCCGTGGCGTAAAAACTTATCCCTGGAAAGAGAACAAAAAGAGTTAGTTTTAAGATTTTCATTATTTTTAATATTCTATCCTGCTGCTTCTGGTCGTAGTCTGTCAGACAGCATGTTTTGCCTTAAAAACGATAGTCTTATAACCTGAAAGCTGAGAATGAAATTCATACTCACTATAATAGCTATCAACTTTTTCAGGTATTCAGAACGTTAATTATTAAACCTTGCAATAAATGCATGATTTGAAATGCTGGCGGGCGTTTATAGCGCCAACTAAACACCCATTTTGCTGGTAATAAAAACACAAGCCAAGAAAGAAATTGTTATTAAAATTTGAACCTTAAATATATTATAAAATGAACTAATCCAGCGCAGATCATTATCAGCGTTTTTAACAAGATACGTTCTGGCCTGATAATCAAGATAGCGTCCATCCTTAACCTTAACGCGCTTTCCCTTTAATAACATATTTAAAATAGAAATTTTAAATCCAAACCCCCAAAACCCTAAAGAATCATAAAAAGCATAATCCTCATTAGTGAGGTGACCTTTATTTATCAACAACTGGAATGAACTTTCTAATTTATTTGAATTTCTCTTATAAAAAAATAAAGATAAAAAAGAGAACTAACGAGAAAGATAAAAAGCGTAACTTCCATGCATATTAGAAAATAAAGCCAGTCCATTTTATTCCCCTTTATAAAGGAGGTAGTTAATGCCATCACCCATAGTGCCAGCTGCTTTATCACCAATATAGCCACCGGCCATACCACCAGCGGTCGCCGCTACAATACCGCAAACCAGCCCGCCAACACCCGCTGTAGCAGCGCCTGTCGCAAGACAAGCTGGTGCCGCTGCAACTGTAGCGCCACAGCCACCAGCGATTCCGCCTACCGTACTTACCGAAAATTTACTGTAGTTTTTTACGCTTGACCTTCCATTTTTTCGATTAGTCAGACAGGCAATCTTTTCAAAGAGGAGATTGCAATACCATTAAGATTATTTACTCTCTTTGGTATTCCAGCCAGCGCCTTTACCGCCGAAAGCTGCCTGCCTGCGGTAACGTCATTATCTACACCAGCGTATTGATGGGGAATGGTCGTAGCGGGATCAATACGACAAATTAATCATAAGGTATTTCTTTGAGTTCTTTGCTTCTTTGCTCATCAAGCTTTGCAATGCAATTATTAGTAAATACTGCATAAGGATTACTATTTTCTGCGGCGACATGTGCAAACATTTTACACTGATTGTCACGATATTTTAGCCAGCCACGCTGAGCTTCCAGAAACACAGGAAGATAATTTTTCTTTACTTCTGGCTCGTCAGAAAAAGTTGCCTCAATACGTTTTTTTGCTTCTGAATATTCTTTATTTAAGCTCTTTTCAGCTACGGCGCGGTTATTTTCAGCACAGGTAAAAACTTCAGGATCGCTGGTCTTTTTTGAACAGTCTTCCATCGCAAGGGCAGAACCACTCAATGCCAGCAAGCCAATCGCTGCAACAGCTAACGCTTTCTTTTTCATATCATTTCCTAATTATCTGTTTTTTCTCAGGTAGTTAGCCCTTTGACGGCCACCCTCATAACTTTGCACCTGAGCGTTGGTTTCAATAAAATTAATCAACGTGTCGTAGTCATTGGACATGCAGGCTTTCATTGTCCTTTCAAAACCCAAACCCTGATAGACAAAATCCACTGCAATTTCTCTGATTGGGTTTTTTAACGCTTCCCAACTGGTTCGTTCAGGAAAATTAGCGGTTTTGCTCAGGTAAACAGCTTTTGCCCTGGACACATAATTTGGATATATCAACTCAAACAAGCGAGCCTGTGCTTCTCGTGAAATGATGCCACATTCGTTCCGATGGTTGTTAACGAAGCGTTCAGCCGTTACGCCAGTTAACTTTCTTCCCTGCGACATTAGCTCTGCCTGATCGGCGGGTACGCCCGCCCGGGTCAAATCAAGGAAAATCGTCTCTTGAGTACGACCGCCCATATCGTAGCCCCGGCCAATAGTTACACCAGAAACGCCTTTAGGCCAATGCAGATGACGGCTGAAGTAGCTGCTATGGGGATTATCATTTCCTTCAGCGTTAAATGTCACCTGGCCAGCACTGACGGTCAAACGACCAGAATTCAAATGTCGGTTTTCCTGCGGATCCCCGGATGGTGACCCTTGTGAGTTTCCGGCTAACAATTTCCTGAAAGTTCTGCCGTTTGCATCGACTACGCCATCAGGGTGTTTAAGAAACTTTGCCTGATAGCTTTTGATTGCATCAAGCGTTTTTGGCCCAAACACACCATCGGCCCGCAGGTTATTAAATCCATTTTTTTGCAATAGCTGTTGGATCAGTTTTACATCATTGGGGTTATTTTTTGCCCCCTGACCAACAGAAAAAGAGATACCCATCAAAATCTCCTTATTTAATTTTGATATTATCAAGGCACCCTATGAGGTAATTGAATGATATCAAGTGATAAAAGCAATTTCCCCGCAAGGAAATTGCTTCAATAGCATTAAGCTTCTTTATTTTCTTTGATATTCCAGCCAGCGCTGCTTTCTGCGCCTTTACCGCCGGAAGAACTCTGCTCCCAGTACTGCTGCTTCACTTTGGAAGCCTGGAAGGAGTAGCTCATGCCTACGGTGTCGCCGTTATCAGCACCAACGTACTGCACGTTAGTCACCAGCACGTCTTCCAGCGTAATGCGGGTGTATTCAACCTGAGTGCCGCCAGCTTTGCATACGGACAGCTCAACTTTGGCGATGTGCTTGCCGCTTGCACAGTTCTTCAGCAGCGCGGTGGTGGACTTGTCGATCAGCGCTTCAACGTGCAGGTCGTTAAAGTTAACTTTACCGGCACCGCCGCCGCCGCCAACAGACATATTGCCCGGCTGAGAGGCGCCCCAGGAGAAAGAAGTGATATCGGTCCAGCCTTTGTGGTTAGAGTCTTTCGACTCGCCGGTTACACCGTCTACCTTCATAAACATATCAATAGCCATTATTTTCTACTCTTTTTTGATGGACAATTTTGCTTTTGACAAAGCAGCGACAGACAAAAAGGCATGCTTTTTGTCTTTTTTCCGACGATCTTGCAGCCGACCGTACAGAAATCTTTTAACCCGTCGCCAGGACGTAAATTTATTTTTTCCGGGAAGAGGAAATCACAGCGGAATAAATTAAATTTACAGATAGCATTGGCAGATATAAATTAGAGACTTATCACATGGCGCTTCACTTAAAAGGTCAGCGTTAAATAATGAAAAAAACTTTTTTGTCATTACTCAGCGTTATTTTTTTAGCGCTGTCCATCTATGCTCTGTTCACGCTTGCCAGCGGCATCTGGCTGGTAGCCCGCTATGAAAATTTTGATATAAACGCCTCAGGCTTTCTTTCGGGTGAACTGCTGTTCACCGCGCTCTGCCTGGGCTTCTGTTTTTTGATAAGGAAAGCGGCCAAAAAAGCACGTTGACCGCTTTAGCTTTAATTAATCAGCTTATAAAGGGAGCCGCCTTACCTTCCGCCAGCATCCAGCGGTAAGCTCTCCCTTCAGCCTTTAAGCATCATCGCTTTTCAGCGAAGGCAGCTTAGAGACCAGACGCAGCGACACGGTCAGGCCTTCCAGCTGGTAGTGCGGACGCAGGAAGAATTTTGCGGCGTAATAGCCCGGATTATCTTCCAGCTCTTCCACCAGCACCTCGGCGGAAGCCAGCGGCTTGCGGGATTTGGTTTCCTGCGAGGAGTTGGCCGGATCGCCATCCACGTAGTTCATCACCCAGTCGTTCAGCCAGCGCTCCATCTCTTCGCGCTCGCGGAAGGAACCGATCTTGTCGCGCACGATGCACTTCAGATAATGCGCAAAGCGGCAGCAGGCAAACAGGTACGGCAGGCGCGCGGCCAGACGTGCGTTGGCGGTGGCGTCCGGATCGTGATACTCGGTCGGCTTCTGCAACGACTGCGCGCCGATAAAGGCGGCGAAATCGGAGTTTTTGCGGTGTACCAGCGGCATAAAGCCATTTTTCGCCAGCTCGGCCTCGCGACGGTCGCTGATGGCGATTTCGGTCGGGCACTTCATGTCCACGCCGCCGTCGTCGCTCGGGAAAGTGTGGCAAGGCAGATTTTCCACCGCGCCGCCGGATTCCACGCCACGGATCGCCGTACACCAGCCAAACTCTTTGAAAGAGCGATTGATGTTGGCCGCCATTGCGTAAGCGGCGTTCGCCCAGGTGTAGTTGCCGTGGTTCGCGCCCTCGGTTTCTTCCTCAAAGTCGAAGCTGTCGACCGGGTTGCTGCGGATGCCGTAAGGCAGACGCGACAGGAAGCGCGGCATCACCAGGCCCAGGTAGCGCGCATCTTCCGATTCACGCAGGCTGCGCCAGGCAGCATACTCGCTGTTCTGGAAGATTTTGGTCAGGTCGCGCGGGTTCGCCAGCTCCTGCCAGGACTCCATCTGCATCACTTCCGGCGCGGTGCCGGTGATAAACGGACAGTGCGAAGCCGCGCCGATACGCGCCATCTCGCCCAGCAGCTCCACGTCCTGCGGGCTGTGATCGAAGTAGTAGTCGCCTACCAGGCAGCCGAACGGCTCGCCGCCGAACTGACCATACTCTTCTTCGTAGATTTTCTTGAAGATCGGGCTTTGATCCCAGCCAACGCCTTTGTAGCGCTTCAGCGTGCGGCCCAGCTCTTTCTTCGAGATGCTCATAAAGCGGATTTTCAGCATCTCGTCGGTTTCGGTGTTATTCACCAGATGGCTCAGGCCGCGCCAGGCGCCTTCCAGCTGCTGGAAATCTTCGTGATGAATAATCTGGTTGACCTGCTTAGACAGCTTCTCGTCAATCTCGGCAATCAGCGCCTGAATGGTACGGTAAGCGTCGTCAGAAGCGGTAACGGTGTTTTCCAGCGCCTGCTGCGCCAGGGTTTTCACCGCGCTTTCCACCGCCGTGCGCGCAGAGTCGGTTTTCGGGCGGAACTCTTTGTTCAGCAGCGAGCTGAATTCATCCTGGCTCCAGGCCTGCTGGCCCTGCTGCTCAAGCTGGGAAGGATTGGTCATTACTGCTCTCCTTCTTTAGCCGCGTCATCCTGCTTTGGCAGGTGGCTGAGAGATTGCAGCAGCGTCGGATCCTTGAGGATTTTGGCAATCAGCTCTTCCGCGCCGTTTTTGCCGTCCATATAGGTCAGCAGGTTGGAAAGCTGGGTACGCGCATCCAGCAGCTTGTTCAGCGGCTCGACGTTGCGTGCCACCGCGTCCGGCGAAAAATCTTCCATGCTGTTGAAGGTCAGATCGATGTTCAGATTGCCTTCGCCGGTCAGCGTGTTTTGCGCCTGGAAAGCCACGCGCGGCTTCAGCGCCTTCATGCGCTCGTCAAAGTTATCGACGTCGATATCCATAAATTTGCGTTCGTCGACCGACGGCAGGTTATCGACCGGCTTGCCGACCAGATCGGCCATCACGCCCATCACAAAAGGCAGTTCGATTTTGCGTTCTGCGCCGTAGATCTCCACGTCATACTCGATCTGTACGCGCGGCGCGCGGTTACGGGCGATAAATTTCTGCCCGCTGGATTTACTAGCCATAATGTTCTCCATTGGTATGCGCGATTAGTCAGGACGCCTCAGTCGTGACGCCCGAAAATGTTTTCCAGCTGATGCACGCCGTCCGGCGCCAGGTCGCGGATAATGCTCATAAAGTCCATCTCGATCATGCGCTGTACGCGGTCGATCATCAGCGGCGCCGGATGGCTGGGTTCGTGCTGCACAAAATACTGTTTCACCTTTTCCAGCATCAGCTGCGCATCGGCGCGCGATGCGGGCTGCACGCTGCGCCAGTCGGTCTGCGTCGTCCTGGCCGGTTGCTGCGTCGGGGCGCTTTCCGCCTCTTCGCTGGCGGCCTGCGGGAGCAGAGCGCTGACGTCGGTCATTTCACAGGCCTGCGCGACGGTATTGACCGTTTTCAACAGCTGCGCCATTTCCGGCACGCCGCTTTCGCCCAGGTGCTCCATCAGCGTTTCACGAATGGTTTGTAACCGCTCACTTATGCTGCGAATAGCGACAATGCCCGGTTGTTCGCTCCGGGCCAGCTCGTCCAGCAGCCTTGCGCGACCGCCGGGAAACTCGTCGCACTCGCTTTTGCTGCCGTCCAGCAGCGCACAGGCGTCGCGCAGAGAAAGCTGATCGGCGGCGTTACGCAGCAGCAGCGACTGGCGCAAAGCCGTAGTAAGCGCTGACTTATCACCTAAAGCCGCCAGCGCGTTGATGCGGTAAAAGGGATCGTAGTCGCCGTCTTCGGTCAGTACCGGCCACAGTGGCTCCCAGTAGAGCAGCAGCGACTGCTTGATCAGCTGTAAGCCGTCGGCGTAGCCGCTTAAGCCTCGCAGCTGGGTCCAGGCCTGGGTCAGCGCCAGCATCACGCGCAGATCTTTGCTGCGCGTCAGCAGGCTGCCCGCCAGCTTCGCCACCTTGTTCCAGTCCGCCGGTTCAGCGGGAATGATGGTGTCGCCAAACTGCTGCTCGGCTTTGCCCGCGCTGGCCTGCTCCATCGCCATATAGTCGGCGTCATATTCCAGGTTTTCCCCGCACGGCCGATCGCTGCTGATGGGGGCTAGTAGCTCGTCAAGATTCATGGCAGTTCCTTACTCGAACATCGGCGGATAAAGACCGTGGCGGCCAGGCTTTGCGCCAGCGGCCGGATCGAACAGCATCGAAAACAGCTGGCCGGTGAAGTTGCCGCTGTGCACGTGGGTATAAAGCGGCTTGCCGTCGGCCTGATTCGTCCACCAGAAGCTGGTGTAGTGCTGCGGATCGAAACAGTCGGAAGCGCGTCGCCAGCTCAGCGTCACCCTCTGTTCCTGATAGCCGATAGCGTCAAGAATGGCCGACTGCTGCGGCTGCGGCAGGTTCAGCGCCAGCAGCGCGCCGTCGAGCTGTGCCGACGACCAACCTTCACGTACGGCGTTCAGCAGGATGCGGCCCAGCTGCTGATACCAGTCGCCCGCCAGCGCCAGCTGCGCCTGCGTCCAGCTCTGCGGCGAAAAGGTTATCAGCGCGCAAAGCGGATAAAGCCGGCCAACGCTGTCGCGCGAGGGCACCAGGCAGCCCATCTGGATCTGCTGGCTGCCCAGCATCGGCGGCACCACAAAGTTCCAGACCGGCGCATCGGCAAACTGCCGTTCGCTCTCGGTGTTTTCCTGGCGATGCAGCAGCCCGACCTGAAACCAGTGCGACCACTGCGCCAGCAGCGCGTCCGGGAAACGACGCTTTAAAAAATCGCCGCCGCTCGGCAGCTTTCCATACCAGCAGAGTGCGGGCGTCTGACTCATGTTGTTCTCCCGGCTCATGGGCAGGCGAAACCGGGCAGCTGGAACGGGTTACGAATGCTGTTCGGCGTAAATTCCAGCGTCACGTGGTGGCCGCTGACGTTAAAAGAGGCCTGACGGCTAAGGCTGCTACCGCCTGCGGAGAGCTGCGCGCGGTCGAAGAACCGGTTCAGCGCCCAGGCGCCGTTGGTGACCAGCGTTGCCGTGGTGCCGTTGGCGAGGCCAAGCTGCATGCGCACCTGGCTGGTGCCGCCGGGGCCGGGCCAGCTCATCAGCTGTACCGCCTGCGGGCCGTGGCTGTATTGCAGCAGCTGCCCGTCCACATCCAGCGTCATGGTCAGAATATCGTTATCCATCTGGCCGGTGCGCACCGTCACGCGGTAAGAAGGCGTGGTCGCGCCGTTGGCGAAAAAGGCGTCGCGAATGCTCTGCGCCTGCTGAAAAGGCCGCAGCACGCTTTCGCCGCCCGGCAGCGTTTTGCCGTCAATGCCGGGCATAAAGCGCCAGCTGGCCTGGGTGGTATCAACCTTGTTTGCCAGGTTGTCGCGGAAAAAGCTGTCCATCAGCCCGCTGCCCGGCGCGAACATGCGCGCCAGATCGTCCGGCGTCACTTCCGCCCGTGCCGAATGCGAAAGCGGATAGCGTCCGGCAATCGCCTGGCGACAGAAGCTGCCGACCTCAACGTTGATGCGCTTGCGGATATTGTCTAAATCGCGGCGCTGCGTATCGCTGCTGGCGCCCACCGCCATGCTGGTAAACATGGTCTGCAACGAGCCGGGTAACCGCCCTGCGCTGGCCTGCAAACGGCTGATGGCTTCGCCGGTCGGCGGCGGCATTCCGCTGTTGGCCGCGTCCTGCACGGCGGTGAGGTAACGATAGAGATCGTCAATCTGATGCAGGAAATCGTCAAAGGCGATGGTTTTACCCCCCTTCTCCAGCGGCTGCGCCAGCTCGGTAACAGGAGCAAAGTGAGCGGTTACTGACTGCTCCGGCGTCTGCTGCTGCTGGCTGGCTGCCGTGGCCGCCTGACGCGCGTGGAACAGCGCATCCAGCGTGCTGCTGGCGCTCTCCTTGCTCGCCTCTTCCTTGCCTGCTTCCGGCGCGGCCTTATCCAGTACCAGATAGTGACTGAGATTAATCACCAGCTTGCGCAGCGGCGAGTTATTGCCGGAAAGCAGACGTGCCGCGTTAATGCGCTGCGACAGATCCGCGCTGTTGTTCAGCTGGATATCCTGCAACAGCCCGTCCCACTGGCGCATATAGTCGCTCATATAGCGCTGGCGCACGGCGTAATCGATCTGCTGCTGCGTTTCGCTCTGCACCGTCTCGCTCAGCACCCAGCGATCGTCGTCGTGCAGCGATTTGGTGACGGCAGCGATATTTTTATCAAAGCTGTTCCAGTAGCCCTCTGGCGTAAACAGGCCCGGAATGCCTTCGCTAATCGCCTTGCCGCTTTTGCGGGAAAAGACCAGCTCGCTCTGCGGGCCGCCCATCAGCGCCAGGGAAACCGGCTTGAGGCTGTCGTCCCGCTCCAGCAGACGCTTCAGTCGACCGTAGACGCGCTGCGACAGCGGCATCTGATTGATGAGCGCCTGCTCGCGCTTTACCAGGGCGTCATCCTTTGCGTAAGGCGACGCCTGGATCTGCGTCTCCAGCAGCTGCGCCAGATGCCAGTCGAGCTGTTTGATCTGCGCTTGGGTGACGTTCTGCGGCTGGCTGCGCGCGATATTCAGCATTACCCAGGCATGCAGGAACTTGCCGTCGTAGTGCTTCGGCTGATAGAGCATCTGATAAGCCTTCAGCGCTTCATAGCTGTAGTCCGCGTCGCTGCCGTTATCCGCGCGCAGCCAGCTGGTAATAAGCTGCGCTACCTGCGGCATCACCAGCTGCTTCAGCGCTTTCTGGTAAAGCGCCTGGGTGGCGTCGCTGACCTCTTCGCCACGGTACAGCCCCATGCGGCGCGTAATCGGCGGATCGTTAAGGTCAAAATCGGCGCTGTCCGGCAGATGCAGCACGCCGTTCAGGTAAGGCAGCAGCGACCAGAGATCGGCCGTCTGCAAATTCTGGCCCAGCGCGTTGATTTCCGGCACCTTCGCCTGCACTTCCGCCAGCCAGGCCTTGTTGTTGCGGTAGCTTGTGCTCCACAGCAGCGTGGCGACGATCAGCGCACCCAGCAGCAGCACGTAGCCAGACCAGAGCACCGCGCGGTTACGCAGCTCCCACCAGCGGTTGCTGCCCGCCAGGCCCGCTTCCTGAAAGATCACGTTCTGCAGCAGATCCTTTAAGAAGAAGCTCTGACCTTTGTTGCCGGGAATAGGCGCGGCCTTATCCACCTTATCCCAGGCGCCGCTGTTGCCGCTGTCGGACTCTGGCAGCTGAAGCGTGCGGCTCAGCTCGCCCATTACCCGGTCAAACGGCAGGCCTTCCTGGGTGCCGCTGGCGAAGTAGATGCCGCGCGGCGAAAACTGCGTTTCGAAGTTGGAACGGCTGAATACCGTCTCCAGATAGTCGTTAAGCAGCGGACGCAGCGCCGCGAACTCCTGCGGGAACAGATAGCTTTCCGCACGGGTTTGGGCATCGCTTTCCTGGATCAGCGTATCCGGCAGGCCCGCGTCCAGCCGCTGTTGCAGCAGCGCGTATTCCTGCGTGAAAGCGCCGGGCAGATCGAAATCGGCCTGTTTCGCACGCTCCCACGGAAAGGTGAAGCCCCAGACCTGATCGCGCTGCGCCTTATCGAACTTGCTGAAATAGGCGTTAAAGCCTTTCAGCAGATCGGTTTTGGTTACCAGCACGTAAACCGGAAAGCGAATGCCCAGCTGTTCGTGCAGCTCCATCAAGCGCTGGCGCAGCGACAGCGCCTGCTGACGCGAGGCTTCCGCAGACTGGGTCATCAGATCAGAGACGCTGACGGTGACGATCACGCCGTTGACCGGCTGGCGCCCGCGATACTTGCGCAGCAGATCGATAAATTTGCTCCACTCGCTGGCGTCCTGCTGCCGCTCGCTCTCCTGCGTGGTGTAGCGGCCCGCCGTATCCAGCAGCACCGCCTCGTTGGTAAACCACCAGTCGCAGTTGCGCGTGCCGCCGATACCGCGCAGCGCGGCTTTGCCGAAGCGGTCGGCCAGCGGAAATTGCAGGCCGGAATTCGCCAGCGCGGTGGTTTTCCCCGCGCCGGGCGCGCCGATAATCACATACCACGGCAGCTGGTAAAGATACTGACGGCTGAAGCGCTGCGTCCAGCGACGGTTGCCCGCGCGGCTGAAATGCGCTTTTTTCAACAGCTCGGCGGCTTCGGTAAAGCGCTCCGCCAGCACGCGATCTTCGCTGGTCAAACGCTTGACGTTCGGATCGTCCTCCTCCGTGGCCGGATTCAAACTGCCCATCAGCTTGCGGTTCAGCCAGGCGTTGTAAAGACGCGGCACCACGTTGCTCAGGCCCCAGGCGATATAAAGCAGCGCGATACTGATCTGGCGATTGACTTCCGGCTCCAGCGGCCGCGAGTCGACGATAGAGAAAACCGGCCCGATCACCCAGATAATGAATGACAGCGCGGTAATGCCGAGAAAGCCCCACATCAGCCGGTTGGTCATAATGGCAAACAGAATATTCATCATCCGTTAATTTCCTTGCTGCGACGTCAGTTCCGCGCGGGTGTTGTCAGGGGAAACCAGCAGCGTGATATCCACACGGCGATTGCGCGCCCGGTTGGCGGCGGTGGTGTTCGGTACCAGCGGATTGGTTTCACCGCGCCCTTCCGCCTTCACGCGCGCGGGCTGGCTCAGCGTCTGCTGTAGCCGTTCCTGCACCGATTTCGCTCTTGCCAGCGACAGCTCGTAATTAGAGGCGAAGCGGGCGCTGCGGATCGGCACGTTGTCGCTGTAGCCAATCACCAGAATGCGGCCGCTGACGTTGTTCATCGCCTGAGCAATGCGATCCAGCACCTCTTCATAGCGGCCGCGCACGGTTGTGGAGCCGGAGGTAAACAGGCCATCGCCTTTCAGCGTCACCACGCTTTGATCCGCTTCGTCTTTCACCGACACCAGCCCCTCGTCGATTTCCGGCTTCAGGAAGGCTTTCAGGTTCAGCGCAGCGGGCGCGGGCGGCGCGGGATTGTGAATGGTTACTTCCGGCAGCGAGGTCTGATAGACCGAGGCCAGCACCGGACTGGTCGCATCGCTCAGCCGCCAGTTCAGCAGAATGTAGAGCAGACAGGCCAGCAGGCCCACCAGCGCGGCGCAGGCCCACAGCGGCACAACCGGACGCCACAGCCTGCGCGTGACCGGATGATCTTCCGGATGTGGCGACAGCGGCGGCGGATAGCCGCCACGCACCGAACGGATCATTTGCAGCAGGCGGCTTTTGATCGTCTCCAGCTGCGAACGGCCGTTATCCAGCACGCGATAGCGCCCTTCAAATCCCAGCTGCAGGCAGTAGTTAATCAGCTCCAGCAGCGCAATCTGTTCGCGCGGATTCTGCGACAGCTTGGCCAGCAGCTGGAAAAACTTCTCGCCGCCCCAGGTTTCATTATGAAAGGTCACCAGCAGGCCCTGCCCCGGCCAGGCGGCGCTGCCCCACGGCGTCAGCGCCGCCGCTTCGTCGATAGCAGTGCACAGGCAGTAGCGCGCGCCAATAATCACCTCGTAAGGCAGCCCGGCGCGCTGGCAGTGCATTTCAAACTGGCGGATTTCATCGATCAGACGCTGGCGCAGACCGCCAGGATCGGCGTGCGTCACCGAGTGGCGGATCTGCGGGATTGCATTCAGTAGGGGATTTGCCGCCGCAACCAGCGGGTTAACGCTGCTCGCGCCCGAAAAAATGTCGCCCTGTGCGGCGGCCTGTCGTTGCTGCATGTCTCTTGCTCCTGACGTCAGGCGGAATGACTACGAATGGCCCAGAATTCCATGGCGAGGCCGGGAAAATCACCGGCCAGATGAAGCGCGAAGGTGCCGGACTTTTCCATTTCCTGCCAAAGCTCGCTGCCCTTATCCAGTTCGAAATAGCTGTAGCCGGCGTGCCACGGGATCTGCGGCGGCGCGACCGACATCGGGCGCAGGATCATGCCCGGCAGCTGTAGCTGCACCAGATCGCGGATTTTTGTCACCGGCGCGACTTTCATCTGCGCGGGGAAGTGGGTCAGCAGCGTATCGGCGGGCACGCTGGCGCGCACCGCCAGCACAAAGCCGAACTCGCGCACCATCGAGCTGGTCGGCACCGTCGCCACGTTCAGGCCGTGCGAGCGTTCGGTCAACGGCAGCTGCACGGCATTTTCTTCCAGCACCTGCGACAGCCCCTGACGCAGCATCAGCATCAGCCTGCCAAAGCAGCGAGCCAAATCGTCATGGTCGTAAACCGGCAGCGAAGCGTCCGGGAAACGCTGCGGCGTGTAGGTCGCCAGCTCGCAGGCAAACGCCAGCCAGCTGGCGAACAGCGTTTCCGGGTGCAGCAGCGGCAGGTTTTTCAGGTGGCTGACGTGGCCCAGATGGTGGTTAACCAGCGCCAGCAGCATAAAGTCGACCATATCCGCAGTATTGAAACGCCCCGGCTGCTGGAGCCGCTGGCCGATCTGCTGGCTGCGCTGCTGCAACAGGCCCGGCATATCGTTGAGGTAGTCGCTAAGCTGCGGGCTGGCGCCGCAGTTCAGCATCGGTGGAATATAGCCGCTTTCCAGCCGCACCTGATTGCTGCGCTTCTCCAGCACTTTTACCACGGCCATCGCCGTCCATTCGGCGCTCAGCTCGCTTTCCAGCATCAGGCGCAGGCGCAGCTTGCCAAACTGCACGGCGGCCGGGCTGACCGATAGCGCGTTGCAGTCGTCCACCTCTTGCTCAAACGTGATATAGCGTGCCAGCGAGTCGGCGGTTTCGCTGAAAATTACCTCGTCGCGGCCGTTGCGACGCGCGGGCAGCGCCAGCAGCACTTTTTCGCTGCCCTGACCGTCCGGTATCGCCAGCGGCGGCGGGCCGTTTTTGCCGTCATGAAACGAGAAGAAGGTGCCGTCGGGCAGCAGGCCGCTGGCCGAACTGAGGGCGACTTTGCCCTGGCGCAGCAGCGCCTCGTCAATTTCGTAGTCGAGAAAGCCCCACATATAGGGCCGCTGCGCCTGGCCCCACTGATTCAGCAGGCTTTGCTGATAGCTTTCCGCCTGCTGAAAATGATGCGGGCGCAGGAACATGCCTTCGGTCCAGACCACTTTTTCTGCTTTGTTCATAAGGCTTCCGTTTTCAGGCTGGCGTCAGTGACTGACGGCAAGGAGTCCGCTGTCGTTAGCGATGAGGGTGGCCTGCAGCAGGCTGTCCGTCTGCTGCCAGATCGTGCTGGCGTCCGCGCCGGACGGCAAAGGCAGCGCAAGGCGCCACTTTTTGCCGTCGAGCGACTGGTATTCTGCAAGCACGCCTATATAGCGAGCCTCGGCCGACAACGGCCCGCTCAGGGTGTCGGCGCTTTTTCCGGGCATCAGGAAGAGTTGTTCGCTGTTCAGCAACGCGCCGCCCAGCAGGGCGCCCGTTTTGTTTTGCAGCGAATAAAAATCGGCGGACAGGAAATCGGCGTCGGACCGCAGCAGCAATACGCGCACCTTAAGCGGCGCGCCGTGATTAATCTGCGAAGGGTGCCTGAACGCCAGGCTGTAGTGAGAAGGTACGCTGTGCGAAGTGCAGCCTGTCAGCACGCTGAATGCCATCAGGAAAAGCGCCTGAAAGCTCAGGCGCAAAACGTTTCTGTTCATGATTATTAGCTACTGGATTATTAGCTACCGGATTAGTCGATTACCCAGGTTCCGCTGTTGCTGTTCTGGCAGGCTTTGCTGTCGCCATCCACCGCAACGCAGGTCTTTTTCGTCGGCGCGCGAACGCGTTTGCGGCGGGCATCGGCTTTTACGGTTTTATCGTAAAGGTCGCTTTTCACCACGGCGCGCAGCGGCACGTAACCAATCAGCTGCTCTTCTCCGCTTTCGGCGATGGCGAACCAGTTGTTCTCCACCGAGCCAAGCACGGTATAGGGCTTGCCGTTTTCCAGATGGCTGACCAGCTTGCCGCCGAAGTCAGGACGCGTCATCACCGAAGCGGCGTAAAGCGCCCGATACTCCTCGTTCACCGGGGTGAAGGAGAGCGGCGGCTGCACCGCATGACGATAGGTCAGCTTCACGCCGTCAACGGTGCTGGAAACGATCGTATCGTCGGTCATTGGCGGCGGCGGCGCCTTACATCCCGCCACAGTCAGAACAAAAAGCAGGCTTAGTGCAATTCGAATTTTCACCCGGGTCCTCATGATTTCTGTTTAAAAAGGCGTGCGCGAAAGCGCGACGGGAAGCGGCCCGGACAGGCCTGAAGCAAAAGTCTGCTATTGGCTGGCCGCACCACGTGGAAAAACAGCCCCCGCCGCGCCCGATTAGTACAATGGTTAACACAACCGAAGCGTTTCTGTTTACCCGCCAGCGGGAGAACAACGTCTGGTTAGCGGATTAATTATTAAGCAAGCCGACGATTAAAACAGGCGCTGGCCGTGTTATAGCACCATTTAAAGCTGGGCATTCAGCAATTTTTTGCGGCCTGCCGCGCTCAATCCGGCTGGAAATTAACCGTTCAGATAACCATTTTTTCAGATTTTCTTTATTGATTATCCGCAGCAATTATGCGGACAAAAAAGGCAATAACGTCAGATAAATGAATGGATTAGTCCATTATTCTGCGCCACCATAGCTACCGCACGGGCCAGTGCTGAAGCAGGCTGCCCGTATAAAACCCAGGGATTAATACCCCCTTTTTTCGGCAAGTTTACAGAGTCTTTCCAATTATTCAACGTTACGCCCCGTCCCAGCAAAGCTTTAGCCTTGCTAATGTAAAAAAAATAAACAAAATTTGACCGTTCTGGCGCACATTTTCCCGAAAGCGCCCCTCTTTGATGATGTTTTCTTCATCTTCCAATTGCATTTAGTTACTAAAAAACAGAATCTAAATAACCAAATATTATATAGACACAGTCCGCACTGGCACTGAACTTTAATACAGGGGAGGAAGGTAATTTCGGAGAGAAAATAAAAAAGATAAAGTATCGGATGAGACGATTATTTCCGTCCCACCCAGTTACTTACGCTGACTAAAGAAAAATTGAGAGGTTTTTACTGCGCACAGGCCAAACTTAAGCAATCAGAATCTCTTCGAGTTCCTGTAGCGTGGCGACCTGCCAGGTTGGCGCTATGCCGTCGGGCAAAGGGCGGTTATCGGCATTCAGCCAGCAGGTCGCCAGCCCGGCGCGCATCCCACCCAGAATGTCGGAATCGGGGTTGTCGCCTACCATCATCACCCGCTCGCGCGAGGGATTGCCCATCTTTTCCAGCGCGTGGTCGAAGATGGCCGGATGCGGCTTGGCGTGGCCGACCTGTTCGGAGATCACCAGCAGGTCGAAATAGTCCAGAAATCCGGTGCGCTCCAGGCGGGTTTGTTGCAGGGCGGTAAAGCCGTTGGTGATGATGCCCATCTTCACTTTTCCCTTCAGGCGGTTGAGCAAATTCACCGCGCCGGTCAGCGGCAGGCAAAGCTCGGCCATCGCGCTCAGAAAACCGTTGTTGAGATCGAGGGGCGTGACGTTCAGCCTGTCGGCCCAGCCCTGGAAACGCTGGTGCTGTAGCTGAAGCGCAGTGATAGCGCCGTTCTGATACTCCACCCACAGCGGCTTGTTAACCGACTGGTATTGCTGATAATCATCCGGTGAGAACACCACGTCATACTGCTGAAACAGACGCTGCAATCCGGCGTACGCATCAAAGTGAAACAGCGTGTCGTCAGCGTCAAACAATATCCAGTCCCACTCTTTAAGCATTCGTTACCCTTAAATAGTTAGCGCCATGATAATGGCATCTTCTTTCCCCTCGGCGGTGGGGTAATAGTTGCGGCGTACCGATACCTCATTGAAATCGAGCTGCTGATAAAGCGCGATGGCAGCCCGATTCGAGGCGCGAACTTCCAGCCACAGGGTCAGCACGCCGCGCTGTTCCAGTTCGCCGATCAGATGTTGCAGCAGCGTCCGGCCAAGGCCGCGACGCTGGAAAGCCGGATCGACCGCGAGGTTGAACAGCGTGGCCTCATCCAGCACGATTTGCGTAATAGCGAAGGCCGCCATTTCCGTGCCGACATCCAGCCGGTAATTCAGATAGCGTTCGCCCTGGTTGCTGGCAAAGGTTTTTTCACTCCAGGGAAAAGCGTGGCTGCGCTGCTCAATGGCGAAAGCGCGGTCAAGATCTTGCGGCGTCAGTAAAGAAATCGGATTCATAGTGGGTGATCTGCTGCCAGAGCGCGCGTTTGGCGTCGGCATTATGGTAAAGCTCCGCCAGTACGGGCGAAGCGAGTTGAGCGCCGTCGATCGCGACCGGCCCGGCCAGGCCCAGGCACCAGCTGGGGCAGCGCGTGTCGTCAGGCAGCATAGCCAGCTGCTCCGGCGTCAGCGCCATCACCTCATGCTCGCGCATCAGCAGCGCGGCCAGCACGTCGCGGATCAGCGGATCGGTTAACGGCGGCGGCGTTTCCGCCACGATGATCAGCCGGATCTGTTCCGGCAGCGAAATAGAGACTTCGCCGTGCAGGGCGCGCGGACGCCGCAGCGTATACTGCGTAATACCCATCTGCTGTAATAACCAGTCACGTCTGGAAGACATCATTTTTCCCGTCTGGTCGCCCAATTGCGACGCTATGCTAGCAAACCCATCGAATCTGCGCCAACAAACCACTATAATCGCCGCTCTGATTTGTAAGGAGCCACCGATGTCCGCATTTACCCCGGCCAGTGAAGTGATACTGCGCCACAGTGATGAATTTACTCAACGCCGCGTGCTGTTTGCTGGCGATCTGCAGGATGACCTGCCCGCCCAACTGGATACCGCGCTGAGCCGGGTACATACCCAGCAATATCATCACTGGCAGATCCTCAGCCGCATGATGGGTGAAAATGCCTTTTATGGTCTGGTGGCGACGCCGGAAATGGTCGCCGATTGCGACACGCTGGTCTACTTCTGGCCAAAAAACAAGCCGGAAGCGCTGTTCCAGCTGGAAAACCTGCTCTCTTTACTGCCGGTCGGCAGCGAGCTGTTTATCGTCGGCGAAAACCGCAGCGGCGTGCGCAGCGCCACGGATATCGTGGAAGGCTGGGCCACCCTGAACAAAATCGACAGCGCGCGCCGTTGCGGACTTTATCACGGGCGGCTGGATGCGCAGCCAGAATTTGACGCTAAGGCGTACTGGAACGATTACGAGCTGGGCGATCTGACCATCAAAACGCTGCCGGGCGTGTTCAGCCGCGACGGCCTGGATGCGGGCAGCAACCTGCTGCTGTCCACGCTGACGCCGCATATGAAAGGCAAAGTGCTGGATATCGGCTGCGGCGCGGGCGTGCTTTCCGCTATGCTGGCGCGCTTCTCGCCGAAGGTTCGCCTGACGCTGACCGACGTTAACGCCGCAGCGGTAGAAGCGAGTAAAGCCACGCTGGCCGCCAACGAGCTGGAAGGCGAGGTCTTTGCCAGCAACGTCTATTCCGACGTGCAGGGGCGTTTCGATCTGATTATTTCCAACCCACCGTTCCATGACGGCATGCAGACCAGCCTGGACGCGGCACAGACGCTGATCCGTGGCGCAGCGAAGCATCTGAATATGGGCGGCGAGCTGCGTATTGTCGCCAACGCCTTCCTGCCCTATGCGCAGGTGCTGGATGAAACCTTCGGCAGCCACGAAGTGCTGGCGCAGACGGGCCGCTTTAAAGTCTATCGCGCCGTCTGGTCACGCGCGGCCAAAGCGAAGCGCTAATCCACTCCGTCCCGCACCTTTTTCGGTGCGGGACGCGGCCCTTTCTCCTTTTTGCGCGCTGCCTGCCGTCTTCCTCTCTTCTGCCAGATGCCGCTTTTTGCGCACTGATTGCGCTGCCCGCCGCAACCCGATGACGCTTTTTGCAGCGATCGCCGCAGCCGCGTTAAATAACTGTTGACGTGTCGGGGAAAATCTCTAGAATGCGCCTCCGTGGTTGCAATATAACGTTGTTATGTTGACGGTACGCGAAGGTGGCGGAATTGGTAGACGCGCTAGCTTCAGGTGTTAGTGTCCTTACGGACGTGAGGGTTCAAGTCCCTCTCTTCGCACCAAAAACCACGTTATTCATATTACGCAGCATCTGCGCGAAGGTGGCGGAATTGGTAGACGCGCTAGCTTCAGGTGTTAGTGTTCTTACGGACGTGAGGGTTCAAGTCCCTCTCTTCGCACCAATGCGGTGATATGAGTAAAAAGTTCAACACGATGCGAAGGTGGCGGAATTGGTAGACGCGCTAGCTTCAGGTGTTAGTGTTCTTACGGACGTGAGGGTTCAAGTCCCTCTCTTCGCACCACGTTGAACGCTCTTTTCTGCGCTTTTATCCTCTCGCATTACCCCTTTTCTGTTTTTACCATCTCTGCTTTCAATATCTGTTTTTGCTTCTGATGCCGATACCTGCTTTGCCGTTATGCTTACGTACGCGCTGACTATGCGGTAATTTGCCGTCTATAACATCGCCATGCTGCTGCCCGGCTTGATCTTCCAGGGGTTCGCCAGGTCACTGCACGGGATTTGTCGTCTACGGCATCGCCAGGCTGCCGCGTAACGTTTTATCGTTCACGAGATCGCCTCGCCGCCGCATAACGCTTTGCCGCAGCGGATTGCTATGCTCCCGCCGCTATGGTTCCCCGTCGTGCTGGCTAGCCGCGTCGGCAGGCGTATGACTGATTCCGCTGCTGGCTTTATCGCAGGCCGCTATTTTATCAGCGCGCCGAAATTAACCGAGATCGCTATCATCCCGCCCGCCAGCGCCAGGCAAGAAGGCAGCAGCAGATAGTGGCGCAGCCGTTTGTGATAAAGCATGACTACCGTCGCCAGTAGCGCGGCCACCATTACCAGCCGCCACTGATTGAAAGAGAGATTCAGTAACGTAATCAGCGGCATAATCGCGCAAGGAAGCAGCGCTCCCCAGGCACTTTCCAGTTTGTTTCCTGCCATCCAGCCTGTTCCCCCTGTGCCGCAAGCGGCTTTTGCGGCGGTCTGCATCGCTTTGCTCGCGCCACTAATGATAATGATTCCCAATAGCATATAAGAACTCCTATCATTTTGCAGCAAGATTTCTTGACGTGTCTTTACGCCCGATGATGACACCAGAGTTATTAAGTGTTAAATTGTCGGCGCCTTACTATTATTAAATCCATATAATAACAACAGCAGACTCTTCCCGGCATGGTCCTTTTTTCAGGCCAGGCCGTGCGCTATTCAGGCAGTCATGAGTAGAAAAGAATGAAATTACAAAGCTATAATGAATTGCTTCACAGCAAATATCGGTTTTCGCTGATGCTATTTCTCTTTTTAAACACAGCAGCGTCTTTATTTTATATTTACAGCAGAAAAGAAAAAACCGGCGCGCCCACGCTGATTATTGCTTTGCTCAGCGGGCTGTTATTGTTATGGACATTTTTGCGTCCCAGAGGGAAATTTCCGCTATTAAATATCGCGGCGGTAACCACCGGTCTGCTCTGGGCCTGGCAAATTGTCCTGACATTTGAATTAATTTTCTATTTTGATAACAGTTTTTTGCTGCTCAGCCTGTTCTGCGCCTTTTTTATCGCGGCCATTGCGTTGAACGATAATCTGCTGGCATTTTGTCTGCATACCGCGCCGCCTTCGGTGGCGGTGGTCGTGCTGGATCGCGGCCAGAATACGGCGATTATCGCCTTCACTATCCTGCTGCCGCTGGTGGGCTTTACGCTGAACCATATCCTGCAAAGACGGCGGGATCGCTTTACCCGACGCCTGGTCAGCCAGCTCTACGAAGAGAAAGAAGCCTGGAGCGATCTGAGCATGCTCGACCCGTTAACCGGCCTGTATAACCGGCGGGGCTTGATGAACCGGCTGAAAAATATATTTGATAATCATGCAGGTAACCATTTTGTTCTGCTGCTGGATATCGATCATTTTAAAGCCTACAACGATAACTATGGGCACGCGATGGGCGACCAGGCGCTGGCACGCGTCTCAATCGCCATCCGCGACGCCGTGCGTTCCCGCGATATCGTGGCGCGCTACGGCGGCGAGGAGTTCCTGGTGCTGCTGACCAACGTTAACGACGCCATCGCGATGAAGCTGTCGGAGCGTATTCGTCAGTACGTGCACGAGCTGGAGATCCCGCATCTGTTTAACGAGCGCGTCGCCACACACGTTACCCTCAGCGCGGGCTTTGCCCCAATAGTCGATGAGGATTTTGACAGCGCGGTCGCCAATGCCGATCGCGCGCTCTATCTGGCGAAAAATCGGGGACGGAATACTATTCTTTCCTGGGAAGCGCTTAGTCAACACGATCTGAACAAACCTGCTAACACGCTTTAATGCTTTCACCGGCCTGAACAATTCGGGTCGGTGAAATAAATTTGCCTTAATATCCCCTCCCCTGCACCAGTCTTATTTGATTTATATTCATTAAAAAGAGCCAACCTGCCGGAAACGTTTTTTTTCAGAATTCCTTTATGCGTCTTTAAGGTAAATTCCGCTACGAGTTTTTATTATTCATATACTGAGTAATTATTTTCTGTATCCGGCCAGCCTAAAATCAAATTAATGGCCGGACAAAACTTGCGGAATCGTTACCGCACGATTTTTTCCCGCCTGCGACATTAATACAAATTACTTTATTCAGAAAATACCGTGCTTTTTGGCGTCCGGGCGACGGAAAAAATGGCGCTTGTTTGTCCGCCAGGCCTCAGATACAATCAAGAACGATTATCATTTGTTTTCCCACTTAGATTGATGCCGGATAACCCATGAGCACACTTCGTCGTCAGGCCCCAGATTCAGCGGTTTCTCCGCTTATCTTTCTCCAGAGCCATCGCCCGCTGGCCGGCTCGCTACGTGCGCTGTTCAGCGAGCATCGCGCTTACTTTCTGGAGACAATCAGGCTGAACGAAGCGGCGCCTGCCGGCTGTTTGACGCTGGAGCAGTGGTCGCAGCCGGAGGCGTTCGCCCGGCTCAACGCGCGCTACGGCGATTTTATTTATCGCGCTCACGGCGACCAGGAAAGGGAAAACAAACCGCTGCAATCGCTCTGGGCGCAGTGGTATCTGGGTCTGCTCCTGCCGCCGCTGATGATGGCGCTGCTGCTGGAAAACCGCGCGCTGGACTGCTCGCCGGAACATATTCACGTTGAGTTTCATGAAACCGGCCGCCCCGCCGCCTTCTGGATCGACGTGCAGGAAGATGAAGAGGCGCGCTACCTCAGCCCGCGTCGCCGGATGGATCGCCTGATCCAGCGCTGCCTGATCCCGATCGTAAACGGAATTGAACGGCACGGCGATATCAACGGCAAGCTGATCTGGAGCAATACCGGCTTCGCGGTGCACTGGTTCCTGGGCGAGCTGGCGCCATTGCTGGGCGAGAGCCTGCGCGCCGAGCTGGAGCACGCATTTTTCTTCTCGCGCTCGCTCGCCGATGGCGCCGACAATCCTTTTTACCGCACCATGCTGCCGCGAGACGGCGAGATGCAGCGCCGCACCTGCTGCCAGCGCTATCGTTTGCCTGACGTAGAGCGCTGCGGCAACTGCACGCTCAAGCCCGTCTGACCGCCCTTCCCGCCCCGAAAGGTCTCAATTTTTTCCTGCCCGTTTACAGCCGGGCCGCTCTGTGGCAGCTTTATCGCCCCGAACGTTAAGGAGCTGGAGCATGAGCCTGGAGTCTGTACGGCAGTTCTTTGCCGAGCGCGCGCCCGATATCGGCATTATTGAGCTGGCGGAGAGTACCGCCACGGTGGCGCAGGCGGCGCGTGCCCACTACGTCAAGCCGGGGCAGATAGCCAAAACGCTGTCGCTGAAGGTAAAAGACAGGGTGATATTGATCGTGACCTGTGGTGATTTAAGACTGGATAACCGCAAGCTGAAAGCGGTGCTGGGCGCGAAGGCGCGGATGCTCAGCACCGATGAGGTGGTGAGCTGGACGGGCCATCCCGTCGGCGGCGTCTGCCCTTTCGGCCTGGAAACGCCGCTGCAGGTGCTGTGCGATGTGTCGCTGCGGCAGTATGACGAAGTGCTGCCCGCGGCAGGCTCCATCTACAGCGCGGTGCGTATTTCTCCCCAGCTGCTGGCGGAGCTGACCGACGCCACCTGGGTAGACGTCTGCCAGCCGCCGGGCTGAAGCCGTTTTAGTTTTCCTGGCGGGTGATGACTTTGCCCTGCGTTTCCCTGCCAAAGGCGACGATAACCGCAATCAATACCGCCACCGTTCCGGCCACTATCGCCATCGCCAGGCCGTAATTATTGCCGTGCGCTTCGGCAATGCCGGACTGGAGCGTGGCATTGACCGACGCTATCAGATTCCCCAGCTGGTAAACGAAGCCCGGCAGTATCGCTCGCGTATTGGCCGGCACCAGTTCAGTCAGCCAGGTCGGCACCACGCCCCACGCGCCCTGTACCATAAACTGCATCAGAAACGCGCCCAGCCCGATGGTGAACGATCCGCTGGAAAAAGCCCACAGCGGCAACACCGGCAGCGCCAGCAGCGCGGCGATAATGATCGCCTTCTTGCGGCCGATTTTCTCCGACAGCGAGCCGAAAAAGACGCCGCCCATCATCGCGGCAATATTGTAGGCAATGGCGATCAGGCTGACGGTATGCGGGTCGAAGCCGTGCTGCACCTTCAGGAAGGTTGGATAGAGATCCTGCGTGCCGTGGCTGAAAAAGTTAAAGCAGGCCATCAGCCCGACCAGATAGAGGCACAGCTTCCAGTGCTTACGCACCACCGGCAGCAGCGCCACGCTCTCTTTCTGCGCTCTGGCGGCCAGCCAGACCGGCGATTCCGGCACCTTAAACCAGATAAACGGCAGCAGCAGCACCGGCATCGCGCCAATCAGGAACATGCCGCGCCAGCCGACAGACGCATAGCAAAGCCCAAAAATAATCGAGGCCAGCAGATAGCCTGCCGGATAGCCCGCCTGAAAAATGCCGGACATCAGCCCTCGGGAGCGATCGGGAATGGTTTCCATCGCCAGCGACGAGGCTACGCCCCAGACGCCGCCCATCGCAATGCCGTAAATCACGCGCAAAATCAGGAAGGTGGTAAGCGTAGGCGACCAGGCGGAGAGCAGCTCAAACAGCGAGAAAAGCAGGATATTGCTCATCAGGATCGGGCGGCGGCCATAGGTTTCTGCCAGACGGCCAAACAGCAGCGCGCCGATCGGCCGCACCGCCAGCGTCAGCATGATCGCCAGCGACACTTCCGCCACCCCAACGTGAAAATTCGCCGCGATATCGCTCAGCACGAAAACCAGAATAAAAAAGTCAAACGCATCCAGCATCCAGCTGGCAAAACTGGCGAAGGCCACGTTGCGCTGGGTAGAAGTCCAGTCAAGCATATGAAGTTCCTGTCTTGCAGACGGCAAAATCCGCCAGGGAAGGCGGCGCAAATGTTAACTATTTGTTTATAGCATGTAAGAAGTTGCTAAAGGCCGAAGCAGTTGTCAGCCTTTAATTCAGGTTGTAAGCAACCTTTTCACAACAGAGGTGAGTGAATTTGCTACACTGGCCACCGTTTATTCGCTGGCGCCGTTGCCGTTGAGGATATGCCAAACCTTTCGCTGATTAAAATGCGGCGTAGTTGCCTTGCCGCCTGGCTTGGCCTGCTTGCCGTCATGCTGCTGTTTATCGCGCCGGTGATTTCTAAATCGCTGGTGGCGTCGCCTGCGTGGCACAGCATGATGATGCCGGGCATGGCGATGGATGAGGCGATGATGGCCGATGCCGCCATGATCGGCCACGCCGGGTTGGCACACGACGACGCGTCCGCGATGCCTGGCGAGAGCGCCACAGTAGCGGAAGATAACGGTCGCGCCAAAGGCGGACCTCCCCTTTCTGTAATGGACGACAGCGCCTGCGGTTACTGCGTGTTGCTGGCCCATCTGCCGCTCGATCTTACCCGGCTGCCGCCGCTCTGGTCGTCGCTGCAGGCTGCCAGACTGCCCGCGCTGCCGCTGTTCAGGCCCGTTGTCGCCCGCTTCGTTCCCCACTTTTTCCATCCCCGCGCGCCGCCGCGCCGCTAAGCCGTCCCGCTAAAAAAGCGTCGCTTTTGCGACAGTCACCTGCTTATGCCTGGATTCAGGCGGATGGAATTCCTATGTCAGAAAAAAGCCTGGCGCAGCCTTTGCGCGCCGCCACCACTCACGGCGCGCTGCTGCCGCTGCTGCGTCGCCTGCATTTTTATATCGGGCTGTTTATCGCGCCTTTTATTTTTATCGCCGCCCTGACCGGCACGATCTATGTGCTGACGCCGCAGCTGGAAAATGCGCTCTATAGCCACCAGCTGTTTACCGATAACGCGGAACCGGCCAGGCCACTCGCCGACCAGGTGCGCGTGGCGCAGGATTTTGTCGGTGCCGATCTGCCGATCGCCGCCGTGCGTCCCGCGCCTGCGCCGGGCGAGACCACGCGCGTGATGTTCACCACACCGACTTCCGGCCCTTCTGAAAGCACGGCCGTTTTTGTCGATCCCGCCACGCTGGAGATCCGCGGCATGCTGCCGGTTTACGGCACCAGCGGCGTGCTGCCGCTGCGCACCTGGCTGGACTATCTGCATCGTAATCTGCTGCTGGGCGACCTCGGCAGAAACTACAGCGAGCTGGCCGCCAGCTGGCTGTGGGTCGCTGCGCTTGGCGGCGTGCTGCTTTGGGCTGCCGGTCGACCAAAGCAGCACGCCAAAGGACGCGGTCAGCCGATCCTGCGTCAGCGCTACTGGCACAGCACGCTGGGCGTGATCCTGCTGCTCGGTCTGCTGTTCTTCTCCGCCACCGGCCTGACCTGGTCGCGCTGGGCGGGCGATAATATTTCCGCCCTGCGCGCCCATTTCGGCTGGATGACGCCTGCCGTCAATACCTCGCTGCTGCCCGATAAACCCAGCCCGATGGACGAACACGCCGGACACCATATGACCTCATCCGCGCATCACGACATGCCGGGCATGGCCATGCCGAAAGCGGCCGCCGTGGCGATGACGCCAGCGCAGTTTGACGGCGTGGTGCAGGCCGCGCGCGCTGCGGGGATCCGGGCAGAGAAAATAGAAATCCGGCCGACCACGAAAGCCGACAAGGCCTGGATCGTCAGCGAGATCGACCGCCGCTGGCCGACGAAGGTGGACAGCGTCGCGGTGGATCCGGCCAGCTTTCGCGTGATGGACAAAGTGACCTTTGCGCAATTCGGCCTGCTGGCAAAGCTGACCCGCTGGGGCGTGGATGCACATATGGGCGTACTGTTTGGCCTGCCGAACCAGCTGCTCCTGGCAGCGTTTGGGCTGGGACTCTGCATAATGATTGTGCTCGGCTATCGTCTGTGGTGGCTGCGGCGCCCTGCCGCTGCCCGGGGCTGCCATCCGGCGGAAACGCTGATCTATCACTGGCGGCGACTCGGCCTGAGCGCGCGTTTTTTGCTGCTGGTCTGCATCGCGACGCTGGCGGTCAGCCTGCCGGTGATGGGCGTCAGCCTGCTGCTGCTGCTGCTGATTGACGCGCTACGCTGGCAGCGGGCAAAAAGCTAGCGCGCCGTTTGCGTCAGGCACACCTGCACTTGCGCACAGTGCAGTTGTGCAATAAAGTATTGGCCAGGCGTCACACGGAGGTGGCAAAAATGCTGAGAAATATCGACAGTTTTCGGGACAAATGGTTGGAGGATTTTTTCCTGTATAACAAGTCGCACCGTCTTATCCCGGCTGATATTCAGTCAGCCCTGGCGCGCAAACTGGATATGATTAATGCGGCCGTCACCTGTAAAGACTTACGATCGCCGCCGGGCAACAGATATGAAGAATTGAGGCCGCCGCTAAAAGGCTACTCTTCGCTGCGGGTTAACGAACGGTACAGACTTATATTTAAGTGGCTCGATGGCAAAGCGGTCGATCTGTATCTGGATCCACATCGTTATAAAACATACCGTTAGCGCAACGTTGATTTGGAGAAACTAATGAAACAGGCTACACGCAAACCCACCAGCGTCGGAGATATTTTGCTGTACGAGTACCTGGAGCCTTTAGATCTGAAAATCAATGATTTAGCAGAGATGCTCAACGTACATCGCAATTCAGTTAGCGCGCTGGTGAATAACAACCGTAAGCTGACGCCCGATATGGCGTTCAGGCTTGCCGCCGTCTTTGATACCAGTATCGCGTTCTGGTTAAACATTCAGAACAGCCTTGATATCTGGGAGATAGAGAACGATGCCCGCACCCAGGAAGAACTGAGCCGCGTGGTTTCCGTGGCCGATTTCCTGGCGCACAGAGGGGCGGCCTGAACGCCCCTACCCTGCCAACGCCTGCTCCAGCATCGCCAGCAGCCTGGCGTTATCCACCGTTTGCAGCACGTGCGCCAGCCCGCCGGTCAGCTCGCCCACGGCCGTATCGACCCGTAGCGGCAGACGATAGCGCCAGGATTTTCCACGCGTCATGCCCGGCCGCAGCTCTACATCGACATAATAATCCGCCGCCGTGGCGACGCGCTGATCGATCAGCCATGCCATCACCAGCGCATCATGGATCCAGCAGCCCGGCAGCCTGCGGGTTTGCATGGAATAGTCGAGCCAGGGCCGCAGCGTTTCACCAACGAATCTCGCCAGCGGCGTATCAGGCGCGGTTATCCGTTGCAGATCGGCATGGGTCAGCATCGTGCGGGTAGTGACGTCCATCGGCACCAGCGTAATACAGGCGCCGCAGGTCAGCACCCGTCGCGCCGCTTCAGGATCCAGACCAAAATTGGTGTCTTTGATAAAGTCGTCCAGCGCAAACACGCCGCCCATAATGGCGATTTCCTGCACGGCTTCCGCCATTTGCGGATAGCGCTCCAGCGCCAGCGCGACGTTGGTCAGCGGCCCAATCGCCACCAGCGTGATTTTGCCGGGATTAGCGCAAATCAGCCGTCCCATCGCATCGGCGGCCTCTTCCTCCGGCGCCTGATAAGCGCGGGGCGGACGAACATTCTGCCAAAAGTGCGCCAGCTGCGTATGCCAGACGCGGTTATCCAGCGCCTCGCGCCAGGGTTGCGGCGGCTCCGCTAACGCCCTGTCGGCGCCTTTATAGACCGGCACGTCCAGCTCAAGCCTGGCTAACAGCGCCTTTGCCACGTTAAAACCCGTCTGGCTCGGCGTATTGCCCGCCACGATAGTGATCATCTCCAGCGAGATGCCGGGCGAGCCGATCGCCAAAGCCAGCGCCAGGCCATCGTCCACGTTCGCGCCGACCACGCCGTTGCCCGGATCGCAGTCGATTATTACTCTTTTCATTAGTTCTGCACCGCAGCGGAAACAGGGCCACAGCCGCAGGATTCTCCAATCTGCAGCTGGTGTGAAAACTCGCTTAGCTGCACCTCGCTTTGCGGCGCGGCCAGCATCGCCAGCGCTTTTTTCGCCATCGCATCCACCGGCTGGCGTACCGTCGTCAGGGAAGGCACATGAAAAGCCGACTGCTCCGTCCCGTTAAAACAGACCAGCGCCATATCCTGCGGCACGCGGAGTCGCTGCTCTGCCAGCGCCCGCATGCAGCCGATAGCCTGTAGCTCGTTAGAGGCAAACAGCGCACGGGGAAGCGCGCCGCCGCGCAGCATTTTCTTTGTTGCCAGGTAGCCGCCCTCGCGCGTGTAGGCTGCCGGGAAAATCCACTCGGGCCGTGCCGGGATGCCGAAATCCGCCAGCGCCTGTCGCCAGCCTGCCAGACGATCCTGCGCGTTATACATCTCCGGCGGGCCGCTGATTATGCCAACCTGCTGGTAGCCGTGGCTGAGCAAATGCGTGGTGACCTGATGTGCCGCCTCGCGCTCGTCCACGCGGAGAATATTGACGTTCAGCGCCGGATCGACGCGATCGAGCATCACCAGCGGCGTACCGCTGGCCTGGATAATATCGATATAGGGATGACGATCGACGCTGTTGTAAAACAGGCCGTCAACCTGCTGGCTGAGCAGATTGTTGATCAGCTCCAGCTCGCGCTGGCGGCTGTTGCCCGCGTCGCCCAGCAGCATCACCATGCCGTTGCTCAACGCTTCCTGTTGCAGGGCGTGCGCGAAAGAGGCGATAAACGCGTTGCCGATATCCGGCACCACCAGCCCGTAGGTTTTGGTCGTGCCCAGCGCCAGCGCTCTGGCCAGGCTGTTAGGGCGATAGCCGGTTTTCCGCACCGCCTCCAGCACGCGCAGCCGTGTCGCTTCCGCCACCGGCCTCGGCCCGTTATTGATCACATAGCTGACCACCGCGACGGAGGTACCGGCTTCTCTGGCTACATCGGCACGCGTCGCCCTCTCAGAACTTTGTCTCGCCAACGTGGCACCTCTTTTCCTGACGGGCGGCGCAACCCGCCCGCGTTATATCAGATGGCATCTTCCGGCGCGTTAAGATCGCGACCCCGGGTTTCCGGCGCCACAAAGGTGGTCAGAAATCCGATAGCCGCCATCACGGCAAAATAGCTGGCGATCGCCCACCAGTGGCCGGTCCAGGATAGCAGCGCCGCCGCAACCAGCGGTGCCGTGCCGCCGGAGAGGATAGACCCCAGCTCTTTGGCGGTCGCCATTTTAGTGTAGCGGTGTTTTACGCCAAACAGCTCTACGCCCCAGGCCGCCTGCACGCCGTAAATCCCCAGCGAGGCTAATCCCATGCCCGTGACGATCACCGCCATCACGACAGCCGGTTCGCGGGAGTCCAGCAGCATAAAAGCCGGAAAAGCGTAGAGGATCAGCAGCAGGCAAAACCAGCGGTAGACGATACGGCGACCAAACCGGTCAGAGAGCCAGCCCGCAAAAGGAATAATCAGGAATCCCAGCAGCGAGGCGATAAATACCGCCGAGGTCGCCACCGATTTATCCACCGCCAGCACCTTCACCACGTAGCCGATCATAAAGCCCTGCGCCAGATAGGAGGGGCCGTTTTCGCCGATGCGCAGGCCCAGCATCACCAGAAACGAGCGGCTGCGCTGCCAGAAACTGCGGTCGGCGGCGGGCTGATACATCACCAGCTTGCCTTCGCGTGCCGCCTGCATCTCTGCGTTTTTACGCTCGAACACCGGCGTTTCTTTCAGGTGACGACGGATCCACAGCGCCAGCAGCGCAATCAGCGAGCTGCACAGAAAGGGAATGCGCCAGCCCCACGCCTGCAGCTGCGCCTGATCCATCTGCACCACGGCCAGCCAGACCAGCGAAGCGATCAGCGTACCGCTGTTCGATCCCAGCGCGATAATCGAGGAGACCAGACCACGCTTTTTGGCTGGCGCATATTCTCCCAGCATCACCGTGCCGCCGGAGAGTTCCGCCCCGGCGCCAAACCCCTGGGTAAAGCGTAAAATCACCAGGCAGACCGGCGCCCAGAAGCCGATAGTGGCATAGCCGGGAATGAGGCCAATAAGGGTGGTAGAGAGGCCCATCAGGATGATGGTGGTGACCATCACTATCTTGCGGCCTTTGCGATCGCCCAGCCAGCCAAAAAAGAGTGCGCCGATGGGACGGGCAATAAAGCCGACTGACCAGGTGGCAAAGCTCGACAGCAGCGCCATGGTGGGCGTAGCGTTGGGGAAGAATACGTCGCCGAAAATGATGCCGGCCGCCAGGCCGTAAAGCGCGAAGTCCGCATATTCCATCGCGGTACCGAGCCAGCAGGAGAAGGTCGCCCGCCAGAAATCCTTACGCCCTTCCGGCGTGGTCAGACGCGCATCCGCTGCGGAAACAGCGTCCTGCCGGGTGCTTTGTGTCAACATGAAAAATTCCCTGATATGAGGAGGTCTGTATCGCCTTCCCTGGCTACCTGCTACGTGGGCGATCCGCCAGTGAGGACGTGCTTTTGCTGAGCCATGATTAAAGGTCAGTAACGGGTTCCCTGGTGTTGGACTTCGTTTTGTTTACTTTGCGTCCGCTGATTTAAGGTATCAGTCGTTTAAAACGTAAAGTAAATTTGACCTTCACTGGACAAACAAGCCTCGTCACCGTGAATTTTCAACGCGCCGCCATTGTATCTACGCGCGTAGATAAATCAAGCCACCTGACGAAACAAATTAGCCTTTCTTCACATTCATTAAAAAAACAGATGATATAATTTGTTTTAAATCATAAAGTTAATTTACGTGAAAATTTATGCATGCGGCTTTTTGCCAAAAAACCATGCAAAGCGTTTACTTAAGTACAATTATTGCGCTTTTTCGCGCTGGCATCAGCGGCTGCACTCTATCGCTGGCAGATTGCAGTCGGATGACAGGTTAACGATCGGCAGGCCCGGGTTTCTCAGCGCGCTGCCGTTCTTAACGTTACCTTTGAGGAAACCGATGACTATTATCCTGATGCGCCATGGTAAACCCGATCATCCTCAGGGCGGTCCTCTGCCCGCGCTGGCTATGGCAGCGTGGTGCGAGGCGTACGATATGTCGCAGGTAGAGGATATGCCGCCGGACAGATGCCGCCAGGTTGCCGCCACGGCGGACTATATTGTGGCCAGCCCGCTGCCCCGCGCACGCTCCTCGCTGGAGAAGCTGGGGCTGGAAGCGGCTGACATCGATCCGCTGTTCAGCGAGGTTTCCCTGCCCGTGATGCGGCTGGGCTATCCCCATCTTCCTCCTGGCTTCTGGCTGTTGGCATTGCGCCTGATGTGGCTGGGTGGCTATGCCGGAACGGTGGAGTCTTATCAGCAGGCGGAACAGCGGGCGCAGCAGGCAGCCGCCAAGCTGATTGCGCTGTCGGCACGCGGCAACGTGCTGCTGGCCGGGCACGGCATTATGAATAAACTGATCGCCCGACAGCTGCGTAAACAGGGCTGGCTGGCCGAGAAGCATGCCAGCAGCCGCCACTGGAGCACCGCCATTTACCATCCGCCTTTTATTCCGGCGGACGCGTAGTTTCAGAGGATCGGGCAAGCTTTAAAGAGCCACGGCTATTTTTCCTGCGCGGCAACCCGCTTACGCTGATGACTGCTGACGGAGATGCCGTTCAGCCGTTCTCTTATTGGAGGTTTCCGTGTCTGAACTGAAAAATAAAATCGTTGCTATTACTGGTGCCAGCAGCGGTATTGGCGAAGCAACCGCTCGCTTGCTGGCCGCTAAAGGCGCTCGCGTCATGCTGGGCGCCCGACGTGTGGATCGCCTGACAGCGCTGGTCGAGGAGATCCGCGAGGCAGGCGGCGAAGCGCATTCAATGGCGCTGGACGTTACCCGCCCGGAACAAGTTGAAGCTTTTGTCGCTGCGGCGCAGCAGCATTTTGGCGGGCTGGACGTCATGATTAATAACGCTGGCGTGATGCGGCTTTCGCCCCTGTCGGCGCGCAAGGTGGATGAGTGGAATCAGATGATCGACGTGAATATCCGTGGCGTCCTGCACGGCATCGCCGCGGCCCAACCGGTAATGGAACAGCAGCAGCACGGCCATATTATCAATATTTCTTCCATTGGCGGTTTGAGCGTTTCCCCTACCGCTGCGGTTTATTGCGCGACGAAATTCGCCGTACGGGCGATCTCCGACGGACTGCGGCAGGAAACGGATAAATTACGGGTGACGGTTGTTTCCCCTGGCGTGGTGACGTCTGAACTGGCGGAGACGATCAGTGACGCATCCGCTCGTGAGGCGATGAAAACGTTTCGGCGCGTGGCGCTTGATGCCGACGCTGTCGCCCGTGCTATCGCCTGGGTTATTGCTCAGCCTGATGAAGTGGATGTCAGCGAGCTGGTGATCCGCCCTACCGCCAGTCCTTACTGATATGACCCGGCCAGGCTACAAGCCGGCGCCAGCCGTAATATTTCCTGCATATACTGCGCCTCCTGCTGCGGGCTTCGGCCAAAAAAGCGCTTAAACTCCCGGCTGAACTGCGACGGGCTTTCATAGCCCGTCTCTGCCGAAGCCGCGACGGCAGAAAATCCCTGTCGCACCATTAACAGCCTGGCCTGATGCAGGCGCAAAGACTTGAGATACTGCATTGGCGAACTTTGCGTGACGGCCTTAAATCGCGCATGGAAATTCGCGCTGCTCATTCCCACTTCACGTGCCAGGTCGGCTACTTCCATATGCTGCTGATAGCGGGTTTGCATTATCTGTAACGCGCGCGCGATTTGCGCAAAGTATCCCTGATTTGTTAATGCGGCCCGCAGCGCAGCGCCCTGCTCGCTGACCAGTACACGATAGTAAATTTCACGCAGCAGCCCTGGCGCAAGAACCTGAGTCTCCTGCGGCGACTGCAACGCTTCAAGCAGGCGTAACACGCTGTCTCCCAGACGCTCATCAAGCGGCGTGGACAGCATACTTACCGGCTCCACCTCCGCCGCAAAGGGCAGTTGCAGCGTAACCAGCAAATCCGCGAGCACCTGTAAATCCAGGCGCAGCGCCACGGCCAGCATCGGTTCTTCCTTTGAGGCCTCTGTCTGGCTGATAAAAGGCAACGGCACGGCCACCACCAGAAACTGCTGAGCATCGTAGATATAAACGTTGTCGCCCAGGAAACCCCGCTTGCGTCCCTGGCAGACGATAACGATGGAAGGCTCATACAGCACCGGCGTTCTCTCCAGCGGCACATCAGAACGCAGCAGCCGCACTTCTTCCAAAGCCGATTGAGTGTAACCATTGCCTGGCGCCAGCCGGGTTATTAAGGCCGCCATTTTTAGCCGACGGCGTTCAGATGAGGAAAGATTATCGGCCACGGTCAGTCTCTGTAAGGGATGAACATAACGGCCCGCGCTTTTGTTGACGGCTTGCCGGACAGGATAAAGAACAGATTAGCCAGGTTGCTGAACCAAAAACAACCCGATTCAGAGAAGAGAATGGAATAGCCAGGCGCAGGATGCTGGTGGCAGGCGGCAGGCGGCAGGCGGCAGGCGGCAGGCGGCAGGCGGCAGGTGGCAGGTGGCAGGTGGCAGGTGGCAGGTGGCAGGTGGCAGGTGGCAGGTGGCAGGTGGCAGGCGGCAGGCGGCAGG